>NZ_CP029552.1:5415000-5715000 GCF_003173775.1 Methylobacterium sp. 17Sr1-1 | reverse complement strand
TCCGGTATGAACCCGTCCGGACAGAAAAAAGGCCGCCCTTGCGAGGCGGCCCGAAGTCTAGGGAGGAAACGCCCAAAGAGGGCTGCACCGCCGCGACGCCATCGCGACGGTGCGAGAACGGTTTCTCATGTTGCGGCGCACAAGGCAATCGATTGCATCGCACAACGGCCATGCTTGCGGCGCATGACCGCGATTTTGCGCGTCCTCTCGGAGGATGGATGGCCGGGCTGCGACACCGCCCCCGCGCAGCACGTGCCGCCCTTTGGCGCATGATCCCCGCCGCTGCGGCAATCCTAGCTACCGGTCGATGATACAGCTGACGCCTGTCGGTCAGACAGCTCGTCCTTCGCTGCACATCATGTCCCGGACGAGAGCAGCATCAGCGGAAGGAGATCCGGGACAGGGAGCCTTGCGACGAAGGTTCGCTTGCAAGGACCTGTTGCGGCGGAGTGTGATCTGCGTCGTCAGAGGATGCTCTACCGCCGCAGGTCCATCTTCCGCAGGCCCCACCACGTCAGCAGGGCGGCCGCGAGGGCGAAGGGCGCCGCCCCGATCACCGCGGCGACCGCCTCCGAGCCGATCAGCGCCGCGAGCCCCTTCACCAGGGCCATCAGCAGCAGGAACCCGCTGACGCAGGCGAAGAGCAGGATCGCGCCGCCCCACAGGGCCCAGCCCGAGACGACCCGGACGATCCGGTCGACCTCGTCGGAGAACAGCGTGATCTCCTTGACGGCCAGGGTGCTGGCGAGGCGGACGGCCTCGACCACCAGCCTGATCGTGCTCACCTGCCGCTCGGACCGCACCGCCCACGCTCCCGCTCCGCCGCGACCGGGCATCGGTGCGGCGAGCGGAAACGCCCGAGCTTGGCCGTCGTTCCGGATTTGCTTGCCAGATCTCCTCGCCGGATCTCCTCAGGCGGGCTTGAGCGGGGTGCTCTGCCGGGCGAGCAGCCGCCACTGGCCCCCGTCCTTGAGCCAGACCTGCAGCACCGCGATGTAGGAGCGGCCGGTCTCCCCGTTGGGCAGGATGTCGGCGCCGTCCCAGACGTGGCGGACCATGGCGTTGTCGCCGACGACCTGGATCCACTGCTCGGAGAAGGTCAGAGACTTGTAGTTGGTCTTGCCGGCGAGGCTGGCGATGAACTGGGGCTTGGTCTCGATCTTGCGGCCGCTGGAATGGCCGTAGCTCATCTGCGGATGGGTGAGGGCGTCGAGCGCCTTGGCGTCGCCCTCCACGATCGCGACGCGCAGGGCCTCGAGCTGGCGGGCCACCGCCTCGCTCTCGTCCGCGGCCTGCGCCGTTCCCGTCCCGGCCGCCAGCGCCGGCATCGCCAGACCCACCGTCAGGCCCGCCAGCAGCACCCGCCGCGAGCAGTTCTCGGTCTCCACCATGAGCGTCCTCCCGTGCGCGCGGTCGCCGGCGGGTTGATCCCGCCGGCGCCGTACGTCCCGAGCTTATCCCGCGGACCGGGCTCTCGCCACCGTGACGTCGCGACCGGAGGTGCGGATTTCGTCCCGGAGGACGAGCGAGGGCCGGTCAGCGGCGGGACGGGCCCGCGCTCCCGGCGGCATCGGAGCCGCCGGCGCGGGCCGCGTCGAGCTCCCCCTGGCAGGGCGAGCTGACGCTGGCATAGTTCCGGCGCAGGCATGCCTCGATGCGCCGCGTGTTGGGCACGTCGTTCGCGCACAGCGTCATGGCGTCCGTCATGCAGGCCAGGCGCTGCCGCTCGGTCCCTTGCGCACTCGCCTGCCCGACGGGCGCCAGAAGCGCGACGGCCGCCGCCAGGGCGATGGTGCGGGTCAACGGCATCGACATTCGACCTCTCCGGCTCATTCCGGAGGGTCAACACCAAGCCTGGCCTCCGGGTTCGCGCCGCGGTGGATTGCGTGGCCGGCAGGGCCGGCCCGGGATTGCGTGGCCGACAGGGCCGGCCCGCCGCGCCGCGCGAGCCCGCCCGGGACGGGATTCCTAGGGAATTCCCCAGTACGGCCGAGCCGTCGGAGCATGGACAAAGGGTCCGAGACCAGGAGCCCTTTCCCATGATCCACGTCGTCACCGCCGCCAACCAGGATCGCTACGCCGCCGAGATGGAGGAGGTCTGGCGCCTGCGCCACAAGGTCTTCGTCGAGGAGAAGGGGTGGAGCGCCCTGCGCCGCCCGGACGGGCGCGAGATCGACCAGTTCGACACCGCCTACGCCGCCCATTTCCTGGCGATCGAGAACGGCCACGTGATCGGCTACAGCCGGCTCCTGCCGACGACCCGGCCGCACCTGCTCTCGGACGTGCTGCCGGAGCTGTGCGAGGGCGACCGGCCGGCCGGGCCGCAGATCTGGGAATGGACCCGCCAGGCGGTGGCGCCGAGCCACCGCACCCGCGGCAAGAACCATCCGGTCACCCTCGAGGTGATGACCGGCATCGTCGAGTGGGGCCTGGAGAACGGGGTGACGGGCTTCCTCGCCCAGATGCCGATCCTCTACCTGCTGCACGTCCTCCAGCTGCATTTCCGGGCAGTGCCGCTCGGCGTGCCGGCGGAGATCGACGGCGAGCGCATCATCGCGGTGGACGCCCGCTTCGACGCCCGCACCCTGCGCAAGCTGCAGGAGATCCGGGGCACCAAGGCCTCGGTCCTGGCTCCCACCTCGCCGACCTACCTGATGGCCTGACGCGCCCCCCGAGATGCCGCGCAGGCGACGGCGCGAGAGACACCGAGAGAGGAGAGAAATCATGACCAGCCGCACCCCGCCGACGATCGACGAGATGGCCGATATCCTGCCGCCCCTGGTCCGGGCGCTCAGCGAGATCGTCGGCATGATGGAGGGCCTGGTGGACGTGGCCTGCCACGCCACCAACGTCCAGGAGAGCACCGCCGACGCCCTGGCCGATCTCGGCGACACCCTGACCGAGTACGCGCACACCCTCATGCGGGAGGCGACGGAGCGCCGCCGCACCGGCCGCGGCAACGTTCCCCTCGACGGTCCCCTGGCGCCGCGGACGACGCCCGCGGCGGACGACGCCCTGCCGGCGGCGTGAGACGGTCAGGCCGCGTCGCCGCAGGCGCAAGGCCGCCCGTAGCCGAAGGCCCGGCCCAGGGCGAGGCGCCCGGCGGGCGTCACCGCGACGGCCCGGCTGCCCTCGCTCCGGCGCAGCCAGTCGCGGTCGAGGCAGGTCGCCAGCAGGGCCGCGCCGAGGGCGCCGGCGATGTGGGGCCGGCGCTCGCTCCAGTCGAGGCAGGGACGGCAGAAGACCCGCCGTCCGGAGGACGCCGCGGCGAGATCGACCCCGAGGCCGCGCAGGAAGTCCTCTCCCGCCGGCGTGAGAGCGCCGCCATCCTCGCCGAGCTCGACCGCGCCGCGCGCCACGAGGGAATCCGCCATCGCGACGGCGAGGCGGCCGGCGAGGTGGTCGTAGCAGGTCCGGGCCTCGCGCAGGGCGGCGTCCCGGGGGCCGGGAGACCGGGTGGACGGCCGGGCGGGGGCCGGCGTCGCGCCGGCCGCCACCGCCATCACGCCCTCCAGCATCCGCGCCACCGCCGGGGAGGCGAGGCGGTGGTAGCGGTGGCGCCCCTGGCGCGCGACCGTGAGGAGGCCGGCCTCCGCGAGCTGCGCGAGATGGCCGCTGGCGGTCTGCGGCGTCACGCCGGCGGCGCGGGCGAGCTCCGACGCGGTCAGCGCCCGTCCGTCCATCAGCACGGCCAGCATGCCGGCGCGGGCCGGATCGCCCACCAGGGCGGCGGTGCGGGCGAAGGCGGAGATGGTCACCATGACGGGCTCCTCACGCAGGGTCCTCAAGGAGGATCCTCGGGGCAGGCCCCGCGAATTCCTCACCTTCCATTCCTCATCGTCTAGAGCAGGGCGAGGCCCGACGCTTCGGCCCCGGCCGAATCATAAGGCAGGCGCCGCTTCGGCCGGGGCCGAAGCACGCGGCCCGGTGGGCGGGCGAGGATCGCCCCGTCCCCACCGGAAGCCGCCCGCCATGCCGCCGCTGATTCGCCGCCTCCTCGTCCTCCGCCGCCCGAGCGCCCCCGGGAGCGGCCCGCCCGGGGAGGGCGGCCTGGCCCGACACCTGCGTCACCGCCGCGACCGCACGCGGTTGTCCGGCCTCGACGACAGGTTGCTGCGCGACATGGGCCTGCGCCGCGAGGTCTCGCCGGCCGGCCTCGACTTCGTCCCCCTGTCCCCGGCCGATCAGGGCGGAAGGCCGGGTCTCGCGACATCGCCGCCGGACTGCCGGAACCGGCGCGGAAGCGGGCCCGAGGCGTCGTCGCCACACGGCCGCGCTGCCCTCGACTGGCCATGATCGGGCCGTGATCGTGCCGCCGTTCCGGGTCCTTTAGGCCGGGACCGCGATGGTGAGCCGGCGGTGTTTCCCGTTTGCATCACGTCGCTTGTATCTGACTGGCGGGCGGGATGATTGGTTTACGAACCGTATCCGTGCCCCGCCTTCGCCACATTCCGCCCCAAGCTTGACCTGAAGCGCGGCCATTCCGGCCGTGCCCGGCAATGCACGACAGGGGCCTGCATGACGCGGAACCGGACTTTCCCCATCACCGCCGCCCTGGCGGTTCTCGCCACGGCGCCGCATCTCGGTGCCTGCAGCCTGATGCCGGCCGGGGTCGACACGACGGGAAGCCTTCCGGACCGCAAGCAGCTCGCCGCCGTCACCAGCGCCGACCGGGACTGCCTCGCCCGCGCGATGTACTTCGAGTCCAACCGCTCGAGCGAGGAGGGCCTGCTCGCGGTCGGGACCGTGGTGATGAACCGGCTCGAGGCGCCGGCCTACCCGAACTCGATCTGCGGCGTCGTCGGCCAGAAGCGCCAGTTCGCCGCCGGCGTGCTGCACAAGCCGATGCGCGACAAGGAGCGCGAGAAGGCCGTGCAGGTCGCCGACGCGATCCTCGCCGGCGAGCGCCACGAGAAGGTCGGCGGCGCGATGTTCTTCCACACCGCCGGCTACACCTTCTCCTACCGCAACATGCATTACGTGGCGCTGGCGGGCGGCAACGCCTTCTACGAGAAGCGCCCGTGGTACGACCGCGAGGGCGCGACCCCGCGCCGGGTCCCCTCCGCCGCGACCCAGCTCGCTCAAGCTCAGTCCGGCTCGGCCGGCAGCGCCCGCTGGACCTCGCACCCGGTCCGGGTCGCGCGTAACCCTCAGCAGACCCCGCTCGCCGAGCTCGGCCCGGCCCGCAACATCTGCCGCGTCGCCGCCGCCGAGACCGGCCGCAGCCCGGGCTGATCCCCAAGGGGAACATCACCCCAAAGGGGAGCATCACGCCAGCCGGTCGAGCCGCAGGCGGTGGCGCGCGTCGGTGAGCCGGCGCGACGCGGCGAGGACCGCCCCCGTCACCCCGAGGCCGCTCGCGCCCGCGAGCAGGAACAGGATCAGGATCTGCGACGCGGCCGCGCCCTGCGGGTCCTGCCCGGCGAGGATCTGGCCGGTCATCATCCCCGGCAGCGTGATCAATCCGGCCGCCGCCATCTGGTTGAGCACCGGGATCAGCCCGGCCCGGATCGCGCTGCGCACGAGCGGCGCCAGCGCCTCGTCCCGGGTGGCGCCGAGCGCCAGGCGCGCCTCGATTCCCGCCCGCTCGCGCCGCACCGCCCCGGTGAAGCCGTTGAGCCCGATGGCGATCCCGCTCATCACCGAGCCCAGCACGATCCCGGCGAGCGGGATCAGCGCGTGCGGATCCCACCAGGGATGCGGGCGCAACGCCGCGAGGCCGACCGCGACGGCGACCACCGTCGCCCCCGCCGTGACCACGCCGCCGAGCGCGTAGCGCCACGGCCCCCGCAGGGGCCGCTCCTGCCGCGCGCCGATCTCGTAGGCGGCGGCGAGCGCCATCACGGCGACCACCCCGACCACCGGTCCCGGCGCCCCGAGGCCGAACACCGTGCGCAGCACCAGCCCGACCAGGGTGAGCTGCGCCACCAGCCGGCAGGAAGCGACCAGGATCGTTCGGGCGAGCCCTAGCCCCAAGGCCGCCGACAAGGCGGCATTGACGAGGACGAAGCCCGCCCCGAGGGCGAGGTCGAGGGGGCCGGGCGACGGAATCATGCCGGTCTGATCATAGGGGGCGCCCGTCCGCCACCGCGAGCCGGCGGGTGGTGAGGCGCGCGACCTGCGCGGGATCGTGCGAGACGAGGACGACGATCAGGCCGGCGGCGCGGCGCGCCTCGACCACCGCCTCGGCGCCGCGGACGCTCGCGGGGTCGAGGGAGGCGGTCGGCTCGTCGAGGAGCAGCACGCGGGGATCGCCGGCGAGCGCCCGCAGCAGGGCGAGGCGCTGGCGCTCGCCGGTGGAGAGCCGCGCCACCGGCCAGCCGAACACCTCCGGCGGCAGGAGCAGGGCCGCCCGCTCCGGGTCGAGGCGGGCAGGGGCGTCGGCGGAAAAGTGCTCGGCCACGCTCTCGGCCCACCAGCCCGCTTCGGCGGCGAGGTAGGTCACCTGCCGGCGCCAGCGCGGTGCGGCCATCGCCTCCCGGTCGATCCCGTCGAGGCTGACCCGGCCCTCGGACGGGTCGAGATCGGCGATCATGCGCAGCAGCACGCTCTTGCCCGCCCCCGACGGGCCCGTGACCGCGCAGGCCTCGCCCGCGGCCAGCACGAGGTCGAAGGGCCCGAAACGGTCGCGGCGGAGGGACTCGATGCGGAGCATGGGCGGGGCGGGAGCGGATCTCGCCAAGTGTACGGGAGAGGTGTGCGGGAGAGGTGTGCGGAACGCAACGGCTGCGCTGCGGTTTGAGTGAGCCACGGATGAATGGGGAGGATGGAACGTGGCGGCAGCAGCAGGAACGGCGCGCGACGCCGGCACGGGCGTGGTGCGCAGCGACGTGCCGGCCCGGATGGACCGGCTGCCCTGGAGCCGCTTCCACCTGCTCCTCGTCGTCGCGCTCGGCATCACCTGGGTGCTCGACGGGCTCGAGGTCACCATCGTCGGGGCGATCGGCCCGGTGTTGCAGGACAAGCGGGCGCTCGGCCTGACGATCCAGCAGATCGGCGGGGCGGCCTCGTTCTACGTCGTCGGCGCGGTCGTCGGCGCCCTGGTCTTCGGCTGGCTCACCGACCGGTTCGGCCGCCGCCTCGTCTTCTACGCCACGCTGATGATCTATGTCGGCGGCGTCATCGCCAGCGCGCTCGCCTGGGATTTCTGGAGCTTCGCGCTGTTTCGCCTCGTCACCGGCCTCGGCATCGGCGGCGAGTACGCGGCGATCAACTCGGCGATCGACGAGCTGATCCCGGCCAAGTACCGCGGCCGGGTCGATCTCATCGTCAACGGCAGCTTCTGGCTCGGCGCCGCGGCCGGCGCCGGCGCCTCGCTGCTGCTCCTCGATCCCAACCTGCTCGATCCGGATTTCGGCTGGCGCCTCGGCTTCGGCATCGGCGGCGTGCTCGGCCTCGGCATCCTGTTCCTGCGCCGCTACGTGCCCGAGAGCCCGCGCTGGCTCGTCACCCACGGCCGCGAGGAGGAGGCCGAGCGCACTGTGGCGGAGATCGAGCGGACGGTCGAGGCCGAGACCGGCCAAAAGCTCCCGAAGGCCGAGGGCATCCTCGAGGTGCACCCGAAGAAGAGCTTCGGGTTTGGCGAGATTTTTTCGTCGATGGTGCACAAGCACCGCGGTCGCAGCATCCTGGCCCTGGTGCTGATGATCGCCCAGGCCTTCCTGTTCAACGCGGTGTTCTTCACCTACGGGCTCGTTCTGGCGAAGTTCTACGGCGTGCCGGAGAATCGCGCCGGCGTGTTCCTGGTGCCCCTCGCCATCGGCAATTTTTTAGGGCCCGTGCTCCTCGGCCACTTCTTCGACACGATCGGCCGGCGCCGGATGATCGCCGGCACCTTCGCGCTGAGCGGCCTGCTGCTCATGGCGACGGCCGTGGTGTTCGGCCTCGACCTGTTCACCGCCTGGACGCAGACCTTCGCCTGGATCGCGATCTTCTTCGTCGCCTCGGCGGCCGCGAGTTCGGCCTACCTCACGGCGAGCGAGATCTTCCCGCTCGAGACCCGGGCACTCGCGATCGCGGTGTTCTACGCGCTCGGCACCGGCGCCGGCGGTGTGATGGCGCCGTGGCTGTTCACCCACCTGATCGAATCCGGCCAGCACTGGGCGCTCGCCGGGGGCTACGCAGGGGCGGCTTTGCTCCTCGTCATCGCCGCGGTGACGGAATGGAAGCTCGGAGTCGATGCGGAGGGCAAGTCCCTGGAGAGCATCGCCGATCCGTTGTCGAAGGCGGGGTGAGCGCCGTCGGCGCCGGCCCCGCCCGTCCGCGGTCGGGACTCAGTGCAGGGCCGCCGGCCGCTCCGCCTCCTCGGGCACCGGCGCCTCGTCGACGAGCGCCGCGCGGATGCGGACGAGGCGCAGCTCCGCCGCCTCGCGGCCGGCCTCGGCGGCGGCGACGGCCGCGCGGGCGGCGACGGCGTCGGCCATCACCTCGGCCAGGCGCTCCTCCAGGCGGCGCAGGCGGGCCCGCTCGGCGGACAGCTTGGCCTCGGCCGCGCCCGCCTGACCCTGCGCCTCGGCGGCGGCTCTCTCAGCCTCGGCGGCCGCCTGTCGGGCCTCGGCCGTCTCGTCCGCGGCGGCTTGCAGCGCCTCCTCCACCCGCTCCAGCAGGGTGCCGACCTCGCGGCTGAGCCGGTCGGCCCGGGCCTCGGCCGCGGCGGCGCGGGCGGTGGAGGCGCGCACCGTCTCGGTCGCGCGGCGCAGCAGGTTCAGGATGGTGCCGGTATCGATCGGGGTGGCCATAGGGTCCGGGTGCTCGGTGTCCGGGATGCGGGCGCGATTCCCTAGGGGCGCCCGCCGGCGCGCCGCGGTCAAGGCCCCTCGCGCCGCCACCCACACGCGCCGGCTCCCTGCGGCGCGGATGCGCCACTCCGAAGGACCGCCCCCTGCGACCGATGCGCCCGGGCAGTCTGCGTCGGCGGAACCCATCATGGATTAAATCGATGCTCCCGGGGACTATCCCCGAGCGAGAAGGTGACGTGCCATGTTCATGAGGATCGACCGCCTGCAGGCCGAGCTGCCGCAGCCCAAGAGGCCCGACCCGAATGCCGCCGCCGCCCTGCAGGAGCTGCTCGGGGGCAAGTACGGCGAGATGTCGACGCTCGGCAACTACATGTTCCAGAGCTTCAATTTTCGCGACAAGTCGAAGCTGCGGCCGTTCTACAGCCTGGTCTCGAGCATCTTCATGGAAGAGCTCGGCCACGTCGAGCTGGTCTCGACCGGCGTGTCGATGCTCAACAACGGCCCCGGCGACCCGACGCCGGACGTCGACGTGTCGAAGGCCCCGTTCCACGACATGCAGGACGTGCGGCTCGCCGGCAGCTTCCTCAGCAACGGCGGCGGCGCGATGCCGATGAATTCCAATGCCGCGTCGTGGAACATGGACATGGTCACCACGACCGGGAACATCATCATCGACCTGCTGCACAACTTCCACCTCGAATGCGGCGCACGCATCCACAAGCTGCGCGTCTACGAGACCCTGAAGGACCCGACCGGGCGCGAGGTCTGCGGCTACCTGCTGGTGCGCGGCTCGGTGCACGCCCACGCCTACGCGCTGGCGCTGAAGAAGCTCACCGGCGTGGCGATCGAGCAGATGCTGCCGACGCCCAACATCAACCTCGACCGCATCCCCGAGTGCCAGAAATACCTGCAGGAGGGCAGCCACCGCCGGCTCTACCGCTTCAACTCGCCGGATTACGCGGAAGCGGCCGGCGTGTGGTCGAACGACGAGGTGGCGCTGCCGGGCGATCCGCCGGGCAACCTCGAAGTCATCGACGGCGCGCCCGAGGGCGGCAAGATCCCGGAGCTCGACGGCAATTACGGCGCCTTCGCGCCGAACTACAAGCCGGAGGAGATCTTCGAGATCGCGAGCAAGCTCTACAAGAAGAGCCGCTGAGGGCGAGGTCGGGGCCGGTCAGGCCGGCCCCGATCCTCCGACGAGAGCGTCGAGGGCGCCCAGCACCTCGGCCATCGCCGGCCGCGCTCCCGGATCGGGTCCGGTGCAGGCCGCGACCAGGGCGTCGAGGGCCGGGGAGGCGAGGGGGCTCAGCGCCCGCAGCTCCTCGAGGAGGAGCCCGAAGGCCCGCACGTCGAGCCGCTGCAGGAACGCCCCCTCCGGGCCCGGGACCAGGGCGGAGGCCGCACCGAGATCGCTCAGCACCGCCTCGCCGGCGCGCCCGTCCCACAGGATGTTGTGAGCGTAGAGGTCGCCGTGGCCGAAGCCGCGCGCGTGCAGGTGGGCGGCGCCCGAGGCCACCCCGCGGGCGAGGCGCAAGGCCGCGCGAGCCGTCAGGCGAAGGTCGGGGTCGTAGACGTCGCGGCTGCAGCTCGCCAGGCTCGGCGGCCCGGCGAGGACCCGCCAATCCTGCGGCAGGAGCGGCATCAGCAGGCCTTCCGCGCCGTCCGGATGGTCGGCGAGGCGGCCGAGGCCGCCGGTGAGGTGCGGATGCGCCCCCGCCGCCAGGCAGGCCGCCATCTCGCGCTCGGGCAGGCCGTCGCTGGTCATCGCGCCCTTGAACAGCTTCAGGGCGACCGCTCGCGCCTCGACCGCGCCGTCCGGCCGCCACGCCGCCCGCATCACCCGTCCGGAAGCGCCCTCGCCGAGGAGCGGGCCGAGCGCGAGGTCGCGCCAGGCGACCGGTGCCGCGGCCGCGCGGGACGGTGCCGCGCGATCCTCGAACGGGTTGCCGGCCCAGGACAGCCAGGCGAGGCGCGGCAGGGCCGTCAGGCAGGCGGGCAATGCCTCGAACCGGTTGGCGGCGATGCGCAGGAGTTCGAGGTTCCGCGCGTCGCCCAAGCTCTCCGGCAGGGCCTGCAGGCGGTTGCCCGCCAGCATCAGCTTCTGCAGACGCGGCCGGGCGCCGAGCGCCGCGGGCAGGGTCGCGATGCGGTTGTCGGTGAGGGTGAGCCAGCGCAGGTCCGGGGGAAGGGACTCGGCCGGCACCTCGGCGACGCCGGCCTCGCGAAACCCCACCTGACTCAGAGAGGCGCAGTCGCCGAGGACCGGCGGCAGCCGCGCGAAGCGGTTGCCGGAGCAGAACAGCACCTTGAGCCGGTGAAGTCGGCCGAGATCGGCGGGCAGGGCGGTGAGGTCGTTCTGGCTGAGATCGAGGAGTTCGAGCGTGTCGGCGAGGCCGAGGATCTCGGGCGGCATCTCGGAGAGCCGCCCCTCCGGCCCGCCGGGAAGCCGCAGCTCCCGGGCCCCGGCGAGATCGCCGCGGCGCAGAGCCTCGAGGCGCGCAGCTGTGGCGTGCGGCAGGCTCATGAAAGCGGGCCAGGGGCAGGCAAGTGGGCGGTGCGGAAGGGTGTCGGCATCGTGGTCTCCCGGCGGCGCGTCGGGGCCGCCGGGCGGTGGTCGCCGGCAAACGCGGCCGGATCAAGGGGCCGCGCGCAGGGACGCCTCAGTACGGATAGCCGTAGTAAGCCGCGGGCGGCGGCGCCGGGCGGTAGCCATAGCCGTAGCCGTAATCGGCCGGCGGACGGCCGTAGGCGCGCAGGTAGGGGTCGTAGCGCGGCTGCCGGAAATTGCCGTTGTTGACGCCGCCGGAGCGGTCGTTGCCGCGCAGAGCCGCGTAGGGCGAGAGCCCGCTGCCGGTATCGTTGTTCTGGGCGAGCGCGGCGCCCGCCGTCCCGAGGACGAGGGCCGCCGCGACGGACACCCGGATCGTCAGAGCGCGCATGAGAGGCCTCCTGATGGCGAAAATCGCGAGATGACGCGGAACGGATGGCGGCCGGCCGAGGTTCCGGCGCCCCCGGCGCGGCTTTTCGGCGCCGCGTCAGCGACCGGCCAGCAACGTCGCGGTCCGGCGCTGCCGCACGAGGATGCCGCCGAGATAGTCGATCGCTCCGTCCTGCAGCCGGCGCAGCGCCTCGGGCTCCGCCTCGGCGTCGCGCCGCATCGAGACGTAGAACTCGAACCCGCCGACCTCCGTGGCGCCGATCCGGTTCAGCACGAACGGGAACAGGCCGAGTCGCGTCGCTCCCGCCACCAGGTCGAGGAAGGAGTCCGGGGTGAAGACCCAGCAATGGCACGGCACGTATGTCCCGGCGGCGAGCGCCGCGGCGGCCTCCGCGTAGGCATGGGCCAGGGCCGCCTCGCCGGCGAGGCGCGGCGCCGCCGCCGGGTCCTCACCGGCCCAGATCTGCTCGGGCGCCACCGCCCGCGCCTCGCTCGCATGGGCGAAGAGCTGGCGCGGGCTCGGCCGCGCGAGATCGAGGAGGTCGGCCTCGACGAGTTCCGCCAGGGTGCTCGCGGGCCGCGCGGCGTCGAACATGAAGCGCCTGTCCGGCAGCGACAGGTTGAGCACGCCGCCCGGGCGCAGCACTCCGTGGATGCCGCGCAGCCAGCCGAGGAGGTTCGGCACGTATTGCGCCACCTGCGCGGCGATGGCGACGTCGTAGGGCTCCGGGCCGACGATCGGGGCGAGGGGGCCCGCTCCGGTCCAGGCATGGTCGATCGGCGCCGCGCCGGGCAGCCCGGCGCCGGCATCGAGGGCGTGGTCGACGGTGGCGATCCGCACGCCCGCGGGCAGGGGCGTCGGGTTGGCCCCGGGCCCGAATTCCAGCCCCCGCGCCTCCGGCAACGGCATGTCGTGGGTCAGCCGCGCCAGCCGCCGGTCGGCGGCGCGACGGGCGAGGAAGTCGTCGAGGGAGAGGGAGCCGGGTCGCATGGCCCGGTTTGTCGCACATCAGGGCCGACGCGGCGAGCCGGGTGGAGCGCTCCTCCCGCCTTGATACCGGCGGGCGAGGCGGGCTCTCATGCGAGGCCAGCGCCCGATCACGCTGCAGGGACGCCTGCCCGCCGCCTATGGCAGGCCCGGAGGGCGGCGGGCGTGCCAGTCCGTCACCTGCTGGAAGGCGTGCCCGGCCTGGCAGAGCAGGGCCTCGGACAGGGGGCGCCCGGCCAGCTGGACGCTGAGCGGCAATCCGGCGGCGTCGATGCCGGCCGGCAGCGTGATGGTCGGCGTCCCGGAAAAATTGAACGGCGCCGTGAAGCGCAGGATGCGCAGCAGGACCTCCGGATCCTGTCCGTACTCGCTCATCCGGGACAGGCTCGGGATCGGCACCGGCATGGTCGGCACCAGGATCAGGTCGACCTCCTCGAAGAGGGCGGCGAGCGCGCCAGTGAAGGCCAGCCGCTCGTGGAAGATGGCGCCGAGCTCCGCGCCGGTGACGCCTCGTCCCTGATCGATGAGGGCCGCGAGGTCCGGGCCGTAGGCGTCCCGGTGCAGCGGATAGCTGTCCTGGTGGGCGAGCGCCGTCTCCACCGAGCAGAACGGGATCCAGCCGCGGACCAGCCGGTCGGTCGGCGGAAAGGCGATCTCGCGGATGCGGGCGCCGCACGCGCGCAACGCCGCCTCGACCGCGTCCAGGGCCGCGACGACCTCCGGGTCGATCCCCTCCGACACGAAACGGCGGTCGATGCCGACCGTGATCCCGCGGATCGGCCGGCCGACGGCCTCGAGGTAGGAATCCACGGGAGCCTGGAGGGCGGTCGGGTCGGCCGGATCGGCTCCCGCGATCACGCCGAGCACCGCGGCCGCGTCGGCCGCCGAGCGGGCCATCGGGCCGACATGGTCCAGCGACGCCGCCAGCGGGAAGATGCCGTGGCGGCTCACCCGCCCCCAGGTCGGCTTGAGGCCGGTCAGCCCGCAGGTGGCGGACGGGAACCGGATCGACCCGCCGGTATCCGAGCCGAGGGAGGCGTAGCACAGCCGTGCCGCCGTGGCGGCCCCCGACCCGGTGGACGAGGAGCCGACCCAGTGGTCGCGGCTCCACGGATTGAGCGGGCCGGGATTGTCCGGGTGGTGGCTGGTATAGGCCCCCTCGGTCATCGACAGCTTGCCGAGGATCACCGCCCCGCCCTGTTCGAGGCGCGCGACGACGGTCGCGTCGGCCGACGGGACGTGGTTCCGGCGCAGGGTCCCGCCGGCCGCCGTCGGCGCGAAGGTCGTGTCGCAGAGGTCCTTGACGGCGACGGGCACGCCGTGGAGCGGCCCCCGGCTGATGCCCAGGGCCGTCTCGCGGTCCGCCCGCTCGGCGCGCGCGAGGGCATGGTCGCGCGTCACCGTCGTGTAGCTGCGATAGAGGCCGTCGAGGGCGGCGATCCTGTCGAGCTGCGCCTGCGTGACCGCGAGCGACGTGACCTCGCGCCGGCGGATCCGCTCGGCGATCGAGAGAAGCGTCTCGTCGTGAAGGGGCGTTGGCATGGCGTCCTCCCGCTCGCTTCTAGAGAGCGTCACGATCGCGCTGCAATCGTGACGCTCTCTAGGTGTTTGATGTTACCGCATTTTCTACGACGAACCGGTATCCGCTTCGTCAGAAAATGCTCTATCCGGCCTCGGTCGCTGGTCCGCGCCGACGGTCTCGGTTCTTCGTTGGCGTCTCGGATGAAGATCATCCGCAAGATCGGGCGGGGGACGACTCCCCGGAGGCGATCGCCCCGTCAGATCAGCAGGTGCCGGCGCACGTTGTGGCCGTGAGGGCGTCGCGGCCGAGATCGGCCGTCACCCGGCCCTTCTCCATGACGTAGCAGCGCTCGGCGACCGACAGGATCGTGTCGAGGTTCTGCTCCACGAACACGATCGTGGTGCCGAGCTCGTCCCGGACCGCGCGCAGGACCCGGCCGATCATCTGGACGATCGACGGCTGCACGCCTTCCGACGGCTCGTCGAGGAGCATCAGGGTCGGGTTCCCGACCAGCGCCCGCCCGATGGCGAGCTGCTGCTCGCCGCCCGACATCGTGCCGGCGAGCTGCCCGCGGCGCTCGGCCAGCCGCGGGAAGTCCGATCAGGCAGCGCATCGTCGTCTTGCCGACGCCGTTGCGCCCGATGATGCTGACGATCTCGCCGCGCTCCACCGCGAGCTCGACGCCCTGCAGGATCGGCGTGCCGCCGTAATGGGCCCAGAGTCCGGAGACCTGCAGCAGCGCCTCACCGCCCATGCGGCTCCTCCGATTCCTGATGCCCGATTTCGGATTTGGTATCAGAGGGCCGGGTGGCGACGGTGCCAGTCGGTGGCACCCTGGAAGGCGTGGCCGGCCCGCACCAGGGCGGCCTCACCGAAATGCGGGCCGACGAGCTGGAAGGCCACCGGTGCCCCCGCCGCGGTGAAGCCGCCCGGCAGGGTGATGGTGGGGCTGCCGGTCATGTCGAACGGGCAGGTGAAGCGCAAAAGCCCGTTCATCAGGCCGGCATCCTCGCCGAGCGTCGCCATCGTGGCGAGGGTCGGGCCGGCGAAGGCCTGGACCGGCACCGCCAGCAGGTCGATCCCCTCGAACAGCGCCCGCACGCGGCCGCGGAACGCCTCCCGCCGCAGGATGATCTTCTGGTAGTCCAGGCCGGATTGCGCCCGCCCGAGCTCGATGAGCCCGGCCAGGGCCGGCCCGTACTCGTCCTTGCGCGCCGGGTAGGTCGCCTCGTGCGCCACCGCGGTCTCGATCCCGCAGAGCGGGAACCAGTCGCGGATGACGGCGTCCGGATCGGGGAAGCGGACCGGAACGATCTTGGCGCCGAGCCCGGTGAGCACGTCGATCGCCGCCTGCGTCACCGCGTGGGCGACCGGATCGACGTCGCGGGCGATCCAGTCGGCATCGACGCCGAGGCGCAGCCCCGCGACGCCGCCCTCGAGGGCGGCGGCGAAATCCGGCACCGGCAGCGGGACCGCGGTCGGATCGTCGGGGTCGGCGCCCGCGATCACGCCCAGGATCGCGCCGCAATCGGCGGCGCTGCGGGCCATCGGGCCGATATGGTCGAGGGTGGCGGCGAGCTCGAACACGCCGTAGCGGCTGACCCGGCCCCAGGTCGGCTTGAGGCCGGTGACGCCGTTGGCGGCCGAGGGAAAGCGGATCGAGCCGCCGGTATCCGAGCCGAGGGAGCCGTAGCACAGGCCGGCGGCCGTCGCGACGCCCGAGCCGCTCGACGACGCCCCGGACCAGAACTCCGCCCCCCAGGGGTTGCGCGGCGGCGTGATCGCCGGATGGTGGTCGGCATAGGCCCCCTCCGTGAGCTGGAGCTTGCCCAGGATGACGGCGCCGGCGGCGCGCAGGCGCTTGACCACCGTCGCGTCCTCGCCGGGCCGGTTGTCGCGATAGATCGTCATCCCGGCGGCGGTCAGGGCGTCGGTCGTCCAGCACAGGTCCTTCACCGCGATGGGCACGCCGTGGAGCGGCCCGCGGTTGCGGCCGGATTCCAGTTCCGCGTCGGCGGTGCGGGCGGCCGCGAGCGCGCTCTCGGCCGTGACGCAGGCGTAGGCCCCGAGCTGCCCGTCGAGGCGCCGGATGCGGTCGAGCTGGGCTTCCGTCGCCGCGACGGACGAGACCTGCCGCGCGGCGATCCGCCGGCTGATCTCGAGAAGCTCGCAGTCATGCAGGTCTGCGTCGGACACGGCGTCTCTCCCCCTCGGTACACGGCGGTCGCGTCCCGGCCTGCGGCTCCGCGCGATGGCGGCCGCTCAGGCCAACGACGAAAGCCACCCGGGGCCGATGAGGGGCCTCGAATGGCAGCATTGCCGCTGTATCATGTCAGGCGCGAGCAGGATCGAACCGGAAAAACTGTTCGACGGCGCTTCCCTCAGACGATGCCGGCTGAAGAAAGACTTTCCGGTTGCGAGATCAAAGCTGGCACGAGGATCATGTCGCCAAGGCAGGCGGCCTGTCAATCGGGGTAGGACGGCTTTTTCCGCCGGCCTTCTTCCGCCGCATCTTGACGCCGGTCCAGGCCGGGGACGAGGCTTCCGGCAAAGCCCAGGCTCGTCTCCGCCATCTCGTCGCTGCCAACCCGTCGCTGCCATGCCCGCACGCCGTTCCAGCCGGCCCGCCATCCCCGTCGGCATCGTCTTCTCCCAGACCGGTCCCTACGCCATGATGGGGCGGGAGATGCTGTGCGGCGCGATGCTGGCGATCGAGGAGATCGCCCAGGATCCGGCCTTCGACTTCGGGTTCGTCCCGGTGGTGCGGGACCCGGGCGGCCGGGTCAGCGCCTATCACGACGCCTGCGACGCGCTCATCCGGCACGAGGGCGTCGATCACGTGATCGGCTGCTACACCTCGGCCTCCCGCAAGGAGGTCCTGCCGCTGTTCGAGCGGACCGAGCGCCTGTTGTGGCATCCGGCCCGGTACGAGGGCTTCGAATGCAGCGACCAGATCATCTATGTCGGAGCCTCCCCGAACCACAACGTGGTGCCGCTGGCCCGCTACATGATCGAGTCGCTGGCCGACGAGGTGTTCTGCGTCGGCTCGAACTACGTGTGGACCTGGGAGACCAACCGGGTCATGCGCGAGATCGTCGGCGCCGCGGGAGGCCGCATCCTGGCCGAGCGGCTGCTCGATCTCGGCGGAACGGGCGTCGCCCACATGGTCGACGAGATCATGGCCCGCAGGCCGCCGGTCGTGTTCAACACCCTGGTGGGCGAGTCGAGCTACCGCTTCGTCCAGGCCCTGCACGCGGCGCTGGCCCGCGCCGGCGCCGCGATCCCGATGCTGAGCTGCAGCCTGTGCGAGCCGGAGCTCCGGCGCATCGGGCCGGAGGCGTCCGTCGGCTGCATCACCTCGTCGGCCTATTTCGAGAGCCTCGACCGCCCGGAGAACCACGCCTTCGTGGCGCGCTGGAAGGCGCGGTTCGGCGCCGAGAGCAGTCCCTCGGTGGACGGGCAGGCGACCTACGTGGCCGCGATGCTGCTCGCGCGCGCGGTGCGGCGCGCCGGCACGACCGAGGCGGCGGCCGTGCGCCAGGCAGCGGCCGGGCACGTCTTCGAGGCGCCCCAGGGACCGGTCTGGATCGATCCCAGCAACAACCATTGCTTCGCCACCCCACGGCTGGCACGATCCATGCCCGGGAACAGCTTCGAGATCTTCTGGGAAGCACCCGCACCGATGGCGCCCGACCCCTATCTCTCGGCCCTCAACCTGGCGGGCCTCGCGGGCCGCCGGCATCCGCGCGAGGAGATGATCATGCCGCGGCCCCGTCATCTGCGCGTGGTCAAATGACCCGCCCGGCCGTCCCGACCATCCGCGGATGCCGCGTCCGCCTGCTCGTCGGGGACGAGCGCGATGCCGTCCTGCTGCATCGGCAAATCCTCCGGATGGGGGCGCAGCTGGTCGAGAGCGGCGAGGCGGACGTGGTCATCGTCGACATCGACCGCGATCCGGGTCCGGTCGCCGAGGCCGGGCCGGCGGGCCCTGATCGGCGCTGCGATGCCCCGGTCGTCGCGCTGGTCGGAACGGAGACGCCGAGCCGCCTGCGCGGGATGCTCGACCGCGACCCGGCCGCCTTCCTGGTCAAGCCGCTGCGATCGACGGGCCTCTACACGGCCCTCGTCCTGGCCCTGCACACGGGGCAGCGGCGGCGCGAGACCGATGAGCGGATCGCGCAGCTCGAAGAGCGGATCCGCTCGCGGCGCGTCGTGGTCGGCGCCGTCATCGGCATGATGAACCGCCACGCCATGAGCGAGGCCGAAGCCTTCGCGTTCCTGCGCCGCCGCGCCATGACCCGGCGGATGACGATCGAGGAGATCAGCGCAGAGATGGCGGGCCAGGCGATCGGCGGGACCGCTCCCCGGACGGCGCGCTCCGCTCCTTGAAACAGGACCCGGATCGACGGCTGACGGCCTTCGCGGGCGATGGGTCTAAAGACCGCCATGAGGCGAGGGGAGGTGCTGCGCCTCGGATGGCGTGACGTCGCGCGGATCCGGCGCGTCCGTCACATGCCGAAGATCAAGAATGGTCACCCCCGGACCATCCCGCGGATCGGACGAGCCCCGAGCCTCCGTGGCGAACCGGGTCCCGCGGACATGACCCCGGATGCGGTGGTCTTCCCGACCACGGAGGATGCCGTGGCGATGGCGTGTCGACAGGCTATGGGCGAACCTCTTTGACCTACCTCCACACGACAATCATTCCAAGAGCGATCGTCACTGACGCCTGCGGGATCGAATCGGCCGGCAACGGCAGCATCATGCGCCGTGTCGGGTGGACGGCATCGATCTACTTGCGAGGAAGCTGAACGTCATCACGCAGCCGGGCCAGTTCCTGGGCCACGGCCTCGCGACGATCACCGGGGAGAAGCCCGGTGACAGTCAGCAAAATTCGACGCCGAGCCACCTCGAGAAATTCCGCTGCGTACTGCCTGTCTCCCCTCAGATACAAACTAGCAACGCCCTTATCCTGGAAGCTGACGAGGATGAAGAACTCATCCTCGGTAATTTCCTGAAGCTCGACATTCACGATATTTGTGCCGCCGCCTGCCATCGCTTCCGATCGCCCCACCGCAAGACATAAACATATTCGGCATCACTGGACGCAGGCACCCTCAAATGGGTGATACCCCGTGTTTCGACTACCGATGCAGAGGCTGTGAGCGGGTGAGTGCCTCTCGCTTCGACGGCACGGAGCGGAAGCGACCGGCGGCCCCGGCGCGGTCGGAGGCTCGATGGCGGCGGATGGCCGGGTGCCCGAGCGTCCCGTAAAACGCACTCCGCGCCCAGGAAACAAAATTGAAGCATTTCTTCGGCCCTGAACGCCTTGCTCAACGTGGTCAACCCGATCATACGAGCCGTCAGACGGGATCAAAGGCGTCCTCAAACCATGCCGCTCTATCGCTTCAGGTTGAGCATCTTTGGTCAACTTCTTGACGAAGTCGGCTCTCTCAACCTTGCTGACAGGGACGCTGCGTTGGGAAAAGCCCATCAACTCGCCAGGGCGCTTCTCACTTTCGCTGACAGGAGCGTGCCGTGGACGGAAGCGGAGGTGGTGGTGGAATGCGGAGACGGCCGTGACCCGATCACTGTGCCGATAGGGGCCCTCGTCGCATTTGGGGCGAAGCCCGGTACTCACTAGAGCGGGTGCCGGTCAGCGAGAGGAGTTTCCGACGAAGCGGATACCGCCTCGGCGCAGATAATGCGGTAACATCAAAGGCCCAGAGCACAATCCGATTACAACGTGATCGGGTTGTGCCCCAGCAGCGGCGTCGGGCTGGTGGCCCGCACATCCGCCGGGGCGCGATGACGGGAGCGGCGCTCCTGGCCTGCATGATGGCCCATTGCCAGCCTCGGGCCGGGGGGACCCGTCAAGCTCACAGCAGGACTCGCAGGCCCACTCCGGGCGCTACGGTGGCGGGATATCGAGTGGGCCCGGCGCACCTTGCACATCCCGAAGACCAAGAATGGTCACCCCCGGACCATCCCGCTTACGGGGCGGGCCTTGAGCCTCCTTGGCGAACCGAAACCCGCGGATGTGGTCCCGGAAACGGTGGTCTTCCCGACCGCGGAGGATGCCGTGAAGATGGCTTGGCGCCGGGCGATGGGCCGGACCTCACTGCCAGACTTCCGTTACCACGACCTGAGACACGAGGCTGCGAGTCGGTTCTTCGAGATGGGCTTGAGCATCCCCGAAGTGGCTCTCATCAGCGGGCACAGGGATACCCGGATGCTGATGCGGCATACGCACCTGAGGCCCGAAGCGGTGGCTGAGAAGCTGCGCTGGAGGCAGCTGGCCTGCTTCGGCGGATGATATGCCGGGAGGGGGAGCAGCAGCTTATGCTGCTTCCCTGAGTGTAAGTTGGCCTCGCCGATGATCTTCGACACAACCGACAGCCCACTTGAGAGCCTCCTCAGGTGCCGCAAACGTCACAGAAGAGCGTGCGCATTGGCATGGGCCGAACGCTGCTTCCAAGCACCAACGTCCCCACAGCGTATCGTCAAGCTGGTCGTCATGCTCAACGCGGACTACGACAGCAACCAGCTTATCGTTCACGAACAAGAGGTAGCCTTGCTGGTCAGGGCTGGCGGTGTTCACCAGAAGGGGCTCACACCGAGAGGTGTGCGGAGTCATTTGCCTACCTGCGATCCATGGCACGTGCTCCGTCATATTGTGGACGTTTCACATCGGAACTAACAAATGATGCATAATTGGCCAAAGGTACGAGCGTGCCGCTAGGCTACCGGCATGTGCAGGCCCGCGACATAATCAGGAACGATAACAGAAGCTTGGATAGATCATAGGACGCGAGAATGGCAGTCGAGCTTCGGCGAACATGACGCCGAACTGGCATTGGACAGAGTCTGATGATACCAAGCACATCAATATCGCGCGCGATTTATTTGCAGGCGCAGATAGACGCTGGATCATGTGGCATGTCGGCGCTTAATCGTTTGCAGATATTCACCGATACCCCGCAACGCTCAGCTTACATTTAACATTAATGAGAAGACGGGAACGATCTGAACTGTGAGGAGTTATTACCGATCTATTGACCACCCAAGCCAAGAGGGTGACCTATGGGCATAATACTTTTCCTGATTCTCGCCTGCGGCCTTCCTGGACTCATGCTGCTGTACATTCGCCAGCGCGTTCCGGACAAAGCGTGGGCGGGACGCGCGGTAGAGTCTCGAATGCACACAGCACCGCCCGAGCCCTTCAAGCGTTACCCAGGCTATCTTGGCGGTCTAAGGGCTGAAGGCTACCGCGATCAGACCTCAGACAAAATCCTGTCCGTGCATGGTGCAGATATCGAGCACGGGTTAACTAGCAACAACACACGCAGTGCCGACAAGGAGCAGAGGTCGGAAGGCGCAAGCCACATCGGAGGCGCCATTGATCGTGAACGGGACGAAAGGCCTGATCGTGAAACGCCGCCCGCAACTGACCCGACAGGTATCGGACCGCCTCCGGCAGGTTCCAAAATCAGCCCGGATGGGAAGGTCGCCTCTGAAACAGCCAGAAACAACCCATCCTCCGATAATGCGAAAAGATGATTGCTCAACAGCAGAACGCCCGCCGGAGGGATAGGACCTTGGCGGGCGCTTGCGTCCCTGGAGAATGCGAAATCGTGCCATTTCGCACGAGCCTAATGCCATCCACCTAGGACGGTTCCGCCTTGGTGCGGTGGCATACCGAAGGGCCTTGCAGCAGGCCAATACCGTGCCACCATTGGAATGCCGGGGCATAAAAGGGAACGCCTTGAGGCTGGAGAATGTTGGAGGGTGTCAGCAAGGGTTCAGCAACACATGGATATTTGGCGTCTCATCGAACGCGATCACGCAAACATCAATCAGCTCATCCATGAAATCCCAAATGCGTTGAACGGCGCTGGTGTTGTACGCAGTCGAGAGCGGCTCCTGGCAGACCTGATCGACGAATTGCGGTCTCATGGTACTGCGATAGATGCGAGCCTTATAGCGCCCCTGCGGTCCCATGCCGAAGCGAAATCTCTCATTGAAGAGCTTGCGCGCGAGCATGATAATTTTACGTCCCAGCTCAATGGCCTCGCGAAGTATGATAACAAGGGGCTAGCGGGGTGGCTGAACACGTTTGAAGATGTGACTTATCTTGTAGATCAACACCTACATCGGCACAGGAACGAGCTCTTACCGATGGCTCGTCGCCTTCTCTCCTACGAAGGCATCAGCAAGGCAGCGTCTACGTTCATTCGAGCGAAGTCGGAGGCGCTTCGTGCTGGCGGGCAGAGCAGACAGAGCGCGACTGGGCCGAGTGAGTTCTTCCTTGTTGCGGCTGTCGGCTTGGCAGCGGCGGGCGCGGCGTTGCTCGCGTGGCGCTTTGGTCTCCTTCGGGGCACCCAGGAGCTTGGGCGCCCGGGCGGCCGAAGCGACGGCATGAGCAAAGGACAGCCGTTGGCCGATCTTGCTGCGGCTTCGGCACCCGGCAACCGCGTGCCTGGGGAGGACCTGAGCAAGCGGCAGGACCAGTTGCTGGACGAGGCTATCGAGGAGACGTTCCCGGCGAGCGATCCCATCTCGCCGAAGCGGATCACCAAATAGGCCGTTTTCATACCAACGGTCGTTGAAGACGACCTTTGGTTCCGTTCTCGAATTTTCGCCAAATCTTTGGCTTGGTGTCGAAAATGCGAGAGGGGTCAACGGCCTCGTCGATCTCGGGCCTGCCCGAGATCGACGTTGATGCGCCAGCATCTTAGGCCCTTGATATTAGACCGGCGGGCCGGGGACACCCATCACACTCGTTTCCCGGCCCGCGCGTGACACCATCCGAGCGGCCAACAGGCGGCAGGGCTGGCGTGACTGTTGGGCCAATGAACGCTCACTAGAGAGCTTCACGATCGCGCTGCAATCGCGAAGCTCTCTCGGTCTCTGATTTTGCCGCATTTTCTCCGACGAACCGGTATCCACTTCGTCGGAAAATGCTCTAGCTCGGTCTCCGTGAGCGTCACCACGTGTGTTGCAGCGTCGCAAGGGACATTCTGGCAGCACAGCTACGGACCTCGTTCAGCCGCCGCACGTTGGGCTGAGCTAATCGTAGGAGAGAGTCATGGCGCTGCCGAACCACAAGCCCGAGAAGACTACGAATACGATGCGACCAGCGCTTCTAGGAGGCGTGCTGATCGCAGCCGTTGCCGCGCTCATTATCTATTCGCTGTTCTTCAACGCGCATTGATCCACGTCGAGGGTGAGGAGTAGGCGCCGGCAAAGCTGAAGCCTATGCCCGGCAACCGATGGCCAGCCTCGAGTGAGCCGCGGGATTGTTGGAGGCATCGGCTCATTCCCGCCACTCCAACTCGGCAGAGACGGCACTGCGGGGTCCCTGATGCAAGGGTGCTGGGACTGAAGCATCCGCCGTGCCCCTACAATCCCCTCCCCAAGTTGAGCTACGGCTGCCACGCTTGAGCACGCCGTCAGTGCCTCGCTGTGTGGTTCGGTGCCCGAGAGGATGGTGCGGTCGTCCTTGCGATGCGCACCGGGCTGGCTGGTGGGCATGTAGGGCGCGATCGCCTGCCACGGCTCGTCCGACGGCCGGAACAGCTCTGCCATGGCCTCCCCATCTGGGAGGCGTGTGGAGCTACATTTCGCTCGTCATCACAATACTTTGAACAGGTTCAGATCCAGATGTGAGGACGTGAGTTGGGGAGTGTGGTGGATGGTGGGGGCTGAAGCCGCAAGGACTACCTCATCCAACGTCACCCCCGCTCATTCGCGTGTCTCTCACCACCAAGAACCACCTCAATACCATAAACAGGAACCGTGAGGCTCCCCCTTGGCTCTCCGGCAACCACCTGCCTACTCCCGGCACGGACACCGGTCTCAGAACGTGAAACAGCAGAGGCATACAGCGACCCGCTGACGGCGTTCCCAGGCTCGGCAGCGGATAGCCCCTGCCTGGAACCAGCGATGCCGCTGTACGGGCTCGTGGGGCCGCTGTGGGGCCGCGAAGTAACCAATCGCGCCACCACCCGCCCTGCCAGTAAAGGCGTATTTCCCGGGCACAATCCGGGCGCACAGAGCACCGCCCAATGCGCCCCTCATGCCCATCCCGAGGCTTGACCGCAAGGCCGAGCCCCAGTCTGGCATCAAGCCCCTAACTGCTTGTTCTATTAGAGCTTTCAGGTCCACTTCCGTCCTACGTGTGGATCACCCGCCCATAGGCGTCGAGCACGCTCTCGTGCATCATCTCCGAGAGCGTCGGGTGTGGGAAGACCGTGTGCATCAGCTCTTCCTCGGTGGTGATTAATCATTAAACATCATCATCTTAGGGTAGGCAACCACGGTTGGGCCTGAGTGACGAGAAAAAATCGCTGAGCACGCTTGGCACGAATTTGTCACAGCGAGTGCAGCAATGGCTTCGTTTCGAAAGCGTCAGGGTAGTTGGCAGGTCCAGGTTCGAAGGAAGGGAGCGCCTTTGGTTACACGGACGTTCGCCTCCAAATCTGACGCTCAAGCTTGGGCACGACAGATTGAGACGGAAGCGGATCGCAGGGGGCTGCCTACCGACCGCAAAGCCCTCGACCAGATGACCGTAGGCGACATCGTCACGCGCTACCGAGACACCATCACACCGACCAAGAGGGGGGCAGTCCGAGAGGAGATGGCGATACGGGTGCTGCTGAAGCACGAGATCGCGAAGGCGCCTCTCAGCGTCCTCACAGTGGGCAAGGTGGCGACTCACCGGGACCTCAGGCTGAAGACCGTGAAGCCGTCGAGCATCAACCGGGAGCTCGCTCTTTATCGCCACGCCTTCGAGATTGCGCGGAGGATGTGGGACATACCGATACCCGAGAACCCCTTCGCCCTCGTCACCAAGCCCAAGGTGGCTAATGGACGCTCAAGGCGCCTGGAGCCGGGGGAGTGGGAATTGCTGCGGGAAGCCTGCGAGAGGTCACGTAACCCTCACCTGCTGCCAATGGTCGAGTTCGGGCTTGAGACGGCAATGAGGCGAGGGGAGGTGTTACGGCTACGGTGGAGGGACATCGAGTGGACCCGGCGTACCCTGCACATCCCGAAGGCCAAGAACGGTCACCCCCGGACCATCCCGCTTACGAGACGGGCCTTGAGCTTGCTACAGGAGCTGAAGCCCGCGGAGGTAGTCCTAGATGCGGTGGTCTTCCCGACGACCGAGGATGCTGTGAAGATGGCTTGGCGCCGAGCTATGGGTCGCGTCTCGTTACCAGACTTCCGCTATCACGACTTGAGGCATGAGGCTGTGAGCCGGTTCTTTGAGATGGGATTGAGCATCCCTGAGGTGGCACTCATCAGCGGCCACAGGGATACCCGTATGCTGATGCGGTACGCGCACCTACGGCCAGAAACTATTGCTGACAAGTTGCGGAACATAAACCGACCAACATAGTAATAAGATAATAGTCTGAGTTGGATCCCCAATCTCCTCTGAGGCCGGATTGAACGCCCCCCGGTCCAGCACTAAGCGATTATGTGGTCAAATAATGTCCATTTTAACAGCCTGGAGCCTAGCAACGATAGTGAAAGCCTGCGGAACGCCCTTGGGTATAACTTAGATGACCATACGAGAGCCTATCCGGAATTTCGAACCGGAGTCGACAGGGGAGAAGCTGGCCTTAAGTAATTCCTATAAATCGATCGCATGCATCACAATTTTTATTGTCAAGTTGCGCTCTGCTCGATATATCTCATCTGTAAACGGCTGGCCGTTGAATCTCGATTTTTTCAGTGTTTATATTCAATTTATTAAAAATATAGTTCAAAAGATATTATCTTACTTGAAAACAGATTAAATGAGACAAAATAGGTGCAAGATCTTCTATTTGATGCCAGAAAGTTGAATTTTGTTTGAATCTACTTCCTGTTTCTCAGTTGATCTACTAGATAATAAGTCCATTATTTAGTTTTGATATATCTATTCAATCGAATAAAGCTTAACAGGCGGTGCACGTTCAATGCTTTTCTCGAATCGTTACTTATCAAATTTTTGGTGACAATGCTCACTTTAGCGGCTATCAGTAGTTCGCCACTGTTGCCATCGCCGTACAGCATGCTAGGTAGCCATCGGTGTTTGACACCAAGTGGAGGCCTCACAATGAACACGAAAATTGCAGCGTTTGTATGCAGTACTCTTGCGATGACTGTGATCGCTTCGGGAGCTTCAGCAAGAACGTATACGGTTGATCGGGATGGTGAGGACACCTGCTACAGCAAGCAATACGTCCCTAATCTTGTGGTCGAGAACACGAGGGGACGGCTTGTGCGTGGGCCTCAACCCTTCCTCGATCCTGGATTCGGCGGGCGCCAGAGTGGCGGCATCGTGAGAACCGGTCTCGAGCCTGCGATGTATGTCAAGACACAGCGAGTTGTAGAGCGAGAGCATTACACCCTTGTTCCCGTAACGTGTCCGCGTTGACATAACACAACTTAAGAGTCGATGCTGGCGTCGCCTCGTATTATCAGGTTGTGTTTTTGACACGCCATCGTTTTGGTCAATAATCCAGCCAAAAGGATGGTTTTCGTTATCAATCCACATATGAAGAGGGGCGGTCTGCAAATAAGCATTTGATCGCCTCTCAATTCAATAAGCGATTGCGCGTGTATGTCGACCAAAACATTTATATTAATTCAGTATGATAATTTCTTGGTTAAAGCCTTCGCAAGTCGATTTTCATTATTTCCGTTTCTTAGTACTTTCATCTTTCCATCCGGCAATATGTGATAAACCTCTTTTTTGGTTACGTTAATAATTACAGAACCGGGAGCGAAATTTCCGCTGTAGTCGATAATTTTGACCTCACCGTCCATTGTTGCAGGCGTTGTTCCGCTTTGCCCCTGTGATACTTCGTTCGTATAATTATGTACTTGCGCCTCTTGCCCCACACCGACAATGCTGCGTGGAACTGAACTGACGCGACCAGTGAGCAGGAACTCGATGAAGCCACCGCCTAAGTTGATGTTCGTATGGCCTATCTCAGAAGCAGGTGTCGCCATCTGATTTTCAATACTAACTCGATCCTGTTCGGCACTTACCTCACCAGTGGTCGCGACACTAAGCAACAAGGTAGCGAGCAATTTGCGTTGAACTCTAGAGGACATTGCCTATCCGCGATCTACAATAAGCCTCGCAGCACTATGCGGGGATCTGGTTCTCAAATGGTGAACGCGATTTTGAAATGCAACCCGGCCAATCGAAGCTTGAATATATAATGTTAGATTAATTGCTCAACATTATCTTAGAAATATTGTTCGGACCACAACAATACGAACGAAGCGAAGAAGAAGCACAAGCCTATTTGAATTAGCAATGGATAATCATCACGCAAATTTTATATCGATGTGAGCGAGTTTTCTTGCTTGCACAAATAATACATAGAGTCCGACCTGATAAACTACTTTCCGCGCTAAGTATTGATCGTTGGAGAAACATTACTATTTTCGAACCATGACACGTAGGCATCAGAAAGCGGTCACGATTTCGGCTGTGAGGATGTTCCTTGGAGACCCATTGACGAGATAGAGACGCACGCTTCGACCCTGAACCACCGCAGCCCACCATGACAGACGTACAGCCAAGGATGCAGGGTCGGACGGGGAGCGACTAGGGCTACAACGCTGATATCAACGAGCACCGTAGGCCCGTCGCCCAAATTAGACCCATTCGGGAACCAGCTCTAACCCACCCTGATTGGACCCTCGACCGTCTGGGGGGATAGAGCATGATACCAACGCGGGTGCACGCTGTTCTCGACTATGTGTCCGCTGCCGTGCTGATCGGCACTCCGCTCGTCATGGGCTGGCGTCCAAGCCTGTGTAAGTCTCTGGCGGCAGTAGGAGTAGGAACCGCAGCCTATAGTGCGTTGACGCGGTATGAAGGCGGGTTCACCGGAAATCTATCGATGGACGAGCATCTGGCTCTAGACGCTGCTGAAGGCGCCGGGTTCTGTGCTGCCGCCTTAGTAATGAAAAACGAGCGCAAGGACGTAAGGGGGTTTCTCCTCGGATACGGCCTGTTTGCGCTTGCTGCCGCGCTATTAACGGATAGGCATGTTAGACAGCTTTGATGTCCATCTGCTATCGGCAGCATAAAGGCTCCGAACTTTTCCTAATCAGGACCGTGAACCGACTGGCGCGCGTTCCCTCCAGTTCATGATCTCGGCTTTGATGATCCCAGTGAGTGATCCGTCCAGGAGACAGAGACGCACGCTTCGATCCTGAACCACCGCGTCCACCCTAACCAGCGAACAGCTAAGGACGCAGGTCGGATGAGGAGCGACAAGGGTCAGAGCTGTCGAGGGTAGGGCGCATTCGGTTCAAGGGCGCATCAGGACCGACGAAACGCCATCGCAGCCCGAAACGGCATCATCAAGAGGCTGAACAGGGCACCGATCGTGACGACAAGGGCGACTGCTAGAAGCGCCCCGAAGATGCTGATGAAACGCACGCTGCTGCCTCGCTGAGATGGCTTGTAGCCGTATCCTATCGGCGGCTGTGTCGGGATGCGGTATGCGCTGCAATAAGGACGGGAATAAGGGCCGTAGCGACGGTGAAGCTGAAGCGCGGCGCAGTAATTTCTGATCCTCCGAGCCGACACCGAGGCCGAACAAGCGAACGGATTGGAACGTGTCTGCCGGAACGCATCGGGATTGGTCCCCGTTAGCGTACCGAACCGTTACTGGGCTGCTGTATCATGAGGAGAGCCAAATGACTGTCGATAAGGATCGCGTTGAGGGCTCTGCCACGAACCTAGGTGGTAAGGTCAAAGAAGGTGCTGGCAACCTCACGGGTGATGAGAAGCTCAAGAACGAGGGCATCGCCGATCAGGTGAAGGGTAAAGTCCAAAACGTCGTAGGCGGCATCAAGGACGCCCTGAAGGGCAAGTAATCTGGCATGGCAGAACACCCTCTTGCGTGTCAGATCGCGGCACGTGAGAGGGCCTCCATAGTCGCCAGGATCCTGAACGTCGGAACTAAATTGATGGGGAGGTTACCTCCGATATCGGTGGGGGCGACGAATCCCCTGCCAACGCGAAAAGCTGATCAGCTGTCACCAGAACGCCCGCCGGACGGATAGGACCTTGGCGGGCGGTATCGTCAATGCAGAGCGCGAAACTGCGCCAACATGGAGGAGCCTAATCCAATCCACCTAAGTAAGAGGACTTTGACTTGTTGCCGTGCCATACCGACGGACTTTTCGGATGGACAAGACCATAAATCCTTCAAGTTGAGCACGATTATAGCTCTGTACTAGTCATCATTGCACAGCCCCTCGCAGATTGCCCGACAAGCGCGACGGGTACCAAGGCTGCAGCCTTTGCCATCGAGAGCGCAAGCATCGAAACTTTCCTTGTTGCGGCAACCAGGCGGATAAGGATCACTCTGTACATATCGGTGAGGGACCGGTGTTTGGTTCGCATGTTGTGCTTGAACATTGCCGGCGAACGCGTTTGTGTTAGCCAGAATGACCAGAAAGGCCATAGCTGCCTTCAAGGATAACTTGATCATTTCGACTGTCTCCTTGTTACTCGTCACCCATTTAAACGGATGATTTCGACTGGAAAGCGATAGTGCAAACAAAAATTCCCACTATCTTGAAAGATGGTCAACATCGGTTACTACCTGAACCCGACGGTTTACACCATCCTCCGGCCTGGCTGGATCAAGGAGGTGTGACTTGCCGTATCCTTTTGCCGTGATCAAACTTGGGCTTATGCTGAACTTGCTAGTTAAGTACTCTCTGACCGAATTAGCACGCCGCTCTGAGAGTGACTGGTTGTACGCGTCCGATCCTTTGGCGTCCGTATGACCTACAATGCTGAACTTATATGTACGAAGACGATCATCCCGGAGAGCTGCTCCGATTTGATCCAAGGTGATCAAGGAATCTGTTTCGAGGTCCGCCGAGTCGTATTTAAAATTAATATGGAACGAGGCAGAGTTAGGTGGGTCGGCAATAGAATCACCCGACACCTTGATTCCGCGTAATCCTCGCATTTTTGTTTTAGGACATGTCGGATCGAGTTTACACGCGATTTCTGGCGCTGTTAGCTCTTGGGTTAGTGCGGAGAAACAAAACATACTATTCATCATCAGGAGGGATCCTGCCGTAAGAGCGATTTTTCTCATTATTAGCGTCCTTGCGTCGTAAGTGAGACAACAGCGGCCGATACGACCCGATCTTTAGACACAGCAGTTGGCTTGTACACGAGAGCACGACGAATCGTTGTTAGATACTCACGATCCGTCTGCGTAGCCGGAAGTCTACTCTCAAATAGCGGACTCCGCGATGCAATAGCAACAATGATCTCATCTCCGAAAGGGGCTGTCACCTCAAAACGTTGGCGGCCTGCTCGACCATCACCAAATTTCAAGGTCGTTGAAGGCGCTGTTTGATCAGGTATGATCCCTTTGGGCTGCACTAAGTTAACAGTTGACCCATCAGCCTGCAAATAGGCTATATACATGTAGCTGAACTGTGATGGGGCCCGCACAGAAAAAGTGAGATTTTCGCCTGCTCGGAACGTTTTCTTGCCTTCTAAATCAATCGATGGTCGATCCGATGCGCTTAAGGGTAGAGCTAAAGTTTCAAGAACCTCGCAGGTTGGCCATGGAGCAACAAATATTTTTACGATTTCGATTGCAGAATATTTGGCTGCGAGCTCTTCAATAGATTTTTTGTCAGTGTCTGATCCAACATATCCTGATATCGTGAGCCTTTCATTTTGCATTATTGTTTCTAGCTTCGCACACCTCAGATTGCGTAAGTGAGCCAACACAGTGCCGATATCAGATTTGATGGCTGGTTTGGGAGAGGGATGTGGATCCGGCCTGGGAGGCGATGGGAGAGGCTCCAGTGGATCAGCCTTCACTGGATTGATGACCACTTCAGACACGGGTCGCGGCTTAGGGGGGGGGCGCTGAACATCCAGAACAACAGCCTGCCTAACCCATTTGGGATCGGAGATGAAATCAAACGAGATCCAAGCATATCCGCTATTTCCCCAACCTTTTCCCCAAGAATTAACAATACGAAAAGCCTGCCGCCGATCATCATACCCAGCTATAACCACCGCATGCCATCCGTCAGCATTGCTTTCTATGAGGGGATCTGACTTATTGTTGAAGATTTCATGCTTCCGCAACTGATAAAATGCGGCGTTCGGTCTCATCGATATTATTACTGGATTTCCGTTCGCAAGCTGGCCTCTTATTTCCTCTCTGCCAACGCTCCACAGCCGTGAAATTCCATCTATTTTAAAATCTTTCTTATGGTCTGTGGATGCACGATAGATATTTGCACATGAGTCAGTATACGGCACATCTCTGAGCGACAGGACCCCCTGCATCAGAACCTTTGCATTGTCGTCGAATGTTGTGCCATCACCGCATTTTCCAGCACGCGCGGCATCGTAGAGGTATCGGGGACTCGGTATATTCTCAAGAGCAAGCTTTCGCTGTTCAATCGCATTGATGTAATAAGCACGAGCTGCATATCCCATAGCCCAAGAACTACATGAACCTAAGCGACCTTGATCGCCAGGTCGTGGCATATTTAATGTAAGATCGACCGATTCTGGAAGATAAGACCGAAATTTTGGCTTGATTGGTAACTCTTGGAGTACCTCATCTCCCATCAACTTCATCCCCGTTGAGTACTCCATACCAACTGGGTCCGGAACTTCTTCTTCAGCAACCTCTTGAGCGTGACAGTATCCAAATGATAGTTCATACAAAGATAAAACGAGCAACAGTCCCGTCATCATTCTAAATCTGGCATTTATTTTTTTTAGGACGGGCATTTCTCGTTTGCTCATTATTTCAGTTATCAGGGGTCGTTTCTCAGGGCGTCTTGAACAGGTATTCGTCCCCTCCGAGGGATCCGTAGGTGTAGGGTTCCTGCTGGCGGCTTGTGGCCTTGAGCACGTCGTCGCGGACCATCCCGAACATGCGACGGATGTCGACGCCTGGCTTGCTCATGTTGCGGATCAGGGCGGACGCGAACGGGCTGTTGCCCTGGGGGGTGAGACCGTCCATCGCCTGCTGCCCGTGCTTGGCGGCAAAGGCCACCATGGTGCCGCTATCCGCCAGATCCACCTTCGCCAGTCCGTGACCACCAGACGCCGATCGCGTCGCAACTGTGCGGGTCATCCGCTGCAGGAAGGGGTTGTCGCGACAGGCGTCCAGGATCACCAGGCGCAGCTTGCGCGCCCCACCGATGCTGGTGAGCACGAGGTCGAGAGGGATGGCCTCGAACTGGACCGCGCGATCCGTCTTGAGGGCAGCATCGGTCGGGATGAGATAGTTGGTGCCGTTCATCTCAAGCCCGTGGCCGGCGTAGTACACCACGGCCCAGTCGGCCTGGTCGGCCTCGGCTGCGAAATCGTTGAGGGTGCGGCGCATCGCATCGATGCCGAGGTCGGTCCGCAGCTGCACCGTCTTGAACCCGGTTTCCCGCAGCATGCGGGCGATGGCTGTCGCATCTCGGGATGGGTTGTCGAGGCTCCCGACGGAGTCAGGATACGCCGAGTTCCCAATCACTAGAGCAACACGGGTTTCATCCTGTTTGGGGGAGTGAATAACGCTGCCAAGGTCCGACAAGCTTGATAACTTCGCATCCACTTGGCGCGGAACTGCGCCAGCTGCTTGCAATGCAGACCATGAGGCCGAACGCAATTTGAGAAATTGAATATCATCTTCGAGCGAGGGCTTAATAATCAACGCCCTAGCAAAATCACCAAGTGCTTTTATATGCTCTCCGATACGCTGGTATACCTTCGCCCGCGACATATAAGCGTCTTCTAAGGACGAGTTGATCGCCAAAGCAGCGGTAAATTTCTCGATTGCTTGTGGGAAATCGCCCTGCGCTGCCAACGTAGCGCCAAGCAACATAGATTTGTTGTATGAGGCTCCGGCATATGTTCCCTCTATTTGATTCGAATCAGCAGCCTTGGCATGAGAATTAGCGACTTGATTATTCCCATGATAAAAATTGGTGCCAATATCAATCCTCAGTGCTTCTAGGTTTTGCGATGCCGACATATCCAACTTGAGCCTAGAAGCAGACTCGACGTCTATCGAAGCACTCTTAAAGTCTCCTAGCTTAATATATATTCTGGCCCTCTTCAATAATAGTGAAGCATCATTGGGTGATATAGCGATCGCGGAATTAATAACCTTCAGTGCATCTGACAAATTATTTTGCTCTAGATGGACGTCTGTTAGAAGTAGATAAGCAGGTATCATTGTTTTATCAATCTTAGTTACATCTTCGAGACCGCCAGCCAATATACTATAGTTTCTGCTATCATAAAAAATCGATAATTCATTGTATGCCGCATATAAACAGGTCGCAATCTGCTTATTAACTGACGAATAAGTACCAAACATAGCAGAGATCGCTCGACATGCATCTGCGGCTTCTATGTATTTCCCCGACTGCCTCAAAATATCAGATTTACCTATGTAGTACTCAATATTATATTTGTTTTGAGATATCCCGTTATCTATACTCGTGAGAGCCTCATCATATCTCCTCAGGTTCTTTAGGGCCATAGAACGGCCATATAACGCCCTCGCAATGATTGGTCGCGACGAACTACCGTTGATCGAATGATTAAACTGTTCGATAGAATCATCAAACGACTTAGATAAAGCAAGATATTCAGCATATAATAATTCTGTGTAGGCGAGCCTTTCAGTTAATGCTTCACTCTTTCTCAACGAAGCCGCTCGGTTCAACCAAATCAAAGCGGATTTATATTCCTTATTATCTGAGGCCTGGCCGGCTTTTTCCATATATAGAGAATAAACTTTATCTATAACATCATTCTGACCTGGTTTGATAGATAGCGCTTTTTCGTACAATGATACCGCCAACACATCCTGCTTAGCTTTTAGCAATTCATTAGCGCGCGCTATGTACATGTCAGTTATCTTGGTATAGTATTCATTTTTCGATAATTTATTAGCGGTCTTATAGTCTTCAAGCGCAGCATCATATCTGCCAACTGCGGCATAGGCGTCACCGCGATTTACATAAGCAGCCGCGAAAGTTGGTTTCGATTTAATCGCATATGAATAAAGCCGTATTGCTTCTTCAAATCTGCTCGAAAAGAAGGCTATATTACCATCTCGACTATAATTTTCCGCACTGTCTTGCTCCTTTGACAATGCCCATGACTGAATAGCCGTATAGTGCAGGATGAAAGCTGCGACCAGCGCCATGGATCGAATTCGAATGAGCATCTTCTCATACCTCAAGATGCCTTGTTATACATATCCTGGTAGGGTCAAGCTAGTGTCTCAAAGGGGCGGGAGAATTGTCGGAAGTTGGCTTGGCGCCTGCTCTCGCTGCTGAGAGCGACAGGGCATTTTGACAGCACTTACGCACGTCTCGTAGCCTGCTCAGTTTCCGGAGGTGCGGGCTCCTGGCGCCGAGCCTGAGCTACGATTCCCCGTAAGTCGGCGACCATGGCATCCGTCTGCGCATCTATATCCTCTTCGGACTGGTAGGCGGGACCGCGGACACACATGAGTACCAGAGCCGCCACCGCTGCGCTGAGGCTACCACCGAGCGGATCGCCGAAGAGCGCGACCAACGGACCATACGGGACCATAATCGCGGCCGTCAGGAACCCTCCAGCGATCGCTACGAAAACAAGCAGCAGCATGGGTCCACCTCCGCGAGAGAGGTGTGTCGGCAGAGTGGTTGAGGCAGCGTTAGCTCTTGGTAGCGCGATGCCAGCCTACCAGCATTGACCGAACTAACTGGCCTATGGCATGTTCTCTCTTCGTTCTCAACGAGTCGGGTGGGACGACACGATGGTGGCAAGAGACACCGGACCCGTTGAAGGCGCCTCCGATGTCACCTCACGCCCCGTCGAAGCCATCGCAGCGGCCTACCTCACGCAAACCTCAGGCGACCTCGCACTTGCCCTGCGGTGTGCCATCACGGACGCCTCAGCGGACCTTTTAGGAGCCGAATGCCAGACCCGCGAACGTAGCCGGCTCATTTCCCGAGGCTTCGTCCGTGGGCGCCTGGACGACACTGGTGATGCGCTATGACGGGCCACCTTCGCTCAGGCCCAGGAACCTCGCGAGCAACCCCTACGTAGTAGTGAGGGTGGAGTGTCTAATCTGACCAGATCGACTGGCGGAGCTACAGGCTCGCGATCATGTCCACGGGCTCGTTCAACTCTCACCTCCGTGTCCCATCTTCCCACTCCCGAGTCCGCGGCCGCGACCAGGGACAATCTGGCACCGACCCGAGTCGAGGCTGGCCGGAGGTGTGCTGGCAGACTAGCAGCGGGCAGGGCTTCAGGGGTGCGCGAAGGCGCGCGGAAGCTGGCATTTTAGGGAGAGTGGTGGGCCAGGCATGTTCGGGGGAATGCCTGACCCACCGACCGCGCTGACGGGGGAGTGCAGCGCGGAGTCATCTCTATCGCATCCAACTGCATTGATCTCAATCATATTACTATCTGTGAGTTTTCTAAGAATTGGGTTAGACGGCGCCTGACAGCTCAGCACAAGCTTCGCGACCTAACGTGAACGCGACGATAGTGCGCACCCTCTAGCGTGAGTTTCATATGGCGCTATGATGCCGTAGAGGCACGAGTTGCCAGCACAAGCGTTTTACAGCCGAGGGACAATGCCACGCTACCGCTTCAGCCTGAAACTTGGAAGTCGCCTCGTTGACGGGGGCGCAGGCATCGAACTTATCGACGAGAGCGCCGCCTTTTCGCAAGCGTGGCATATCGGGCGCGTGCTCCTGGCTTTGCCTGAGCGTGGTGACGACTGGTCCGATGGCATAATCATCATCGAAGCCGACGATGGAAGAGATTGCTTTGCTCTCTACCTATCGGACGTTGCAGCTAAGAACCGAAGTGCCTTACTTCAATAAGCGACGCGCTGGGTGGTTTTAGAAAGTGGAGCACCCGTTTAGGGGATAAAACCTTCGCGTGCGGCTGACGTTCTGGTGCAGATATATCAAGCCATGCACAATCCCATTATGCCGATCAGCCAAGGCATGATTGAAGCAGCACAGAAAGAGGTGGACAGTTCAGCGAGAAGCATGCTGGAAAACGGGAAGCATTCAACACACCACCCGTTTTCATCTGGTTATATATTTTCAGCTATCAAGCCTAACGGGCTCTATGTTATTATGGCTTGAAATTCCTGAGTTCTTTTAGATATTCTTTTACATCGAATGCGAGTAACGGATGACATTTTGTCAGTTGTTCGTAATAAGCTTCAGCGGTAGCACGAAACGCTTCATAATACTCGTGACATATGAATGTGTTATTATAAATATAATTATCGATGTTCATCAAATTAATATTACATTCGGTCACGAGCATGCTATATCCATACTCCTCCCCGTCGACTAGATTGTTAAATTCCTTCTTATATTCATAATACTTAGCGCCCTGCTTGAGAATGCGAATAGTCTCGGTCTTCAAGTCTATATTACTAATATCATTTTGATTGATCATTTATTCTATCCTATTTGATTATTAGATTGATCTCACGATTGGCTATCTAAGAGATGGTGATTTATATTAGTTGCTTGGGATACCTAAAACGATATTCCGACCTCTAACATCATCGCAGACAAGACTCGGATCGAATGATATCTCGTCGGCGACTTCATGCATTAAACAATATTGAGGAGCAATTGTCAATATTAATCTTTCGATTTACGCGTTTAACTTGTTAAAGCACCGCGTCGGAGATCATTATTTGTTGCAATTCAATCTGTCAGAGACAGGACACGACATCTATCCCTATCTCTACAGGGAATAGTCTTTATGGCCTCAAGAGAACACCCCGTTAGGAGTATTGCCGCATGAAGCGTTCTATATCCTTCACTCGAGCTAAGGGAGAGTTAGCAGTCTGCGCAGCTTGCATGAGAACAGTTTGAATTCGATCCCACGGTGTCCCATTCCCTTAGTGCGTCAGCTACCTTGGATTGCTGTTCGGGCGTGAGATCGTCCGATTCCGAGAGGGTAGGGGGCTCTGACACGTAAGCGACCTCATCCTCACAGAAACCATTAACGATCCAGTCCTTGACCTTCAGAGGCTTACGACCTGCCTTGAAATCCTGGAAATACGCACCTTCAGGGTCCAGCGGTTGGCACGGAAGATAGAACAAGTCCGAACCGTTAGGCTTATTATCAATACCATGAACCCTTCGGGTCGACTTCGTCGTCGCCTTGCTTTTAGACACGTATCCTTCTGATTGAACCTTTCGCACAATATTATTGAATATTGTTTTGTATGCGTCGTTAGTCATTGCCATGTCAGTTGGTATATAAACCCTGTAACGCGAGTCATCTCCTGTGCTGCTATAGGTGTTGAAACAAACCATTCTTATATGCGGGAACATCTCACTGAAATCTCTTGGGATCATATCTCCACCATCAACGTCGATCCACACTCCTTTCACAAACACAATATTTTCTATACCTCGTTCTGTATCTGCCACTTTATGTGGGTCGAAATAGGCTGGACTAATCAACGTGTTATCTTCTTTTGACTCGTATTTGACCCTGCTTCTATTCCTGAGATCTCTGATGAACTTTTCGTCCGTGTTAATAATGAGGGAGTCGTGTTTCCCATGAAATCTATCAATGAATATAGAACCTCGAAAATGAGCGACGAAATGTCTATTAAGCTCTATAGATGAAACGTCGCTTTTTTTTATTTACTTGGTTTGCGACTTGAAGGTCATCATCATGGACGAAAAATAAGTCTCTGTCCAATCCAGCAATCATCATCAGTTTCTTTTCCTTACTTGCTTTCTTTCTCTCATATGAATTCTCATGTAACCGCGGGCGTCCCGGACGCACGCATGCCGCAGGCATCAACAATCCAAAACTGTTAATGGTAGATCCCGGATAGACGCTAGCAATATAATCGGCCGTTGCTTTATCCGCTACGACCCAATGTTTGATATTATTGTTGTCAGGATCCCGTATGGAGGTGCGGCTGAGAGCCTGATAAATCGTATGCCCTGTCATTTCAATCTTCTGATCTATCTCAGAAATGCCAAGAACCTCAGTGAAGAACTTCTGAAAGTAACTCTTATTGTTCAGAGCTGGAATTATGATCGCATGATCGATGTGCTGATAATCATTTAGACCATGGGATTTTCCCGGAAGATCAGTCCCATTAACATTTTCTTTGAGGCTGCTCGTGTCTTTAATATCGTTGTTTTCATTTCACACATATGGATCGTCACGAATCAGTTCCATCGACGCAGATATTAACTTTTCTCGCAGCTCTGGGTGTTTAGTATCGCGCACATATTTTGACCAGTTATCCTTGAAACCATAATGCAACCGAACAAGATTACCATTAGTGTGTTCAGTATATCGTAGGTGGCTCTCTAGACCAACATCCCTACAGAATGATACACCTAGATCAGACCACTTTTTGAACAGTGCGGTTTCCTCCAATCTCGCTCCGAGTATTGCCAATGATTTGAAACCGGCGAATATAGTAGGCTGCATAACATTGTATATCACTAATTGACCATCTTCTTGTTTTCCCTTGATAAGATTATTGTATTGCTGGAGATTGACATATGAAACATAATCATCTGACAATATAAGCCTTGCGAGTTTGGCGAATAACTTGCTGACCCTATCTCCGTTACGGTTCTCGGCTAACGATGTGAGTTCTGTGATGTTCTTTGGCTTCAAGATCCCGTATGAAGGACCTTGTGCTTCTAGTGAGAGGTGATCAGTGATTAAGTGATGATGATCCGGCAGTTTTTCGTCAAACGGATCAACCAACACAGGAGACTCATCTAAAACCAGATCATAATCTCGTTTGTTAGCGATGAAATACAGATTTAAGAACGTGGAGTGAGTTGTTATTACCACATGATTGCCTGGATAAGGATTCCGAAAATGCTTGATGAGCGCCCCTGAGACCGATTTGTCGGTAATGACTTCACTGTGAAATCTCTCGATGTGGCTTGACGGGCTTCGCTTTTTGATTTCGTTATAGGTATTATCGATAAGCTGAACCGTAGGCTGAACAAGCAGGAGGTTGCCATCATACCGGCCCTCTAAGATACTATTAATAATAGCGTGGGTCTTACCCGAACCGCATGGTGCCGACACATATTTAATTTGGGACATTATAAATATTCAAACCTCGAATGAGTTAAATTGTTGAAGACGAAGGAATATGACCCTGGGCAGCATTCAAGCTGTCCAGGTCTTTTGCTTATCGTATTGAGGGTATTGAGTTTACGCCTGGCCGCTGTAAGCCGCAAACCCTCTGATCAGCTCAAGGATTTGATCTCTTTCATGGTCTTCGTCGGCATCTAATTGTTTTAAAGCTACTGATAGGCCAATCTGGATCATTTCTGTGCTTTGTTCGAACTTCGGATTTCTATCTCTTTTATACTGCGATAGAACTCCAAGAGATGCAACCAATTTCCAGAAAATCACATTGATCATCGAAGAATTGATTTTCTCTATATTCAATATCATCGACTTGCAGGATCATGTTGCTAAACAGACGTTCGGCTCGTTTGTTGAGCAAGTCATGGGCATCAACTCGTAGATTTATAATATTAATTCTATTCATAGGTCGGAATTCTTTCCTTGTGTGAAATATGAATAACTGCCACCGGGCCTGTATCGGCAGCCATCAATAATGTTAATTAAGTGAAACGGTTTTGGTTCGTGGAGTGACCACAAGCCTGGCTATGCTGATGTAACAAACTTCTCTTAATAATACTGGACAGCTACCGCATTAGAGCGTCGCCCGATCAGTCTGAAACGTAGTGGTCATTCTGGTATCCGGCTGCATTGATGTAGTTGCGGCACTCCTGCGGGGTGAAGGCGGCGAAGGCTTGCTCGATCGCGTCCTGCAGCGCTTTTACCGTGCGCGCGGCCGCGGTGCGCAGCAACGTCTTGAGCTTGGCGAAGGCCTGCTCGATCGGATTGAACTCCGGGCTGTAGGGCGGCAGGTACACCACCCGCGCGCCGGCCGCCGCGATGGCCTCGCGCACGCCCGCCACCTTGTGGGCCTGGAGGTTGTCGAGGATCACCGTGTCGCCTGGCCGGAGCGCCGGGACCAGAGTGTCGGTGACGTAGTCCAGGAAGCGCCGGCCGTTGGTGGCCCCCTCGAAGATCGCCGTCGCCGTCAGGCCGCTCGTGCGCAGAGCCGCCGTGATAGTGGTGGTCTTGTAGTGCCCGCACGGCATCGGCAGGCGACAGCGCTGGCCGCGCGGGGCCCAACCATAGCGGCGCGCCATCCGGGTTGAGGCCGCCGTCTCGTCGATGAACACCAGACGGTCCGGATCGAGATCGAGTTGGCCCTCGAACCACGCCTGGCGGGCCTGCGCTACGTCCGGACGGTCCTGCTCGGCGGCGTGGAGCGCCCCTTTTTACGGGTGATGCAATGGCGGGCCAGGAAGCGCGACAGGCTGCTGGTGCTGGAGGTGACGCCCTGCTCGGCCAAGGCGTCGCGCAGTTCCGACAGCACGATGTTGCCGCGCTTCTCGCACAGCTTCAGGATCCGCGAGGCGTGAGCCTCGATGACGTGCGAGCGCTGGTCGCCGCCCATCGGCTTGGGTCGGACGTGGCCGTCCCGGAGATGGCGGGCGTGCCAGCGACTGACGCTGGCGGCGCTGACACCGAACCGCTCGCCAGCCTGGCGGCAGGACGCACCCGCTATGACAGCGGACACCACACGCTCACGCAGATCGACGGACAAGGGTGAGGTCATCGCTGGCTCCTTCACCCAGCCAACGCCCTAACCAACTTGGCCGTTGCAGGCCGATCGCACAGCGCTCTAGTATGGCCGCAAAGGATGCTAGTTCCTGAGCCGCAAAGTCGTTATGCCACAAAAATTACCCTACGTCAATCGTTAATTTTTATTGACATTAGAATGCGCTGCTGCTATAACCGCAGATTGCTACCTGAGAGAGCGTCGCTATGACGGTTGCGGATCAGGCCAGCGTCCCAATTGGAAATTCTGCAACTTCTTTATGTGAAAAATATACACAGCTGATTACGTAATGTCAAGATCGTTTCTACGCTTCCAAGTGCCCCGGGAGCATAAGGATTACATCGAGGACTAAGGTGTCGTTCGATACTTCGGCACACCGTTTAATGCCACAATCCTGTCACAGCGGGGCCTACGTGACCACTATGAATTCGTCAGCGGAGGGTTGACTGCCGTTGGCGGGCCTCGCTAGAGTCACCAAGCTAAGTCGATGTTCTAGCGAGGTTTTTTCGTCCTTCCGTCCTACGTGTGGATCACCCGCCCATAGGCGTCGAGCACGCTCTCGTGCATCATCTCCGAGAGCGTCGGGTGCGGGAAGACCGTGTGCATCAGCTCTTCCTCGGTGGTCTCGAGGTTCATCGCCACGACGTAGCCCTGGATCAGCTCCGTTACCTCGGCCCCGACCATGTGAGCGCCGAGCAGTTGGCCGGTCTTGCGGTCGAAGATCGTCTTCACCAGCCCGTCGGGCTCGCCGAGCGCGATCGCCTTGCCGTTGCCCGCGAAGGGGAAGCGGCCGACCCGCACGTCGAAGCCCTGCTCCTTGGCCTTGGCCTCGGTGAGGCCGACCGAGGCCACCTGCGGCTGGCAATAGGTGCAGCCCGGGATCTTGCCCTTGTCCATCGGGTGGGTGTGCAGGCCCTTGATCGTCTCGACGCAGATCACGCCCTCGTGCTCGGCCTTGTGGGCCAGCATGGGCGGGCCGGCGACGTCGCCGATGGCGTAGATCCCCGGCACGTTGGTGCGCCCGAGCCCGTCGGTCGCGACGATGCCGCGCTCGATCGTGACGCCGAGTTTTTCCAGCCCGAGATTCTCGATGTTCCCGACGACGCCGACCGCCGAGATCATCTTCTCCGCCGTGATGCCCTGCGTCTTGCCGCCCTCGGTCTCGACCGTGGCGGTGACCGCGTCGCCGCTCTTCACGACCTTGGTCACCTTGGCGCCGGTGAGGATCTTGATGCCCTGCTTCTCGAAGCGCTTGCGGGCATGGGCGGCGATCTCGGGATCCTCCACCGGCAGGATCTGCGGCAGCAATTCCACCACCGTCACCTCGGCCCCCATGGTGCGGTAGAACGAGGCGAACTCGATGCCGATCGCGCCCGAGCCCATCACCAGGAGGCTCTTGGGCATCGTGTCCGGCACCATGGCCTCGTAGTAGGTCCAGATCTGCCTCTTGTCCGGCTCGATGCCGGGAATCGCCCGCGGGCGGGCGCCGGTCGCCACGACGATGTGCCTGGCCCGATAGGTGCCCGCGCCCTTGGCGCCCTTCGGGGCTTCCGCGCGCTTCGTCTCCCGCACCGTGACCCGGCCGGCCTCGTTGCCGTTCGGCGCCGCCTCGATCGCGGCCTCGCCCCAGATCACGTCGACCTTGTTCTTCTTGAGCAGCATGCCGACGCCGCTGTTGAGCCGGCCGGACACGCCGCGCGAGCGCTTGACGATGGCCGCGGTGTCGAATTGGACGTTGTCCGCCGAGAGGCCGTAATCCTCGGCGTGCTGCATGTAATGGTAGATCTCGGCCGAGCGCAGCAGCGCCTTGGTGGGGATGCAGCCCCAGTTGAGGCAGATGCCGCCCAGGTGCTCGCGGTCCACCACCGCCGTCTTGAAGCCGAGCTGCGCGGCCCGGATCGCCGCCACGTAGCCGCCGGGGCCGGCGCCGATGATGAGGACGTCGTAGGTGTCGGACATTCAGGTCTCCGGAGAGGGGGGGACGGCCAGGGCCGCGAAGATCGTGTCGAGCGTGCTATCGATCGCGCGCATCACGTCTGCGTTGGAGAAGCGCAGGATCCGGAAGCCCCGCGCCTCGAGGGCGGCCGTGCGCGCGGCGTCATACGCTTGCTGGTTGGGGAAGCCGTGCTGGCCGCCATCGACCTCGACGATCACCCGCGCCCCGAGACAGCAGAAGTCAGCGACGTAAGGACCGAGCGCGACCTGCCGTCGGAAGTGCGATCCCTCGATCGGCAGCCGGTGGCGCAGGTGCCACCACAGCCGCTTCTCGGCTGGAGTGATGGCGTGCCGCATGACTTTGGCGTTCGTCCGGGCTCGCGGTGATGCCGACTGCTCGGGCGATCCGTTCCAGGGCACCGGCTTTTCCTTCTCTCCGCCGGGAATGAAAAAGGCGCTTCTCCTCCCCCTTGTGGGGAGGGGAAAGTGCTAGACCAGCATGCCCATTGGGCTCTCGATCAGCCCCTTGAAGGCGGCGAGCAGCTCGGCGCCCAGCGCCCCGTCGACCACCCGGTGGTCGCAGGAGAGCGTCACCGTCATCGCCTGGACGACCGCCGGGGCGCCGTTCTTCGCCACCACCCGGGCCTCGCCGGCGCCGACCGCCAGGATGGTGCCGTGGGGCGGGTTGATGACCGCGCCGAACGACTTGATGCCGAACATGCCGAGATTGGACACCGCGGTGGTGCCGCCCTGGTACTCCTCGGGCTTGAGCTTCTTGGTGCGGGCGCGGGCGGCGAGGTCCTTCATCTCGGCCGAGATGGTCGAGAGGGTTTTTTGCTCCGCGCGGCGGATCACCGGCGTGAACAGCCCGCCGTCGATCGCCACCGCGACGCCGACGTCGGAGTGGCGGAAGCGCAGGATGCGGTCCTCGGCCCAGACGGCATTCGCCGCCGGCACCCGCTGCAGGGCGAGCGCCAACGCCTTGATGACGAAGTCGTTGACCGAGAGCTTGAAGGCTGGCTTGCCGTCCTTGTCCTTCGTCGCCCCGGCATTGACCTGCTCGCGCAGGCTCAAGAGCGCGTCGAGCTCGACGTCGAGGGAGAGGTAGAAGTGTGGGACGGTCTGCTTCGACTCGACCAGGCGCTTGGCGATGGTCTTGCGCATGCCGTCGAGGGGTACCTCCTCGTAGGAGCCCGGCTCGAACATCCCCATCACCTGCTTGGCCGAGAGGCCGGAGGGCGGGGCGGCCGCGGCGGGCGTCCGGGCCTGCGCCGGATCGGGCGTCGCGGCCGGGGCGGGGGCGTCCTTGGCGGGCTGGGGCGCGGGCTTGGCCGTCCCGCCCTCGAGGGCGGCGCGGACATCGCGCTCGATGATCCGCCCGTGCGGACCCGAACCCTGCACCCCGGCGAGGTCGACGCCTTCCTGCTTGGCGATGCGGCGGGCCAGCGGCGAGGCGAACAGGCGCCCGCCGGAGGCCGGCGCCGCGCCGTTCGGCTCGCCGGCGGACTGGCCCGAGGGCCGCGCGCCTTCCGGCGCGGTGTCGATCCGCTCGTAGGACATCGTGCCGCCACCGGGCGTCTCGTTGCCGGCCGGCGCCCGGGGCTTCCCCCCTTCCGTCTTGCCGGCCCCGGGCGTCCCGGGCTTGGCGGGCGCCTCCGCCTTCGGCCCGTCGCCGGCCTGCACGCTCCCCGGATCCTCGCCCTCCTCGGCGATGAGGGCGATGAGGTCGTTGACCGGCACGTCGGCGGTGCCCTCCGGCACCACGATCTTGGCGAGCACGCCCTCGTCGACCGCCTCGACCTCCATGGTCGCCTTGTCGGTCTCGATCTCGGCGAGCACGTCGCCCGACTTGACGGTGTCGCCCTCCTTCTTGAGCCACTTGGCGAGGTTGCCCTTCTCCATGGTCGGCGAGAGGGCGGGCATCAGCACGTTGATCGGCATGGATTCAGGTCTCGGCGGGAGGAGGGGCGGCCGGATCGTCGGGAGGCGGGGCCTCGATGGGGAACAGGTCGTCGAGCGGGAAAGGAACGACCTCGAAGGGGGGCAGGGCCACCGCCTCGCCGCGCTCCACGGTGCCGACGAGCAGCCAGCGGTCGCCGACGAGCGCGAAGCCTTCGAGCACGCCGTTGGCGGGATCGAGCAGCCAGAGGTGACCGACACCGAACTCGGCGTAGATCCGCCGCTTCGGCCCGCGGTCGAGCCGGGTGGTGGAGGGAGACAGGATCTCGCAGACCCAGTCGGGCGGGGTCTCGATGAAGGCCGTCTTTGGAATGGCCGGCAGTCGTTCGAGGCGCCAGCCGGCGAGGCCGGGCACGACCACGTGCGGCCCGAGGTGAAGCTCGGGCTCGATCATGAAGATCCAGCCGCCCGGACCACCGCGCCCACGGGAGAACGGACGATCCAGTTCACCCGACAGCCGCGCCGACGCGATGCTGTGCAGCGGCCGCGGCCGCGGATGCGTCTCCAGCACCCCGTCGACGATCTCGGCCACGAGGTGGTCCGGCACCGCCTCGAGATCGGCATAGGTGGCCCAACGCGGCGCGGCCTCGGCCATGGCGAGCCTCAGTTGAGGCTCTCGGGATCGAGGCTCTCGGCCTCCATCCCGGCGCGGATGCGCGCGAAGGCCTCCTCCTCTGACAGCTCGGTCTCGCGGGCATAGACCACGGCAGCCTGGCGGGCGAGGTCGATCAGCAGCCGGCCCCAGGTCGCCGGATCCTCGAAGGAGCGGCGCAGCGCGACGCTCACCGCGCCGTCGACCACGGCGGCGCGCAGCACCTCGATGCCGCCCTGTTCCAGGGCGTCGGGGGGTACGTCGAGGGCCTCGAAGCGGGGCTCGTCGTCGTTCATGGGGTTCACCGGTAGCAGACGGCCTTGGCCGCCTCGATCACCTCGGCGACGTTCGGCAGGGCGAGTTTTTCCAGGTTCGCGGCATACGGCATCGGCACGTCCTTGCCGGTGATGCGCAGGACCGGGGCATCGAGATAGTCGAAGGCATCGACCATCAGGCGCGCGGCGATCTCGGCGCCGATGCCGGATTGCGGGAAACCCTCCTCGACGGTGACGCAGCGCCCGGTCTTCTTCACCGACTCGACCACCGTCTGCGAATCCATCGGCCGGATGGTGCGCAGGTCGATCACCTCGGCGTCGATCCCGGCCTCGGCGAGCTCGTGGGCGGCCTTGAGGGCGTAGGTCATGCCGATGCCGAACGAGACGATCGTCACGTCCTGGCCCTCGCGATGCACCTTGGCCTTGCCGATCGGCACCGTGAAGTCGTCGAGCTTCGGCACCGGGAAGGACTGGCCGTAGAGGATCTCGTTCTCGAGGAACACCACCGGGTTCGGATCGCGGATGGCGCTCTTCAGCAGGCCCTTCGCGTCGGAGGCGGTGTAGGGCATCACGACCTTCAGGCCCGGCACGTTGGAGTACCAGGCGGCGTAATCGTGGCTGTGCTGGGCGCCGACCCGGGCCGCCGCGCCGTTGGGGCCGCGGAACACGATCGGGCAGCCGAGCTGGCCGCCGGACATGTAGAGGGTCTTGGCCGCCGAGTTGATGATCTGGTCGATCGCCTGCATGGCGAAGTTGAAGGTCATGAACTCGACGATGGGCCGCAAGCCCGTGAACGCCGCGCCGACGCCGACGCCGGCGAAGCCGTGCTCGGTGATCGGGGTATCGACGACGCGCTTCGCGCCGAATTCCTGCAAGAGGCCTTGCGTGATCTTGTAGGCGCCCTGGTACTCGGCGACCTCCTCGCCCATCACGAAGACCTTGTCGTCGCGGCGCATCTCCTCGGCCATCGCGTCGCGCAGGGCCTCGCGGACGGTCTGGGTGACCATCTCGGTGCCCTCGGGGATCTCGGCCATCGCCGGGTCCTGGCCGCGGTTGGTGATCACCGCCGGCGCCGCCGGCTTCCCGACCGGCTTGTCATCCTGGGTCTTCGCCGCGGGGGCGGGGCGCTCGGCCTGGCCCTCGGCATGCATGTCGGGGGCGGGCGCCTTCTGGCCTTCCTGCTTGTCCTTGCCGTTCGCCTTCGCGCCGCCGGCCTGCACGCCCTTCGGATCCTCGCCCTCCTCGGCGAGCACCGCGATCGGGGTGTTGACCGCGACGTTGTCGGTGCCGTCGGCGACCAGGATCTTGGCGAGCACGCCCTCGTCGACCGCCTCGACCTCCATGGTCGCCTTGTCGGTCTCGATCTCGGCCAGGATGTCGCCGGCCTTGACCGGGTCGCCCTCCTTCTTGAGCCACTTCGCGAGCTTGCCCTGCTCCATCGTCGGCGAGAGGGCGGGCATCAGGATGTCGGTCGCCATGGGGTACTCTGTCGATCCGGGAGAGGGGCGGGCGCCGGGGCCGGGCGCGGGGCAGCCGTCCGGCGTGCGGACGGCCGGTGAGCCGGAGCGGCCGCGCTAGAGCAGGATGTCGGTCCAGAGCTCGGACGGATCGGGCTCGGGGTCGCTGGTGGCGAACTCCGCCGATTCGTTCACGATCTCCCGCACCTTGGCGTCGACCGCCTTGATCTCGTCCTCCGCCACCTTGTGGGGCCCGAGCAGGCGCTTGCGGACCTGCTCGATCGGATCGGATTCCTCGCGCATGCGGGCGACCTCGTCCTTGGTCCGGTACTTGGCCGGGTCGGACATCGAGTGGCCGCGGTAGCGGTAGGTCTGCATCTCGAGGATGTAGGGGCCCTCGCCGTCGCGGGCATGCGCGATGGCGCGCGTCGCCGCCTCGCGCACGGCGCGGACGTCCATGCCGTCGACCTGCTCGCCCGGGATGCCGAAGGAGACGCCGCGCTTGGAGAAATCGGTCTGGGCCGAGGCCCGCGAGACCGAGGTGCCCATGGCGTAGCGGTTGTTCTCGATCACGTAGACCACGGGCAGCTTCCACAGCTGTGCCATGTTGAAGCTCTCGTAGACCTGGCCCTGGTTGGCCGCGCCGTCGCCCATGTAGGTCAGGCTGACGGCGCCGTCGCCGCGGTACTTGTTGGCGAAGCCGATGCCGGTGCCGAGCGAGACCTGCGCGCCGACGATGCCGTGGCCGCCATAAAAGTTCTTCTCGCGGGAGAACATGTGCATCGAGCCGCCCTTGCCGCGGGAATAGCCTCCCTTGCGGCCGGTGAGCTCGGCCATCACGCCCTTCGGCTCCATGCCGCAGGCCAGCATGTGGCCGTGGTCGCGGTAGCCGGTGATGACCTGGTCGCCGTCCTTCGAGGCCATCTGGACCCCGATCACCACGGCCTCCTGGCCGATATAGAGGTGGCAGAAGCCGCCGATCAGGCCCATGCCGTAGAGCTGGCCGGCCTTCTCCTCGAAGCGGCGGATCAGCAGCATCTCGCGATAGGCGTGCAGGTCCTCGTCGCGGCTGAAGGCCGGCACGTTCGAGGCCGCGGGCGGCGGGGCCGCCTTCTCGCGGGTCTTGTCGCTCCCGCGGCGCGCCTCTTTCGCGGCATCCATCGGCACCCTCCCGGCTGCTACCTTTGTGGGAGCGTTTTTAGGGCAGGTGGCGGCGCAAATCGAGCGGTTCGGGACCGAAAGCCGCTACCGGGATGGATGGCCGGGCAAGGGGCAGGGATCGGGGCCAGGATCAGGGAGTGATGATGACGACGTCGTTGGGATGGACGCGGCCGAGCACGACCCGGGCCCGCTCCTCCAGGAGGTCGCGATCGATCTGGTCGCTGCGCAAGAGGGCCACGCGGCGCTCCCACTCGGTCCGGTCGGCCTTGGTGGCGTCGAGCTCCTGCTGCAGGCCGTAGGCCTGGATCTTCAGGGCTCTCTTCGCCTCGAGGCCGCGGCTTCCGCTCTCGGCCTCGTGCAGGAAGTAGCCGACCACGAGGATCGACACGGCGTAGAGGCCGAGCGGCAACAGGACGGCACGGGCGCGACGACGGACTACCATGCGGGGAGGATGGGGTGAGAGGGTTAAGGAAGGCGTAAAGGGCTTTTCGATCTTGCGGCCCGTTGCGAAGCAGGACTGTTCGGGGGGGTGGACCAAGATTGGGCGCGGGTCTTCTCCTCTCCCCGACCGATCCCGGGCAAGCCCGGGATCGGTCGGGGAGAGGAGAAGACCCGCGCTCTTTTCTTTACGGACAGCCCTGCTCGAAAAGGAGGTGTGAGGATGCCGCTGGAAACCCGTCCGCATGACACGGCGGAGCACCTGAAGACCGACGAGGGCGTCGCCCTCTATATCGAGGCCGCGCTGGAGGACGGCGACCCGGCCTTGATCCGCGATGCCATCGGGATCGTCGCTCGCGCCCGCGGCAGGAGCCACATCGCCCGAGAGGCGGGGCTGAGCCGCGAGAGCCTGTACAAGGCGCTCTCACAGGCCGGTAATCCGAGTTTCGAGACCGTGCGGGCGGTGCTGCAGGCGTTGGGCCTGCAGTTCAGCGTGAAGCGGGCCGACAAGCCGGCGGCGTGAGGGAGCCCGCACGTCCGCACGGGTTCACGCGGCGCTCCGCCACGCCGCGGGCGTGAGCCCCGTCGCCTGGGCGAAGCGGCGGGTGAAGTGGCTCTGCGAGGCGAAGCCGCAGGACAGCGCGATCGCCGCGAGGCTCTCCCGGCGCTCACCCGGCGGAGCCTCGGCCAGCAGGTGCTTGGCGAGCAGATCCTTGGCCCGCGCGATCCGCCGCTCGGTCACGTAGCGGTGCGGTGCGAGGCCGAAGCTGGCCTTGAACATCTTGGCGAAGTGGAAGGTGCTGAGGCCCGCCGCCTCGGCCAGCACCTCGAGGGTCAGCGCCTCGGACAGCCGCGCCTCGATCAGCTCCGCGACCCGGCGGCGGACCGCCGGCGCGAGGCCGCCCTTCACCGCCCGCTCTCCGCCCGGGCCCGCATGGCGCCGCAGCAGGGCGTGGAGCAGGAGGTGGCAGGCGGCGCCGAGCGCCATCCGGTCGGCGCCCGCCTCCCAGTCGAGGGGCAGCACGGCGCCGCGCACCAGCATCGCGGTGGCGGGATCCTCCGCGAAGGTCAGCTCGCGCAGGGAGATCGTGCGGGGATCGACGTCGAGGGCGCTCACCGCCTGGTAGGCCAGGGTCTCGGGCGCGACGTAGAGGTGGACCATCCGCAGGGGACCGCCGATCAGCCACCGGCTCTCGTGGCCGGCGGGCAGGAGGCAGAGCTTGTCGGGCCCGCCGCCCGACACGGCGCCGTCCTCGCGCACCACGCCCTCGCCGCCTTCGAGGTAGAGGCTGAGGGTGTGGTGGTCCGGGCGATCGTAGCGGGCGCGATTGTCGCGGTTCCGCCACTCGGCCAGCGACAGCCCGCGCCCGATCTCGGCGCTGCGCAGGAGCGCCGCACCGGTGCGGGAGAGGGCATCGCGGACGTCGGGATTCGGCTCGGTCACGGTCTCGCGCCAGACATCTGCGCCAGGAGGAAGGCGCGGCACGATCCTAGGGGCTGCCCACGGCTCCCTGCAACCGAGCGAGGCCGCGGCCGGGCGACCGGATCCGGGACAAGACCCGAGAACGCCCCAAGAATGGACAACGCCGCCGCCGGAACCGGGAAGCCGGCCGGTCCGGGCCCGCCTATCCGGAAGCCTCGAACCAGCCGGATTGGAACCCGACCATCGTGACCGCCTTCCTCTACGCCCTGACCGTGCTGATCTGGGGCACGACCTGGATCGCCATCAAGCACCAGCTCGGTGCCGTCGCCTTCGAGGCGTCGATCGCCTACCGCTTCGCCCTCGCCGGCGCGGTCCTGGCCTGCCTGCTCGCCCTCACCGGGCGGCTGAAGACCATCCCGTGGCGCCACCAGCCCTTCGTGCTCCTGCAGGCGCTGTGCCTGTTCTCCTGCAACTTCGCCTGCTTCTACCTCGCCACGCGCTCGGTCCCGAGCGGGATCGTCTCGGTGGTCTTTTCCGCCGCCACGATCTTCAACGTCGCCAATGCCTACCTGTTTCACCGGCGCCGGCCGGCGCCGCGGGTGCTCGCCGGGGCGATGATCGGGCTCCTCGGCATCGCCTGCCTGTTCCGCGACACGCTCGTCGGCACCGCCCTCGCCCGGGACACGGCGATCGGTCTCGGCCTGGCGCTGCTCGGCACCTGGTTCTTCTCGGCCGGAAACCTCGTCTCGGCCCGCAACCAGCGCCACGGCCTGCCCGTCGCCACGGTGAACGCCTACGGCATGCTCACCGGCGCCGCCCTGGTGGCGGGAGTGGCGGCCCTGCGCGGGGTGCCGTTCGGCTTCGACCCGTCTCCGGCCTATATCGGAGCGCTCCTCTACCTGGCGATCCCCGGCTCGGTGATCGGCTTCACCGCCTACCTGACGGTGGTGCACCGGATCGGGCCCGAGAAGGCGGCCTACATGACCGTGCTGTTCCCGGTCGTGGCGCTCACGATCTCGGTCTTCGCGGAAGGGTACCGGGTGACGCCGCTCGCGGGCCTGGGCTTCGCCCTGGTGCTCGCCGGCAACGTCGTGGTGTTCGCGCCGCTCCAGGCCCTGCGCGCCCATAGAAAAGGCCGCCCGGAGGCGGCCTGCGACGCGTGAAATTTTTTCGAGGTTGGGAGGGGCCGGACGGCCCCTCCGCGACGGGATCAGCCGACCTTCAGGGCGCCGCGGCCGAGATAGCGGGCCTGCGAGCCGAGGCCCTCCTCGATGCGGATGAGCTGGTTGTACTTGGCCAGTCTGTCCGAGCGGGCGAGCGAGCCGGTCTTGATCTGCCCGCAATTGGTCGCGACGGCGAGGTCGGCGATGGTCGCGTCCTCGGTCTCGCCGGAGCGGTGCGACATCACCGCGGTGTAGCCGGCGCGGTGGGCCATGTCGACGGCGGCCAGCGTCTCGGTGAGCGAGCCGATCTGGTTGACCTTCACCAGGATCGAGTTCGCCGTGCGCTTCGAGATGCCCTCCGACAGGCGCGCGACGTTGGTCACGAACAGGTCGTCGCCGACGAGCTGGCAGCGGTCGCCGACCTTGTCGGTCAACGCCTTCCAGCCGGCCCAGTCGTCCTCCGACATGCCGTCCTCGATCGACAGGATCGGGTAGGCGTCGACGAGCTTGGCGAGGTAGGTGGCCTGGGCCTCCGGGTCGCGGGTCTGGCCCTCGCCCTCGTAGACGTAAGCGCCGTTCTTGAAGAACTCGGTGGCGGCGCAGTCGAGCGCGATCACGATGTCGCGGCCCGGCTCGAAGCCGGCGGCGCGGATCGAGTCCATCACGAAGTCGAGCGCGGCTTCCGCCGAGGGCAGGTTGGGGGCGAAGCCCCCCTCGTCGCCGACATTGGTGTTGTGGCCGGCCTTCTTCAGGGCGCCCTTGAGGGTGTGGAACACCTCGGCGCCCCAGCGCACCGCCTCGGCGAGCGAGTCGGCGCCCACCGGCATGATCATGAATTCCTGGAAGTCGATCGGGTTGTCGGCATGCACCCCGCCGTTGATGATGTTCATCATCGGCACCGGCAGGATCCGGGCCTGGGTGCCGCCGACATAGCGGTAGAGCGGCAGGCCGGAGGCCTCGGCGGCGGCCTTGGCGACGGCGAGCGAGACGCCCAGGATCGCGTTGGCGCCGAGACGGGCCTTGTTCGGGGTGCCGTCGAGCTCGATCATCGCCTCGTCGATGGCGGCCTGCTCCTCGGCGTCCATGCCGCCGATGGCGTCCAGGATCTCGCCGTTGACCGCCTCGAGCGCCTTCAGCACGCCCTTGCCGCCGTAGCGGGACTTGTCGCCGTCGCGCAGCTCCACCGCCTCGTGCGCGCCGGTCGAGGCGCCCGACGGCACCGCGGCGCGGCCGAAGGAGCCGTCCTCGAGGAGGACGTCGACCTCGACGGTGGGATTGCCCCGGCTGTCGAGGATCTGGCGGGCGGCGATGTTGGTGATCGCGGTCATGAGAGGATCTCTCGGGCAGGCTTGCAGGCGTTCGCGCGGCTTATCGGCCAAGATGCCGCCTGCGGCAAGCCGCCCAAGGGTGCGGTGCTGGGGAAGAGCGTCGAGGCCGGGATCGTCCTGCACCGGGGCGGCCGGTTTCACGCGGGCCCGCGTGGGTCTATAGGGCAGGCATGACCCAGAACATGACAGACCACGCCCGGCAGCTCGGTCAGCCCACCGCCCAGCCGCGCTCGCCCGACGAGGCCCAGCTCGACCGGGTGCCGAACCCGCATCCGGACACCGATTACTGCGCCCGCTTCACCGCGCCGGAATTCACCTCGCTCTGCCCGGTGACCGGACAGCCCGACTTCGCCATCCTGGTGATCGACTACGTGCCGGACCGGTGGCTCGTCGAGTCGAAGTCGCTGAAGCTCTACCTGCACAGCTTCCGCGATCACGGCGCCTTCCACGAGGATTGCACCGTCGGCATCGGCCGGCGGCTGACCACGCTCCTGGAGCCCCGGTACCTGCGCATCGGCGGATACTGGTACCCGCGCGGCGGCATCCCGATCGACGTGTTCTGGCAGACCGGCACGCCGCCGGCCTCGGTCTGGCTGCCCGACCAGGGCGTGCCGCCCTACCGGGCCAGGGGCTGACGACTTTGGCTGACGAGTTCGGCTGACCACGAGAAAGGGCGGCCGGGTCACCCCGGCCGCCCCTCCCGTAGTCAGATGCGGCTCAGATATCAGTAGCCGTAGCCATACCCGTAGGCCGGGGCCGGGGCGCCGTAATAGCCGTAGCCGTTGCGACGGGCCGCATCGGCCGCCGCCGCAGCACCGATCGCGCCGACCGCCGCGCCCGCGATGCCGAGGCCGACCGCGGCGCCCGGCGAGATGCCGCGGCGACGCCCGCCATAGGCGTAGGGCCGGCCGGCATAGCCGCGGCCGTAGCCGTGACCGTATCCGCCATGGCCGTAGCCGTGACCGCGCCAGCCCTGCGCCTGGGCCGGGGAGGGAGCGATGGTGGACATCGCGCCGAGGGCGACGGCGAGGGCCGGGATGATCGCCAGCTTGCGCATCGTTGATCTCCTGCTTTCGTTCAAGCCATATGACCCGGATAACCAGCTCGGCCGGGAAGGGTTCCCGCAATCCTTCGGTCCGGGACCGCCCGCATCCGCCGCGCCGGACCGGGTTTCCGATCCTCGCGGCGGGGGGCGTGACTGAGGCTGATCCTGGCGCCGGCCGCCTGAACTCGGGCTGAACTGGCGGCGACCGGCGATCGTCAGCTGGAATCGTCAGCCGGCGCGAGCCAGCCGGCGCGCGGTGACGAGCCCGAGGACCAGGATCGCGGCGGCGCACAGCACCAGCGCCGGCAGCTGCCCGAGGGCCGTGAGGCCGACACCCAGCACCGCGACGCCGAGGGCCTGGCCGCAGAAGAACGAGAAGGCGTGGAGCGCGACCGCCGAGGCCCGGGCCTCCGGCACCACCTCGGTCACCTGCACCTGGAAGGTGTTGTGCAGCATGTAGAAGCCGAGGCCGAGGGCCACCAGCGCCGCCGCGTCGGTCTGCCAGGCGCCGGCGAAGCCCACGACCGTCAAGGCGGCGCCCGAGACCGCGCCGCCGGCCATCAGCATCCGGGTCTGGCCGAGGAAGCGCAGCAGGAGCCCGACGGTCAGCGAGTAGATCAGGCCCCCGGCGGCGAAGCCCGCGAGGACCAGCCCGGCCTCCTTCGGTCCGCCCTCGCCCCGCGCCTCGATCAGGTGGGCGAGATGGGGGAAGATGCCGAACACCGCGATCGCCTCGACGAAGACGGCACAGAACAGCACACGGGCGCGGGGGGTGCGCAGGATGGTGCGGTAGCGCGCGAGCGCCGGGGCCAGCGCGAAGCGCCCGCCGGGCGCGCGCAGGCGCCGGGCGAAGCCGAGGGCGACGCCCATGAGCCCCACCGCCCCGACCCCGGCGGCGAGCCAGAACACCCCGCGCCATCCGATCGCGCCCTCGATCAGCCCGGCGATGGTGGAGCCCGAGAGCTGGCCGAGGATCACCGCGACGAGGAAGCGGCCGATCGCGACCTGGCGTTGCGCCATCGGGATGCGGTCGCCCATCATGGCGAGCGAGAGCGGGATCACCCCGCCGGCCGCGGCGCCCGCGAGCATGCGCAGGCCGAACAGAGTGCCGATGTCGCCGGTCAAGGCGCAGGCCGCGAGCGCCAGGGTCAGCACGCACAGGCAGGCCACCACCACCCGCTCCTTGCCGAGCGCGTCGCCGACCGGCCCGAGGATCGGCTGGATCAGCGCGTAGGGCAGCGCGAAGGCGGTGGAGAGGAGCGCCACGGTGGCGGGCGGGCTCGCGAGATCGCGGGCGAGCACGCCGACCAGCGGCTCGACCACCCGTCCGGCGAAGGTGCTGGCGAAGCCCCCCGCGGCCAGGACGGCGATCAGGCGGGAGGGCGAGTCGGATGCGGCCTGCATCGCGGCCGCCTCGTCAGCCGCCGGCCCCGTGGCGGGCTTTGGCGAGCCGGTCGAAGGCCTGGAGCTCGGCGAGCAGGGCCGGCATCTGCCGCAAGGGCACCATGTTGGGCCCGTCGGAGGGCGCCGTGTCGGGATCGGGATGGGTCTCGATGAACACGCCCGCGACCCCCACCGCCACCGCGGCACGAGCCAGCACCGGCACGAACTCGCGCTGGCCGCCGGAGGTGGCGCCCTGGCCGCCGGGCTGCTGCACCGAGTGGGTGGCGTCGAACACCACCGGCAGGCCGCCGCTCACCTGCGCCATGATCGGCAGGGCGCGCATGTCCGAGACGAGCGTGTTGTAGCCGAAGGAGGCGCCGCGCTCGGTGAGCAGCACGTTGGGGTTGCCGGCCCCGGTGATCTTGGCCGCGACGTGGGCCATGTCCCAGGGGGCGAGGAACTGCCCCTTCTTGACGTTGACCACCCGGCCGGTGGCGGCGGCCGCGAGCAGCAGGTCGGTCTGCCGGCACAGGAAGGCGGGGATCTGCAGCACGTCGACGGCCTGCGCGGCCTCGGCGCAGTGGCCGGCCTCGTGCACGTCGGTGACGACCGGCAACCCCAGGCTCTCGCGGATCTCGGCGAAGATCGGCAGCGCCTGAGGCAGCCCGAGGCCCCGGCTCGATCCGGCCGAGGTGCGGTTGGCCTTGTCGAACGAGGACTTGAAGACGAGGCCGATCCCGAGGGAGGCCGTCATCTCCTTGAGGGCGGCGGCCACCTCGAGGGCGTGGGCGCGGCTCTCCAGGGCGCAGGGGCCGGCGATCAGGCTCAGCGGCAGGTGGTTGCCGAAGCGGACGGAGCCGGCCGCGACGGCGACGGGCGAGGGGGCGGTCGAGGGGGATGGGGTCGACATGATGCTGCGAGGCGTAGCGGGTTTCGGCGGGCGCGGGAAGGTGCGGCCTCGGAACCCGGCACGTCGCCGGACCGGATCGGACCGCGCCCCGTCATTCTGTGCCGGATCACGCCGTCCGGCGCATCGGACGGGCCCTCAGCTGAACGCCCCGTCCGCCGGGGCCGCGCGGCCCTCGTAGATCCCGTAGGACAGGTAGTGGAGCAGGGGATCGATGCCCGCCCGCGCCACGTCGGGATTCTGCGCCAGGTAGAGCTTGGTGTCGAAGGCCTTCGACGGGTCGCGGCCCTCCCGCCAACCGTCCTTGGCGTAGTGTGCCAGGGGATCGACTCCGGCGGCCTTCACGTCGGCATAGGCCGCCAGGTAGCCCTCCGTGTCGAAGAGCGCGTTGCCGTCGCGCCCCTCGCGCCAGCCATAGGTGTCGTAGTGGGTCTTCGCGTAGGCGAGGGGATCCCCCGTCGTCAGGGCCGCCGCCGCGACGTCGGCATTGGCCAGCAGATAGTATTCCGCGTCGAAGCCGCGGGCGGCGGCGAGGTCCGCGACCTCGCCGATCGCCGCGTAAGGAGCCCGGCCCTCGTAGCGCCCGTAATCGAGGTAATGCGCCAGCGGGTCGAGGCCGGCCGCCCGCACGTCGGGATTGCGCTCGAGGTAGAGCCGCGTGTCGAAATTCGCGCCCGGATCGCGGCCCGTCCGCCACCCCTCCGCGTCGTACTGGGCGAGCGGGTCGGTCGTGACGGCCGGATTGGCGGCGCGGTAGCCGAGGGTGGAGAAGAACGGGTTCGGGTCGCGGCCCTCCCGCCAGCCGTCGCGCGCGTAATGCGCCTCGGGATCGACCCCCGCCGCCCGGACGTCACTGTTGCGGATAGTGTAGAAGGCGTCGCTGACCAGCCCGCTGCGGTCGAGGAGATCGCCGTAGAGGCTCAGATACTCCGTGCCGGCGACGATCCGGCTCGCATCGACCTGGACCGGCGCGCCGGCATTGAGGGACGGCGAGAACTGGTCGCCGTAGAAGGTCAGCGGATGGAAGATCGCCGCGAGGCCGCCGACCTCCAGGAAGCCGAGGGAGGGATCGTAGCTGCGGGAGGAGGGGTCGAATCGCTCGGTCGCCGCGATCAGCAGCCGGCGCTCCGCCGGCCCGAGCAGGCCGTCGAAGTAGTCGATGTAGGTCGGGTCGCCGACGCGGCGGATCTCCGTGTCATAGAGGAACGCGCCCTCGTAGTTCCGCGGCGTCGCGCTGTAATTGCCGACCGGATCGCCGTAGGTGACGTAGTTGGTCAGGTTGCCGCCCGGGAAGACGAAGGCGTCCCCGTCGATGCCGGGCGCGGCGAAGGTCGTCCCGCCGAGGCCGAGCCGGGTCGACACGTAGGCCGCCGCCGCGGCGCCGAGCGAGTGGCCGGTGACGACGACGCTGGCCTGAGGGTCCTTCGCCTTCGCGGCCGCGACCACCGTCCCGGCGAACGCGACCGCCTGGTCGAGGGCCTCCGGCACATGGCCGAAGAAGAGCGCGAGATCCGCCTCGACCTGGGCCTCCAGGAAGGCCGGGCGCTGGAGGAGGCCGCTCGAATCGGTGCCCTCGAAGCCGATGATGATGGTGGGGTCGTCGCCCCCGGTGACGAAGGCGGCACCGTGGAACCCGGTCGCGTCGTCCAGGCCGGTGTCGAACGTCCCGGGCGCGTAGTAGAACCGCTCGAGGCCGGCCGGGTCGGGGGGCAGGGCGTTGCTGTCGGCGTAGCCGTACATCCAGCTCGACACGTCGAAGTAGTTGTTCAACGTCGGTGCGGTCATGGCAGGGCCTCCGGTCGAGGTGCGGCGGGGTTCGGCGTGCGGTCGGTGCTTGCTGTCGGTGCTTGCGGTCACGGCGGCCCTGCGCCGTCGAGCCGGGACCGGATGAACGATCCCGCCTCGGCAAGGGCCGCGCGGCCCTCCTCCAGCTCCGGGTGGAACAGGTGCCAAGCGTGGATCATGTGCGGCCAGATCCGCAAGCTCACCGGCACGTCCGCCGCCCCGGCCGCCCCCGCCAGCCGGAGGGCGTCGTCGAGCAGGACCTCGGCGGAGCCGGCCTGGATCAGCATCGGCGGCAGGCCGGCGAGGTCCCCTGCAAGCGGCGAGACGAGGGCCTGGCGCGGATCGGCGCCGGCGAGATAGGCGTCCGCGAGCTCCGCCAGGTAGGCCCGGCCGAGGAGCGGGTCGATCGCGGCCTTGCTGTCGAGGGTGGCGCCCGAGAGCGTCAGGTCGACCCAGGGCGAGGAGAGCCAGAGGCAGCGCGGCGGCGGCAGGCCGGCCGCGCACAGCGACAGCACCGTCGCGAGGGCGAGGCCGCCGCCCGCGCTCTCCCCGGACAGCGCGATGCGCTCCGGCGCGACCCCCCGGTCGAGGAGGAAGCGGTATCCGGCGAGCGCGTCCTCGAGCGCCGCCGGGAAGGGGTGCTCGGGGGCGAGCCGGTAGGCGAGGGCGAGGGTGCGCGCCCCGGCCTCCCGCCCGGCCTGCGCCACGACGTGGCGGTGGCTGGCGAGCGAGCCGGCCATGTAGCCGCCCCCGTGCAGGAACAGGATCACCCGCGCCGGATCCGCCGCCCCCGTGCCGGTCCACTCGGCGGGCACGCCCCCGGCGCTCACGGGCTCCACCGTCACGTCCGGCGGCAAGGCGTAGTCGGCGCCGAGCCCGTCGAGGCGGGCGCGCCGGGCCGCGAGGTCGGCGGGGCGCGGCCGCGCGGCGAGGCGGGCGCGGATGCGGTCGAGTTCGGCGATCGACATCGGGGCTCCTCGGGGGATTCTCGCGCTGGGGACGGGAAGCCGTCAGGGGGCCGGCGCGCCCGGGGCTTCGCATCCGGGTCGCGGGCGCTCCCGGGCCACGTGATGGTACGGACGCGGACCGATGTCATGGAAAAGACCGCCTCCCGCCCACGAGGCAGACGACACGCCGGGCGTGCGGGCATTGCTGCGGATCATCGCGGCCCCTCCCGATGACTCTCTCGCGACTGCTGTGATCGACGATTCGACAGTCGCACCTGCACTGCGGCCGAGGTTGATATTTCCAGAAAATTTCTAAGATACAAGTTGCAAAATTACATCGTCACGATCGAGGATCTGCACTGCATTTGCCTTTATTTTTAGAGGTAGCTCCCATCATACGGATGGTCGGGTGTCTCCGACGCGGCTACGCCCAAATCGTTATGTCCACATCACCGATCGGTGGAGGGAACTCGTCGCGACGGCGCGTGCGGGCGATGCCGGGCCTGGGTCCGCGCCGGCCGCAGGGCTGTCCGTGGGAAAGGTGTGGCGCGGGGATCCTCCTCTCCCCGCGGGCGGGGAGAGGGCTGTGTCCCCGTTCAGGGGACACAGCGAGGCGCAGCCGAGGGTGAGGGGGTGGTGCCGGAGGAGCCTCATCCGGGAATACCCCCTCACCCTCGCTCCGGCTTTCGCCTTCGCTTGCCGTGTCTCCTGAACGGAGACACGGCCCTCTCCCCGCCCGCGGGGAGAGGGGAAACCCGCGCCATTTCTTTTCCCTGGACAGCCCTGCGCCGGCCGGGGGGCCGCGCCTCACCGGAACGGAGGGGGGAGGATCCGGCGCGCGGATCCCCCGAGCCTCACGCGATGGGCGGGCTCAGGCGCCGGGCGCGGCCCGCAGGGTGAAGCGGGTCATCTCGGCGGGCCGGCCGAGCCGGAGCGCGAAGCCCGGCCAGATCCCGGTGCCGTTGCCGACATAGAGGACCATGCCGGCGACGTCGTAGCGGCCCGAGACGAAGCCGTTGTTGCCCCGCGCCACCAGCCGGTCGAGGCCGAGGATCATCCCGCCATGGGTGTGGCCGGAGAGCTGGAGCGCGACGCCCCGGGCCGCCGCCCGCTTCGCGGCGCGGGGCTGGTGGTCGAGGAGCACCACCGGCGCGCCGGGGGGAGCGCCCGCGAGCGCCGCCGCGAGGTCGGGGCCGGCCTCGCCGGCGGCCGGGGCCGAGGCATCGGTGACGCCGGCGAGCACGAGGCGGGCCTCGCCCCGGGCGAGCACCGCGTGGGCGTTCGGCAGCATGGTGAGACCGAGGCCGGCGAGGTGGCGCATCCAGGCCGGGTAGTCGAAGAAGTACTCGTGGTTGCCCGGAATGCCGAAGACCCCGTCCGGCGCCCGCAGGTCGCGCAAGGGGGCGACGTCGTCCCGGCGCATCGCCACCGAGCCGTCGATGAAGTCGCCGGTCACCACGATCAGGTCGGCGTTCGCCCCATTGGCGCGGTCCACGACAGTGCGGGCCCAGGAGGCCGGGAAGAGGCGGCTCAGGTGCAGGTCGGTGAGCTGGAGCAGCCGGTAGCCCTCGAAGGCCGGCGGCAGGCCGGGGATCGCCACCGCCACATCCCGGACCGGCGGCACCCGCACCGCGTTGGCGACGCCGAGGGCCGCGAGACCGGCCGCGAGCGCGGCCGCCGCGAGCCGCACCCCGTCCGGGACGGCGACCGGGCTCCACCGCAAGAGGGCGGTCGCCAGGGCGCCGAGATCGACCAGGATCTGCAGCACGGCGAGCAGCAGGATCGCGCCGAACGCCCAGTTGAGGACGAGCACGATCCCGCGCGGGAATTCGGGCGCGAAGACCGAGCCGGAGGAGAGCCGGTTCCAGAGGTGGAACTGCGAGGCGGCGAGGAGCAGCGGGGCGAGGACGCCCTTGGCGGCGAACGGCAGCCCGAGGGGCGCGAGCCAGCGCACGATCACGTAGGCGCAGGGCGCCGCGAAGATGAGGTGGAAGATGGCGGGTCTCCTGTCGTCGCCCGATCGCGGTTCCTGGCCCTCCCGTACCGGCCCCGGGGCGCGGCGGGGAGGGGCTTATCAGACCGAGATAGGGCGACGCACCGACGCCCCCGCCGAGACTATCCCCGCATCTCGCCCGGCATCTCGCCGAGCATCTCGCGCACCAGCGGCGCCACCTTGGTCCCGTAGAGCTCGATCGAGCGCATCAGCCGGTCGTGCGGCAGCGGGCCGGCACTGTACTTGAGCTGGAACCGGCCGAGGCCGAGCCCCTTCACCGTCGCGGCGATCTTCCGCGCCACCGTCTCCGGGCCCCCGATATAGAGCAAGCCGTGATCGGCCTCGCGGTCGAATTCCTGCCGCGTCATCGGCGGCCAGCCGCGCTCGGCGCCGATGCGGTCGCGCATGCGCTTGTAATCGGCGAAGAATTCCTCGCGGGCGCCCGCGTCGGTCTCGCCGACATAGCCCGGCGAATGGACGCCGATCGGCCGGACCGTGCGGCCGAGCTGGGCGCAGGCCCGGTGGTAGAGATCGACGTAGGGGCGGAAGCGCTGCGGCTCGCCGCCGATGATGGCGAGCATCAGGGGCAGGTCGTGGTGCACCGCCCGCACCACCGAGTTCGGGCTGCCGCCGACGCCGATCCAGGTGGTGGGCGGCGTCTCCGGAATCGGGAAGACCGACTGGTTGTCGAGCGACGCCCGGGTGGTGCCCTGCCAGGTCACCGGCCCGCCGGCGAGCAGCGCGGCGAACAGCTCCAGCTTCTCCTCGAACAGGGTCTCGTACTGGTCGAGCGGGTAGCCGAAGAGCGGGAACGACTCGGTGAACGAGCCGCGGCCGAGGATGACCTCGGCGCGCCCGTTCGAGAGGCCCTGCAGGGTCGAGAAGCGCTGGTAGACCCGGACCGGGTCGTCGGAGCTGAGTACCGTCACGGCCGAGCCGAGGCGGATGCGCTCCGTGCGCCCGGCGATCGCCGCGAGCACCATCTCGGGCGAGGACACCGAAAAGTCCTCGCGGTGGTGCTCGCCGATGCCGAAGAAGTCGAGCCCGACCGCATCGGCCAAAATCCCTTCCGCGACCACGTCGCGGATGACCTGGCCGTGGGGCAGGAGCTCGCCGTCGCGGGCGGTGACATCCCCGAACGTGTCGAGGCCGAATTGCAGGGCGTGTGTCATGGCGGAGAAGATGGACGCGGTCGTCCGCGTTTGAAATGCGCAGCACTGCAAGGACGGGCTTGCAACGGCGCATGGGAGTGGACCCTGAACCACCCCCGCCGCCAGGCCCGACAACGCTCGGCGTCCCCCGCCTGTACCTAGTGGAGATCCCGGGGCTTGCCCGGGACCGCCCGGAGAGGGGAACGCCCCCGATGATCTCAGCGCGGGACGATGTGCAGCCCGTCATCCGGCAGCAGGTTGCGCGCCGGGCCGCCGGTCTGCTGGCCGCCGCCCTGCTGGTAGGCGGGCCGCTCGGGATGGCGGTCGTTGTCGCCGCCGGTGTCGTACACCCAGGGGGCGGACCACGGGGCGCGGCCGCCGACAGTGCCGGTGGCGTCGATGTCGCGCGGGCCGTAGCGGTAGGCCGGGCCCGGCTGGGCGGCAGCCGCGAGCGTCGTCGCCAGCAGGGCGGCCGGGATCAGGAGGGTGCGGAGGTGGCGCATCGGCGTCCTCGTCGAAGAGTGGCGGCCGCCGAAAGCGGCCGGATTGCCGAGGTAACGGCCACGCCGGGCCTGCCGTTCCGGCATCGACGGACAGCCTGCCCGGCCGGGGCTTCCCGTCCGGTTAAGGCGGCGGCCCGGGCGACATCCCGGAAGGGTCAGCCCCGCCGCAGCTTGGCGTAGCGCTTGAGCACCCGCTCGCGCTTGAGGCGCGACAGCCGCTCGATCCAGAACAGGCCGTCGAGCTGGTCGATCTCGTGCTGGAGGCAGGCGGCGGAAAAGCCCTCCTCCTCGGCCTCGTGCGCGGTGCCGTCGAGGTCGTGCCAGCGCACCCGCACCCGGGCGGGCCGCTCGACCTCCTCGTCGACGCCCGGCATCGAGACGCTGCCCTCGCGGTGGCGGGCGGTCTCGGGCGAGGCCCAGACCAGCTCCGGGTTGACGTAGACCCGCGGCGCGAGGTCGAGCCCGGCCCGGATGATCGTCAGCCGCACCGGCGCGCCGACATGCGGGCCGGTGAGGCCGAGCGCCGAGACCGCGAGCAGGGTGTCGAGCAGGTCGCCCGCGACAGTGCGCAGGGCCTCGTCGAAGGCGGTGACCGGGGGCGCGGCCAGACGCAGGCGCGGATCGGGGTAGAGCACCAGGGGGAGGGCGGGCATTGGATCCTGCTAGCGGGTGTGGAACGATTCGGGCCACAGGCCGGCCCGCTCGATCCCGACGACCAGCACCACCACGGCGAGCGCCACCGCGAGCACGACCAGCAGGTTGCGGCCCGGCACGCCCCGGGCGATCAGCACCAGGACGAGCAGCAGGGAGATGACCGAGACGACGACGTCCATGGGGATCCTCGGGGTGCGGGGGATCGGGGCGGGCCGGAGGCGCCTGACCAAACCGTAATCTTCACGCCACGGGCCGGTCAGGGCCGCCGACCATAATGGCTCCATCGACCGGCCGCGAGCGCGGCCCTCGCCAGACGGAGCCTTGAGACCCCGATGACCCAGACCACCGAAACCTCCCGCGGGACGTCCTCCGAGACCCGCCGCTTCCACCGCAAGGCCCTCGCCTCCGTGGCGGCCGTCACCCTGGTGGCCACCGGCGCGCTCGGCACCGCCTTCCTGCCCCCGAGCAGCCCGGCCTACGCCCAGGCCCTGCCGCAGACCCCGATCACCACCGCCGAGCACCCGCCGGGCAGCTTCGCGCCGATCGTCAACCGGGTGAAGCCGGGCGTCGTCTCGGTGAAGGTGTCGCTGAAGGACGACGCCTCGGACGACGAGGAGGGCGGCGGCCAGCCGAACCTGCAGAACGTGCCGCCGCAGCTGCGCGAGTTCTTCCGCCGCTTCGGCGAGGGCGGCCCCGGCGGCAACATGGGGCGCCCGCAGCGCCACGGCGGCGGCGCGGCGCAGGGGTCGGGCTTCTTCATCTCGGCCGACGGCTACGTGGTGACCAACAACCACGTGGTGAACAACGCCAAGACGGTCGAGGTCACGCTCGACGACGGCCGCACCCTGCCGGCCAAGATCATCGGCACCGACCCGAAGACCGACCTGGCGCTGCTCAAGGTCACCGACGGCGCGCCGTTCCCCTACGTGAAGCTCGCTCACGGCGCGCCGCAGGTCGGCGACTGGGTGGTGGCGATCGGCAACCCGTTCGGTCTCGGCGGCACGGTCACCGCCGGCATCGTCTCGGCCCGCGGCCGCGACATCGGCGCCGGCCCCTACGACGACTTCCTGCAGATCGACGCGCCGATCAACAAGGGCAATTCGGGCGGGCCGACCTTCAACGTCTCCGGCGAGGTGGTGGGCGTCAACACCGCGATCGCCTCGCCGTCGGGCGGCAATGTCGGCCTCGCCTTCGCGATTCCCTCCGAGACCGTGCAGGCGGTGGTCGACCAGCTGCGCACCGACGGCAAGGTCGCCCGCGGCTATCTCGGCCTCCAGATCCAGCCGGTGACGAAGGACATCGCCGACAGCCTCGGCCTCGACAAGGCCAAGGGCGCGCTGGTGACCAGCGCCCAGGACGGCACGCCCGCCGCCAAGGCGGGGCTGAAGTCCGGCGACGTGGTCCAGGCGGTGAACGGCGAGCCCGTGACCGATGCCCGCGAGCTGTCGCGCAAGATCGCCTCGCTGAAGCCCGGCACCAAGGTCGACCTCGCCTATCTGCGCGGCGGCAAGGCCGAGACCGCCCAGGTGACCCTCGGCTCGCTGCCGAACGACACCAAGGTGGCGAGCCTCGACGATCGCGGTGGTCGCCGCGGCGACAGCCAGCCGCGGCTGGGCCTCGGCCTCGCGCCGGCGGATCAGGTCGGGGCCGGCCGCGAGGGCGTCGCGGTGGTGAGCGTCGATCCGGACGGCCCGGCGGCGGCCAAGGGCATCCAGGAGGGCGACATCATCCTCGACGTCGGCGGCCAGCCGGTCTCGACCCTCTCCGACGTCGCCGCCCGCATCCGCGCCGCGGAGACCGACGGCCGCAAGGCGGTGCTGATGCGGGTCAAGAACGACAAGGGCACCCGCTTCGTGGCGATCGGCCTGCAATCCAAGAACGGCTGACCAAGAACGGCTGATCCTCCGAACGGACGGTCCGGCGCCGGCCCCGCGAGGGGCCGGCGCTCTTCATGTCAGGGGGGCGGCGCCCGTCCGGAAGCCCGCTCCGCGCCCGCCGCGGGGCGGCCCGCGCCCTCGCCGAGCGCCGCCGCGAGCCGCGTCGCGAGCCGGTCGAGGGTCCGCCCGAACAAGCCGGGATCCTGCAGCGCGCTCGCCGTCACCAGCGCGCCCTGGATCGCCGTGACGGTCTCCTCGGCGAGGTCGAGGGCGCAGGCCTCGGCCACCCCGCCCCGGGCGAGAGCGGCGGCGACCGCATCGCGCCAGGCGGCGAAATAGGTGTCGATGCGCCGGGCGAAGGCATCGCGGGTCGTCGAGAGCGCGAAGGCGCCGACGAGGCAGACGCGCCGCCCCGACCGGAAATACCCGTCCGTCTCCGCCAGCATGGCGCGCAACGCCGCGGCAGGGTCCGGATCCTCACGCAGGGGGCGGAACATCCGCACCTCGAACCACGCCTCGATCTCGGTCAGCACGCAGGCGGCCATCTCCTCCTTCCCACCGGGGAAGAAGTGGTAGAGGCTGCCCTTGCCGAGCCCGGTGCGCCGGGAGATCGCCGACAGGCTCGCCCCCTCGTAGCCGTGCTCGCGAAAGGTCTCCGCCAGCAGCGGCAGGATCGCCTCGCGGGTCTGGGGCGCCCTCAGAGCCCCAGCTCCGTCAGGCCGGGATGGTCGGCCGGGCGGGGCCCGGCCCGGTCCCAATGGAAGAGGCGCTCGCCCTCGGTGATCGGCAGGTCGTTGATGCTGGCGTGGCGTACGGCCATCAGGCCGTTCTCGGCGAACTCCCAGTTCTCGTTGCCGTAGGCGCGGAACCACGCCCCGGACCCGTCGTGGAACTCGTAGGCGAAGCGGACCGCGATGCGTGCGTCCGACCAGGCCCAGATCTCCTTGATCAGGCGGTACTCGTGCTCGCGGGCCCATTTGCGGGTCAGGAACGCCACGATGGCCGGGCGGCCCTGGAAGATCTCGGCGCGGTTCCGCCACCGGCTGTCCGGCGTGTAGGCGAGGGCGACTTTTTCGGGGTTGCGGCCGTTCCAGCCGTCCTCGGCGGCGCGGACCTTCAGGAGGGCGGTCTCGCGGGTGAAGGGCGGCAGCGGCGGGCGGCTCTCGGACATGGCAGGGCTCCTCTTCTGTACCGATCGGTAAACTGGCGTCGGGACAGCGTCAAGCGTGCCGGATCCCGCCGGAGACCGGCCGCGAGACCGACGGGGACCAGGTTCGGGAGAGCCGGGCGAGAGGCCGGCGGAATCAGGTTCGGCAGAGCCGGGCGAGCCGCCGGCCGGCGATCCGGCCGCGGGGCGTGCCGTCGGTGCGCACGGCCTCGCCCGCGAGCGCGATCCGGGTCGGGTTCTCGATCAGGGTGTAGCGGGTGCGCGCGGCCGGCAGGCCGAACTGCACCGCCCAGAGCCGCAAGGAGGCGCAGAAGGTGCGCAGGGTCGCGGGCCCGAAGCGCAGCGGATCGAGTACCGGCGCGACCTCGGCGGCGCCGTAGGGCAGGGCGCGGAAGCCCGCGAGCCGGTCCGGGCGGCCCTCCGCGAGGGCGAAGGCGGCGCTCGATTCCAGCCCCAGGGCCCCGGCGCGGTCCGGCGGGGCGGTGGTGAGCGCGACGGAGAGCGGCTGCTCGGCCACCAGCACCACGGCGCGGTCGGGCGCGCCGGCGAGGTCGACCGCCAGGGGGCGGTAGCCGGCGCCCGGCTCGCGCGGCACGGTGAAGACGAGGCCGACGAGGTCGAGGGCGGCGGCAGAGCCCGAGACCCGGTCGGGATGGGCGGTCCAGCCGATCAGCCGCTCGCGCTGGGCCCTGCGCTCGGCCGCCACGTCGGGGATCTGGATGTCCGGATCCTGAAGCGTGCCGCGGATCGGGGGACCTGCGGGAGCGCCCGCGCAGACCGGGCAGGGCCGATCGGGGGCCGGCCCCTCGCCCGACGTGGGCCGGTCCGGCAGGCGGGCCGGCATCGGGACCGAGCCCGGAACCGCCTCGGTGGCCGCTCCGGTGGCCGCGTCCTGGGCCGGCCGCGGCCGCAGCAGGCCGATGCGCGGATCGAGGGCCGCGATCACCGCGAACGGGATCGCGACGGCACCGAGGGCCGCCAGGCCGAGCCGCAGATGCCCGCTTCCGTCCCGCACGCTCCACCGTCCCGCTTGCGCGCACCCGTGGCGCGATCGCGCCACTATGCACCCGTTCTCACGGAAATTGCGTCCGTGACAAAGACTTAGGCGAAAAACCTGGGGATGACGCCGCCCGCCCCTTGCCCTCTGCCGCAACGTCACGGGTGAGGGGCGCACGAATGCCGTATAGGCTGGGCGCCATGACGATGCCCGCGCCCGATCCCACCGACGGCCTCGCGCGCCGGCTGCGGCTGGAGCGCGAGGCGCGGGGCTGGTCGCTCGGCGACCTCGCGGCCCGCTCCGGCGTCTCGAAGGCGATGATCAGCAAGGTCGAGCGGGCCGAGGCGAGCCCGACCGCGGTGCTGCTCGGACGGCTCTCGGGGGCGTTCGGGCTCACCCTCTCGACCCTGTTGGCCCGGGCGGAGGGGGAGACGGGCCAGCTCGCGCGCGCCGCGGCGCAGCCGGTCTGGATCGATCCGGCGACCGGCTACCGACGTCGGCAGGTCTCGCCGCAAGTCTCGCCCCTGGTGGCGGAGAATCCCCTCGACCTGACCGAGGTGGAGCTGCCGGCCGGCGCCGAGGTCGCGTATCCGGCGGCGTCCTACGCCTTCCTGCGCCAGATGATCTGGATGCTCGACGGCACCCTGACCTTCCGGGAGGGAGATACCGTCCACGTGCTCGAGCCCGGCGACTGCCTGGCGCTCGGAGCGCCGGCCGACTGCATCTTCGCCAACCGGAGCGCGCGGCCCTGCCGCTACCTCGTCGCCGTGGTGCGGCAGCGCTGAAAGCTGCGGCAGCGCTGAAAGCTGCGGACGTGCCGGAGGCTCAGGCCGCGCGCCGGGCGAGGATGCTGCGGGCCTCGGCGCCGCCGCGCAGGAAGCCGTAGACCAGCACCGGCCAGCAGAACAGCAGCACCGCCAGCGGCACCGGCATCTGCCAGCCGACGATCGCCCCGACGATGCCCGCCGCGGAGCCGACGAAGCGGAAGTAGAACACCGGCACCGCGACCACGAGGGCGACGAGGACCGGCACGCCGAGCACCGCGGTCAGCCCGGCCTGCACCGCCAGGAGGTTGGTCACGCCCATGGCCAGGAACACCAGGAAGGCGGCAATCTGCGTCATTGGATCCTGCTCTCGCGCTCAGCGAACCGTCGGGGCCACACAGCAGGCGAGCATGGCTTTTTCTGGGGCGCGACGGAGCATGGTGGCCGAGCGTGGCCCGCCCGCCACAGCCGTGTCGGCCGCGCCTTCATCTAACGGTCATACCCCTCCCCAGCCGCACCGGTTTGGATCAAGTTATCCACAGCGCGGACGGTCACAGATCCGCGGGGGCGACAGTGCAGGGGGCACGATGGACGCGCGGGCGTTGCTCACCCAAGTCCAATGCAACATCGGGACGACGTGCGATCGAGCGGTTCGGCAGGCATCATTGATCGAGACCCGCGAGCGGAACGGATTGCCGACCGATCACGAGCGGAATGTCCTGCGCGGCATTCGCGTGTCGCTCGGCCTGGAATACCATCACGAGGACCTGCTGCTGGCCGCTATGGCGGACGAGGCGCACTCCACCCCGCCGGCCCGCCGCGCCTGCCACCGCGGCACCGGGGAGGATTGCCCGCTGCCTGTCCGCTGCTGCGCGACCCTGGCGGCGACCGTCAGGCTGCCGTCGCCGGCAGCCTGGTCGCCGGGGGTCTCGTCGTCGCAGAGAGCCCTGTCGCACTCGGCCGCCGCGCCGCGCTGATTCGCGAAGTCGAGCCCGCATCCGCCACCCGCGGGCGCCCGGAAGCGAGGCGCCGCCACCACAGCCGCCACCGACCCGCCGTCCCGGCCAGGGCCGCTCCCCTCGGGCGGCGCCACGTTCCCGGCCTATCCCGGGCGCTGTGGCGCCGGAGCACTGGCGGCCGGCCCGGGGCGGTCGTCTCGTACGGCGAAACCAGGGAGCCGCCACCTTGCCCACCCCGTTGCCCGTCCCGTCGGACGCGCCGCTCTTCCTCCACCTCGCCGGGTCGCTGGCCTTCGTGGCCGTCGCCGGCCGCGGCATCGGCTGGGCCCTCGACGCCTGGGTGCGGCGCGCGCCCGAGGCCGCGCCGCCCGTCGAGCCGGAGGACGCGACCGGGACGGAACCGGCCGAGGCGCCGCCTCATACCAACGGCCTAAGATGCTGACGCATCAACGTCGATCTCGGGCAGGCCCGAGATCGACGGGGCCGTTGGCCTATCTCGAATTTTCGACACCAAGCCAAAGGCTTGGCGAAAATCCGAGAACGGCACCAAAGGTCGTTTTCAACGACCGTTGGTATCACTCCGGCGCCCGCATCCGGTAGCCGACCCCGGTCTCGGTCAGGATGTAGCGCGGGCGCTCGGGCTCGGGTTCGAGCTTCTGGCGCAGCTGGCGCACGTAGACCCGGAGATATTGCGGGTCGGCCGCACTCCCCCAGACCTCGCGCAGCAGGTGCGCGTGGGTGAGCACCTTGCCGGCATGGTGCACGAGCAGGCGCAGCACGTCGTATTCCTTCGGCGACAGCTTCACCTCGCGCTCGCCCACCCGGACGATGCGGCGCACCAGGTCGACCGAGAGATCGCCGACCCGGAAGACCGGGCGCTCGCCGCCCACCGCGAGCTGGTGGCGGAGCGCCGTGCGCATCCGGGCGAGCAGCTCGTTCATGCCGAAGGGCTTGGTGACGTAGTCGTCCGCCCCGAGGTCGAGCGCCTCGACCTTGCCGGCCTCGTCGTCGCGGCTCGACAGCACGATCACCGGCAGGTCGGGCTTCGCCGCGCGGATCCGGGCCAGGAGCTCGTGGCCCTTGATGTCGGGCAGGCCGAGATCGAGGATCGCCAGGGCGAAGGCCTCCCGCTCGAGAAGCTCCAGGGCGGTACGGCCGTTTTGCGCCTCCGCCACGGCGTAGCCCTGGCTGCCGAGGCCCACGCGCAGGAGCCGGCGGATCGGCGGCTCGTCGTCGATCACCAGGATGCGGATGTCGGTCACGCGGCGTCCTCCAGGGCGGCGCGGGGCACCGGGACGATCAGGGTGAAGGCGGCCCCGGGACCGTCGCCCCGGTTGCGGGCGGTGATCCGCCCGCCCATCGCCTCGACGAAGCCGCGGGAGATGGCAAGCCCCAACCCCGTTCCGGCCCGGACCCGGTCGCTCTTCCTCACCCGGTAGAAGGTGTCGAAGATCCGCTCCTCGTCGCCCGCCGGGATGCCCTCGCCCTCGTCGAGGATCCGCAAGACCACCGCGTCGCCCTCGCGCCAGCCCTCGACCCGCACGAGGCTGCCCTCGGGGGCGTATTTGGCGGCGTTGTCGAGGAGGTTGAACAGCACCTGCTCCATCAGCACCGCGTCGAGGCTCAAGCTCGGCAGGCCCGGCCGCAGCGCCAGCGCGACGCGGTGGTGCGCGAGGATCTTGGCCGCCCGCTCGAGCGCCGTGCCGACGATCTCCCCGAGATCGTGAGGAGCGAGGTTCGGGGCCAGCGCCCCGGATTCGAGCTTCGTCATGTCGAGCAGGTTGGCGATGAAGCGATTCAGCCGCTCGGCCTCGTCGATCACCGTCGCGAGCAAGTCTCCTGTCGCCTCCGGGTCGAGGGCGTCGCGCAAGTCGCGCAGGGTCGTGGCCGAGCCGAGCACCGCGGCGAGCGGGGTCTTGAGGTCGTGCGAGAGCGACGACAGCAGGGCCTGGCGCAGGCGGTCGGTCTCGGCCGAGCGCCGGGCGCGGTCGAGATCCTCGACGAGGTGGACCCGCTCGATGGCGAGCGCGCCCTGGTCGGCGAGCGCGTCGAGGAGGCGGCGCTGGTCGGGGGTGAGGAGCGGCCCCGGCTTGTCGCCGTCGAGCCCCACCACCCCGACCATGCCGCGGCCGGTGCGCAGGGGGAGGAACAGGCGCTTGGCTCCCGGCAGGGTGTCGGCCCCGCGGCCCGCCGGGCGGCCGTGGTCGAAGGTCCACCTGGCCGCCGCGAGGTCGGCCTCGTCGAGGAAGTCCTCCGGCGGGTAGCCGGCCATCACGGTGACGGTCCCCGCGTTCGCCCCGTCCATTTGCGGCAGCAGCAGCACCACCCGCAGGCGCAGCATCAGGGCGATCTGGTAGGCGGTGGCCCAGAGCACGTCGTCGAGGGTGCCGCAGCCCGCGAGCTTGCGCGAGAAGCCGTAGAGCGCCTCCGTCGCCTTGCTGCGCGCGCGCGAGATCGTCGCCTCGGCCCGCACCCGGGCGGCGAGGTTCGAGACCACCACCGCCACGAGGGTGAAGAAGAACAGCGCGACGACGTTGGTCGGATCGGCGATGGTGAAGGTGTAGAGCGGCGGCAGGAAGAAGAAGTTGTAGGCGAGCGACGAGGCCAGGACCGCGGCGAGCGACGGGGTCAGCCCGAAGCGCACCGCCACCGCCACGACGGCGGTGAGGAAGACGAGGTCGGTGCTCTCGTGGCCGAGGGAGGATTGCAGCGCGAGACCCAGACCCAGGGCGGCGCCGACCGCCGCGAGGGCGGCCGCGTAGGGCAGGAGGCTCGGCCGGGGCGGGGCTGCGGTGGGCACGCCCTTGTGGGCGGCGGGCGCGCCTGCGACCTCCTCGCCCGCCACGACGTGGACGCTGATCGGGCCGGAGCGGCGCAGGAGGTCGTGCACCACCGAGCCGTTGAGAAGCTCGAACCAGCGCGAGCGGGTCGACTTGCCGATCACCACGTGGGTGGCGTTGTGCTCGCGGGCGAAGCCCACCACGTCATCGGCGATGCGGCCCTGGCTCGGCAGGGTCGCGGTCTCTCCGCCGAGGCGCTCGGCGAGCCGCAGGGTGTCGGCGATGCGGTCGCGCTCGGCCTCGCTCAACTGGGCGCTGCGCCGGCTCTCGACCGTGAGCGCCGTGAACGGCGCCCGCAGCCGGTCGGCGAGGCGCTTGGCGTAGCGCACCAGCCCGGCGGAGCGCGGATCCTCGCTGACGCAGACCAGCACCCGCTCGCCCGCCGCCCAGGGACCGGGGATGGCGTGGGCGCGCATGTGGGTGACGAGCTGGTCGTCGACCTGCTGGGCGGTGCGGCGCAGCGCCAGCTCGCGGAGCGCCGTGAGGTTGCCGGGGGAGAAGTAGTGCTTGAGCGCCCGCTCGGCCTGGTGCGGCAGGTAGACCTTGCCCTCCTGCAGGCGCTGGATCAGGTCGCCGGGGGAGAGGTCGATCACCTCGATGTCGTCGGCCCGGTCGAGGATCGAATCCGGCACCGTCTCGCGCACCCGGATCCGGGTGATCTGCGCCACCACGTCGTTCAGGCTCTCGACGTGCTGGATGTTGAGGGTGGTGTGGACGTCGATGCCGGCCTGGAGCAGCTCCTCGACGTCGAGGTAGCGCTTGGGGTGGCGCGAGCCCGGGGCGTTGGTGTGGGCGAGCTCGTCGACGAGGGCGAGGCGGGGCTTGCGTGCGATGAGCCCGTCGAGATCCATCTCGGCGAGCGCCGCGCCGCCATACGGGGCGGCGCGGCGCGGCAGCACCTCGAGCCCGGCGACCAGGGCTTCGGTCTCGGGGCGGCCGTGAGTCTCGACCACGCCCACCACCACGTCGACGCCTTCGCGCAAGCGCGCATGCGCCGTGGTCAGCATCTCGTAGGTCTTGCCGACCCCCGGCGCCGCCCCGAGGAAGATTTTCAGGCGCCCGCGCCCGGGCGCCTCCCGGCGCGCCTGCGCCAGGAGAGCGTCCGGCGAGGGACGCAGGCCGTCCCGCGAGGGACGCAGGCCGTCCCTCATCGACCCTGGGCGTCGAGGGCGCGGTTGAGGGCGAGGACGTTGACCCGGCGCTCGCCGAGAACGCCGAGGCTCGGCTCCCGGACCTGCCCGGCGACGAGGGCGCGCAACGCATCCTCCGGGACGCCGCGGGCACGCGCCACCCGGGGCACCTGGAACAGGGCTGCCTCGGGCGAGACGTCGGGGTCGAGGCCTGAGCCCGAGGTGGTGACGAGGTCCTGCGGCACCGGGTCGGCGGGGTTCTCCGCCTTGAGGGCCGCGATGTCGGCCTTCACCCGGTCGATCAGCGCCGGGTTGGTCGGCCCGAGATTGGCGCCGCCGGAATTGGCGGCGTTGTAGGGCGCCGCCACCGTCTTCGCGGCGTCCGCCGGATCGGGCGCCACGGTCGCCGAAGGGCGGCCGTGGAAGTAGCGCGGGCTGGTGAAGCTCTGCCCGATGAGGGCGGAGCCGATCGGCGTGCCGTCGGGAGCGCGGACGAGGCTGCCTTCGGCTTGCGCCGGAAACAGGCGCCCGGCGAGGCCGGTCATGGCGAGCGGGTAGGCGAGACCGGTGACCAAGGTCAGGCCGGTGAGGAGCACGAGGGCGGGGCGGAGGTGCCGGAGCATGGCGGTATCCAATCAAGCCAGGTGGAGGGCGCTCACGGCGAGGTCGATCACCTTGATGCCGGCGAACGGCACCACGATCCCGCCGAGACCATAGATCAGGAGGTTGCGCCGCAGCAACGCAGCGGCGCCGACGGCGCGGTAGCTCACCCCGCGCAAGGCGAGCGGGATCAGCGCCACGATGATCAGCGCGTTGAAGATGATCGCCGACAGGATCGCGCTCTGGGGCGAGGCCAGCCCCATCACGTTGAGGGCCTGGAGCTGGGGGTAGAGCCCGACGAACATCGCCGGGATGATGGCGAAGTACTTCGCCACGTCGTTGGCGATCGAGAAGGTGGTGAGCGCGCCGCGGGTCATCAGCAGCTGCTTGCCGATCTCGACGATCTCGATGAGCTTGGTCGGGTCGGAATCGAGGTCGACCATGTTGCCGGCCTCGCGGGCCGCCACCGTGCCGGTGTTCATCGCCACGCCGACATCGGCCTGGGCCAGAGCCGGGGCGTCGTTGGTGCCGTCGCCGCACATCGCCACGAGCTTTCCTTCAGCCTGCTCCTTGCGGATCAGCGCCAGCTTGTCCTCGGGGGTGGCCTGGGCGAGGAAGTCGTCGACGCCGGCCTCGGCGGCGATGGCCGCCGCGGTCATCGGGTTGTCGCCGGTGATCATCACCGTGCGGATGCCCATCCGGCGGAGTTCCGCGAAGCGCTCAGCGATGCCGCCCTTGACGATGTCCTTGAGGTGCACGACCCCGAGGAGCTTGCCGTCGCGGGCCACCGCCAGCGGCGTGCCGCCGGCCTTGGCGATCTCCTCGGCGATCCCGCGCACCTCCTGGGCCGCCGCCGGATCGAGGCGGGGTTGCAGCACCCGGGCCGCGCTACCGGCGCCGACGAGGGACGGGGCGGAGTCCAGGCTCGCGATCACCGCCTCGACCGCGCCTTTGCGGATCGACGAGCCGTCGAGGTCGATGCCCGACATCCGCGACTGGGCGGTGAAGGGCACGAAGGTGGCGGCGAGGCTTCCCATGTCGCGGGCGCGGATGCCGTGGGCCTCCTTGGCGAGCACCACGATCGAGCGGCCCTCCGGCGTCTCGTCGGCCAGCGAGGCGAGTTGCGCCGCATCCGCCAGCGTGCCGGCAGTGATGCCGCGGACCGGGCGGAACTCCGTCGCCTGGCGGTTGCCGAGCGTGATCGTGCCGGTCTTGTCGAGGAGCAGCGTGTCGACGTCGCCCGCCGCCTCGACGGCGCGGCCGGACATGGCGAGCACGTTGAACCGCACCAGCCGGTCCATGCCGGCGATGCCGATCGCCGAGAGCAGCGCGCCGATCGTGGTCGGGATCAGGGTGACGAAGAGCGCCACCAGGACGGCGAGGGGGATCGCGCCGCCGGCGTAAGCGGAAAAACTCGGGATCGAACCCACCGCGAACACGAACACGATGGTGAGGCCGGAGAGCAGGATGTTGAGGGCGATCTCGTTGGGGGTCTTCTGCCGGGAGGCGCCCTCGACCAGCGCGATCATCCGGTCGATGAAGGTCGCGCCGGCGGCGGCCGTGATCCGCACCCGGATCCAGTCGGAGAGCACCTGCGTGCCGCCGGTCACCGCCGAGCGATCGCCGCCGGATTCGCGGATCACCGGGGCGGATTCGCCGGTGATCGCCGCCTCGTTGACCGAGGCGATGCCCTCGATCACCTCGCCGTCCGACGGGATCACGTCGCCGGCCTCGACCAGCACCACGTCGCCGACCTTGAGCCCGGCCCCCGGCACGGTCGCGTAGCCCTCGCGCGGGCCGCCGGGCACGGCGGCGGGGCCGGCGAGCAGCTTCGCGGTGGTCTCGGTGCGGGTGCGGCGCAGGGAATCGGCCTGCGCCTTGCCGCGCCCTTCCGCCACCGCCTCGGCGAAGTTGGCGAACAGCACGGTGAACCACAGCCAGAGGATGATCTGGCCGGTGAAGACGAGGTTCTGGCCGCCGGTGACCAAGTCGCGGAGGAACAGGATCGTGGTGAAGGCCGCCACGACCTCGACCACGAACATGACGGGGTTCTTCACCATCTGGCGCGGGTCGAGCTTGGTGACCGCGCCGAGGCAGGCCGGCCCGATCAGGGCGGCGCTGAGGAGGGAGGATTTTTGGGACTGGGCCATGATCCTGGGATCCGGATGAGGCGGGAGGACGGCGGCGCTCAGGCGCCGCCGGGATCGTCGGGTGAGGTCAGGGCGCCAGCGCCGCGCCGCCGAGCATGATCGCCGCCCAGAGAGCGCCGGAGCCGAGCAGGGCGAGGCCGGTGAGCGCCAGGACGATGTCGCAGGGTCGCAAAGCCGACCGGTCGGGGCGCGGGCCGGAGCGCGGCCGGTGCCGGGCGAGCCCGCGGCGGAGGCGGGCGGCGTGAGCGGTGGTCATGGTCAGCCCCCCGCCGCCGCGAAGGTCTGGCCGGCCGCGCCCGCCAGGTGCTCGACGATCGGCCCGAGCGCCAGCGACGGGAAGAAGGTCAGGCCGCCGACGATCAGGATCACCCCGACGAGGAGCCCGACGAACAGGCCACCATGGGTCGGGAAGGTCCCGGCGGAGGCCGGTACCGTCTTCTTCGCGGCGAGCGAGCCGGCGATGGCGAGCGCCGGGATGATGACGAAGAACCGCCCGACCAGCATCCCGGCGCCCAGCGTCAGGTTGTAGAACGGGGTGTTGCCCGACAGCCCCGCGAAGGCCGAGCCGTTGTTCGCCGCCGCCGAGGTGAAGGCGTAGAGGATCTCCGAGAAGCCGTGCGGGCCGGCATTGGCGGGCCCCGCCAGCCCCGCCGGCAGCACGGTGGCGAGCGCGGTGAAGCCGAGCATCATCAGCGGCAGGCAGAGGATGGCGAGCATCGCCATCTTGACCTCGCGCGCCTCGATCTTCTTGCCGAGATATTCCGGCGTGCGCCCGACCATCAGGCCGGCGACGAAGATCGCCACCACCACGAAGACCAGCATGCCGTAGAGCCCGGCGCCGACACCGCCGACGATGATCTCGCCGAGCTGCATGTTGACGAGCGGGATCAGGCCGCCGAGCGCCGTGAAGGCGTCGTGCATGGCGTTGACCGCGCCGCAGGAGGCGGCCGTCGTCACCACCGCGAACAGGGCCGAGCCGGGGATGCCGAAGCGCAGCTCCTTGCCCTCGAGGTTGCCGCCCTGGAGCCCCAGCGCGTTCAGGAGCGGGTTGCCGGCGCCTTCCGCCCCGTAGGTGATGGCGGTGCCGGCGAGGAACAGCACGCCCATCGCGGCGAGGATCGCCCAGCCCTGGCGCTCGTCCCCGACCATGCGGCCGAACACGTTGGTGAGGGCGGCGCCTAAGCCGAAGATCGACACCATCTGGATCAGGTTCGAGAGCGCGGTCGGGTTCTCGAACGGGTGGGCGGCGTTGGCGTTGAAGAAGCCGCCGCCATTGGTGCCGAGCATCTTGATCGCGACCTGGCTCGCCACGGGGCCGAGCGCGATCGTCTGCTTTCCGCCCTCGAGCGTCGTGGCCTCGGCGTAGGGTGCGAGGGTCTGCGGCACGCCCTGCCAGACCAGGAACAGGGTGGTGACGATGCAGAGCGGCAGCAGCACGTAGAGGGTGCAGCGGGTCAGGTCGACCCAGAACGAGCCCACCGTGCGGGCGGACGCCCGGGAGAAGCCGCGGATCAGCGCCACGGCGAGCGCGATGCCGGTCGCCGCCGAGAGGAAGTTCTGGTGCGTCAGCCCCAGCATCTGCGACAGGTACGAGAGCGTGCTCTCGCCGCCGTAGTTCTGCCAGTTGGTGTTGGTGACGAAGCTGACCGCCGTGTTGAAGGCGAGGTCGGGGGCCACCGCGCCCTGGTCGGCGGGGTTGAACGGCAGGAGGCCCTGCAGCCGCAGGATCCCGTAGAGCAGGACGAAGCCGGCGGCGTGGAAGACCAGCATCGCGCCGGCGTAAGCGAGCCAGTGCTGCTCGTGGGCCTCGTCGATGCCGGCGAGGCGATAGAGGCCGCGCTCGACCGGGCGCAGCAGGGGCGAGAGGGGGGTGCGCGCGCCGGTGAAGACCCGGGTCATGTAGAGACCGAGCGGCTTCACCAGGGCGAGGACGATCGCGCAGAACAGCGCGATCTGGAGCCAGCCCGAGAGAGTCATGGGATGTGCCTCCTCTAGAACCGCTCGGGCCGCACGAGGGCGTAGGCGAGATAGGCGAGCAGCCCGAGGGTCATCAGGCCGCCGAGCCCGTAATCGAGGGTCATCGCGGGCCTCCTCACAGGCGTTCGCACAAGGCGACGTAGCCGAGGGACAGGGCGAAGAAGCTCAAAGCCCCCGCCAGCATCAGGAAATCGAACATGGGTGTCCCCGCCGGGCGGCGCGGGGAGTGACGGGCGCCGCCGCAATCGAACCGGACCGTGAGCCACGGTCCCGGTCCTGGAGATCCACCCGAACGCATAGGGATTCGAGAGGGGCGCGGGGGGCGCGGTATCAAGGCCGCATAAAGACGGGCGGGATCAGGGGCGGCGCGCGGCCCGGACCGCCTCCCGCAGGCCGGCGCAGGCGTGAGCCTCACTGCCGGCGGCCTCGCAGGCGGCCTGGAGCGCCCGCCCGTCGATCCGCAGCACGCAGGTGGTGCCGTTCAGGAAACCGTGGACGAAGAACCCGCAGAGCCGGCAGGCGGCGCGCACGGGGGCCAGGGCCGGCCGCCGCGCCCCGTCGCCCGGAGGCCGGACGCGGCGCAACATCCCGCTCGGCGCGGCCCGCGCGCACCGGTCGTCAATCCCATCCATCGCGTGTCCCCGGCGACGCGCCTCGACCGGGGATCTCTGCGACCGGGGACAGGGGGAAAGCGATGCGGCCGGACGGGCCGCGATATCAGGATTCCATCAAGGCCCGGTCCCGGCGGCCGGGCCGCGAGGGTCAGGCCGCCAGGAGTTCCCCGCCCTTCTCGGCGATGACCTCGCGGACCTTGCCGGAGAAGACCCCGAGCAGCAGCGGCAGGCGGACCTCGACCCGGGCGGCCGTGTCCTCGACCGCGATGGTGCCGCTGACCGTCTGGCCCATGGCGCCGACCACGAAGGCGAGGGTATCGCCGTCCCAGACCGGATCCTGCATCGTGAGACCGGCCTTCTGGACGAGTTCCCGGCCCTGGCCCAGGCGGGACTCGATGCGCCGGCGCGCCTCGACCCGGCCGATCTGGTGGGGAATCTCAACGACCAGGGGCTTCGCCATCACCGTCTCCGCGGCCCGCCGCGCCCCCTCCGGGCCGGCTTTAGGGGCACGATTCTCCGGCAGGGCCGAATCATCCGTGGTTGAAATTCATGATGCTGCGGGGGAATTCAATCCGGAGCGGACGCGGAGGAACCGGGGCGGGGGTTAGGGGCCGGTATCGGGGACGCGACCGTTGCAGCCGGGCGTCACGCCCCGCGCCATCCGGCCGGGACCGCCGGGGGGCGCTGTCCAAGCCGCCCGGCTTGGCGTAGGGGACCCGGGCGGGACGAGGGGCGCTTGTGCGCCCGACGGAGTGGAGGCGGGTCTTGAGCGCGATCGAGCGGGGAATCCTCGGCGCCATCGCCGTGTGCATCGCGGCCACGGCCGCCCTGTGGTGGCTGGCGATGCCGGACGAGCCGGTGCGGGCCCTGCAGGACGGTCTGGGCTCCGCCGCGCTCGCCACCATCATCGCGGGCGCGGCCGCCCTCCGCTCGTCCGAGTGAGAGGCCGGTGACACCGGCCGGGAAGCGCCTCGTCGCGCGCCTGATGCGCTGGCTCATCGCCGGATTCGTCGCCTTCGCGGTGCTCTGGATCGCCTTCCACCTGCGCTGAGGCGGGTCCGGGCTGAAGCCTTGTCCGACGAAGGGGATGCCGGTTCGCCGCAGGCAATGCTGCAAGATCAAAGACCGGGAGCCTCACCCGATCGCGGTGCGATCGGGTGAGGCTCCAGGGTTCTCAGGCCGGCAGCGCCACCGGCCGCCGGTGCACCGCCCGGCGCTGCCCCAGCACCGCGCAGGCGCCGCCGAGGACGAACCACATGTACCAAGTGGGGATCAGATAGTAGAGCATGTTGTCCGAATAGGCCATCGACAGGTAGCCGGCCGTCATCGCCAGGAGCATCCAGGCCCAGCGCTCGCCGCGGGCGATCAGCCGTCCGATCTGGGCGAGCAACCGCGCGTAGAGCCAGAGATAGGCGAGGAAGCCGATCACCCCGGTCTCGAACAGGAACTGCACGTAGACGCTGTGCGAATCGATGGTGTCGTTCTCGAGCCGCAGCGGAACGAACTGTGCCACGTAATGCCCGAAGCTCGACAGGCCCCAGCCGAAGAGCGGGCGCTCCCAGAACCAGGTCATGGCACCCTGCCACAGCAGCAACCGGAAGGCGTACGAGTTCAGCTTCTCGTAGGCGTCCATGGTGTTGCCCTGCTGTAGGTCGGCGAGGCGCTCGGCGAATTCCGGCACCGCCAGCAGCGCCACCGGCAGACCCAGGAAGTAGAGCAGGGTGCGCCGGTCGAAGAGGAGACCGTGGGTGACGAGGATCAGGCCGGCCCCGGCCCAGGCGCTGCGGGTCTTGGTGAGCAAGAGCAGCGCGAGCAGGACCGGGACGTAGAGGACGAGCGCCCGGCGCAGCCGTGGCGTGAGCGCGAAGCTCCTGCCCGCGAGCAGCGTCAGGACGACAGCCAGGACCGTCATCAGGTAGAAGGCGTAGATGTTGGGGTGCGGGAAGCTGCTGTAGACCCGGATCCCGTCCTCGCCGAACTCCGCCCAGCCCATGGCGAGCTGCAACCCCGCATAGAGCGTCGGCCCGATCGAGCCGGCGACGATGAGCAGCAGGAAGCGGCGCAGGTCGGCGAGGTCGCGCACGAAATAGAAGGCCAGAAGGCAGAAGGCAGCGTGGGTCGCCAGCAGCATCACCAGCCGGATCGCGGTGCCGGGATCGGGGGCGAACCGCGACGAGACGAAGCAGACCAGGAGGAGCGGCAGCCACAGGGCAGCGGTCGGCGCCGTGCTGACCCTTGGCCGGGTCACCACGCAGGCGACCGCCACCGCCAGCACCGCGAGGTTCACCGACGCGCCGACCCCCATATCCTCGAGGCCGCCGGTCTTGGTCATATCGAAGACGGGATCGAGGGCCGAGCGCGTCAGCAGCACCGCCTCGACGAAGCGCCGCGGCCCGGCGAACCAGGCGAAGAGGATCAAGAGGGCGCTGGCGGCGATCAGCATCGGTCGTCCCACTCCCGGATCGGCCGGACGCGTGGTCGGGCCGGCGCCCTGCTTAACCGTCCCGGCGCCTCGGCGAAGCGCCGCAAAAGGGAGAGGCCTCCCCCCGCAAGGCGTAAGCGCCGCCGGCCGTCGCTGCGGCACGGTTCCCGCAGCGGCAGGTGTCGCCCCGGGGCCGCGGTGCTGCTAAGCTGGGGCCATCCGAATCCGGACACCCGATCGATCGACGATGCGCCTCTCCCTCGCCTCCCTGCTCCTCCTCGGCGCGCTCGCCGCCCCGGCCCACGCCCAGACGACGGCGCCCGCCCCGAACCCGTTCGGCCCCGGCGCGGCGCGTCCGAACCAGGCGCCGCCGCCGAACCCGCCCGCCATCCCGGTCAAGCCCGCGGCCCAGGCTCCCGCCACCGCGGCGCCGGCCGGCCAGCACGCCCCGGCCGCCGGCGCGGTCTTCCCCACCGCCGTCTCGCCGAAATACGCCAAGGAGCCGGCCGGCAGCGCCCGCCAGCACACCTGCCTCGACCAGTACAACGCCAACAAGGCGGCCGGCGGCGCCGGCAACGGCGGCCTGAACTGGATCGAGAAGGGCGGCGGCTACTACTCGGAGTGCAACAAGCGGCTGAAGGGCTGATACGACTTTCGGAAGGAATCTTCCGGAAGTCGGCTTCGCTCAGGCCCGCGGCGGGCCGGGGGCCGGCCGCGCCGTCAGCGCCAGCGCCGTGCCCAGGCCCGCGACGGCGAGCCCCGCCAGCACCGTCCAGGCCGGCCAGGCGGCACCGGCGCCCTCGGCCAGCGCCGCCTGGTAGGCCTCGATCGCCCAGGCGTTGGGGGTGAGCCAGCCGAGGCTCTGGAGCCAGGGCGGCATCAGGAAGCGCGGCACCATGCTGCCGCCGACCGCCGAGAGCAGCAGCACCCCGAAAGTCGAGACGAGATGGGCCTGCTGGCGGGTGCGCGCCGCCGCGCAGGCGGCGAGCCCCAAGCCCGCCGCCATGGCGGCGACCAGCACCCCGGTGACGAGCCAGGACGCGGCGTGCGGCCCGATCGAGACGCCGTAGAGGAGCGCCGCCGCCCCGAAGATCAGCGCCCCCTGCACGATCCCCTGGAGCACCAGGAACAGGAACTTTCCGAGCACCACCACCGGCAGGCCGCCGGGGGCGGCGGCGAGGCGGTCGGCGATGCCGGACTGGCGCTCCTCGACGAGCGACAGGGCGCCCTGCATGGCGGCGAAGAGCAGGAACACCGCCGCGATCGCCCCGGCGTAATAGGCGACGCGCGCATTCCCGCCGTGTCCCTCCGCCGTCGAGACGCGCGCCACCAGGGCGGCGAAGGAGAAGGCCTCGCGCTTCTCGCGGCTCTCGGCGAAGGCCTTGTCGAGGAAGGCGCGCTCGTCCGGGCCGATCTTGCCGGTGCGCTCGACGTCGGCGACGACCCGCGACAGGACCACGTCGGGCAGCGCCTCGTTGAGCACCCGCTGCACCTGGCCGAGCGCGATCGGGGTGGCGAGCGCCCGGGCCGGGCTCTCGACGACGAGGATCGGCGCGTCGCTGGCGCCGCTTCCCGCCGCGAGGTCGCCGCGCAGCACCAGGGCCACGTCGACCTCGCCCCGGCGCACCGCCGCCACGGGATCGCCGTCGAGGAGCGCGATGCGCAGGGCCGGATCGGCCTGGAGCGCGGTCACGAGGCGGCCGGTCGTGGCGGTTCGGGCCTGGTCGAGGAGTCCGACCTGGATGCGGATCCGCTCGCCGACGGCGCCGGAGAAGATCGCCGCGAAGACGCAGAAGATCACGGTCGGCAGCACGAAGGCCATCACCAGGGCGGCGCGGTCGCGCCACAGGGTGAGCAGCATCACCCGGAACGCGGCGACGATCATGCGGGGACCTCGGCGGGGGCGGGGACGGGACCGCCGGGCGGCTCCCCCGCCGTCACGTCGCGGTAGAGCCCATCGAGGCCCGGCTCGCGCACCCGGATCTCCCGCACCGGCACGCCGTGGCGGCGCAGGTGCGCCAGCAGGGCCGCACCGTCGCGCCCGCCCGCCACCGCGTCGCCGGCGCGCCAGGTCGCCCGCCACGTCAGAGGGGAGGCCGGGTGGAAGCCCGCCTGGCGCAAAGCGGCGGCGGCGGCCGGGCCGGCAGCCTCGGCGAGCGCCACCTCGTGCTCGGGGGGCCCGGCCCGCAGGCCGGCGAGCAGGTCGGCGAGGCGCCCGTCGAGGCGCAAGGCGCCGTCCTGGAGCACCAGGACCCGGTCGGCCAGGCGCTCGGCCTCGGCGAAGTCGTGGGTGGCGATCAGCACGGCGGCGCCGCGCGCGGGCAGGCCTTCGAGCACGGCGTGGATCGCCGCCCGGGCGGCCTGGTCGACCCCTTGCGTCGGCTCGTCGAGGAGGACGAGGGCGGGCTCGGCAAGCAGCGCCACCGCGATGTTGGCCCGGCGCTGGTAGCCGCCGGAGAGCACCCCGACGAGGCGGCCCGCCGCCTCCTCGAGCCCCGTCCGCGCCAGCGCCCGGACCACCGCCGGCTCCCGCGCCGGCCGGGGCAAGCCGGCGAGGCGGGCGAACACTTCGAGGTTCTCGCGCACGGTCAGGCGCGGGTAGAGGGCGATCTCCTGCGGCACCCAGGCGATGGCGCGCCGCACCCCGGCCTCGCGCGCGGGATCGCCCCCCGACACCCGCACGCTGCCGCTGTCCGGGACGAGGCGGCCGGCGAGCAGCCGCATCAGCGAGGTCTTGCCCGCGCCGTTGGGGCCGAGCAACGCCACGGTCTCGCCCCGCGCCAGGACGAGGTCGATGCGATCGAGAACCCGGCGGTTGCGGTACGAGAAGGCGAGGTCGCGGACGCGCGCCGCTGCATCTGGCATCATGCCGTCAGAACAGCAGAGCTTTGCGGCATTCCGAGGGAGTGCCATCCGGGGGCATGTTTTAGCCCGGCGCCTACCGCGCCGGCAGGGCGCGGGTGAGCCGCACCCGCAAGGCGGTGCCGGGCTCTGCGAGGCGGAAGGCGGCGGCGGAGAAGTCCGGGCGGCCCCGGCGGCCGGCGCCGTTCGAGAAGCCGTAGGGCTCGGTCGGCAGGCCCAAGCCCGTGCGTCCGAGGCGGCCGTCGCCGTCGACATCCTGGAATGCCGCCACCGCGTAGGTGCCCGGCGGTACGTCGGAGAAGCCGAAGCGCAGGCTCTGGGCCACGGCCGGGCCGCTCTGGCCGATGCGGCAGGATTCCTCGGCGAGCGATCCGGTGCAGAGCGCGACGAAGACCCGGCCGGCCCCCGGCTCGACCCCGTCGACCTCGACCGAGAGGCTCGCCGCCGCCGCCGGCGCAGCCAGCACGGCGAGGAGGGCGGCGACGGCGAGGACAGCGTCCGATCGGGCTGCAATCGGACGCTGTCCTCGCCCTTTGGCTGTGTCGCCTTGTCTGCGACGAACCGGCATCCACTTCGTCGGACAATGCTCCGGGCGCCTCACGAGGCTTCCCCGAGGCTCGCGGCGGGGCTGAGCGGCATGCCGCGGGAGGGCACCTTCTGCAGGGCCAGGTCCTCGGCCATCAGCCGCGCGGTGATGCGGGCGCCCTCGTAGATCACCGGCAGGCCGGAGCCCGGATGGGTGCCGCCGCCGACGAGGTAGAGCCCGGGCCCGAAGCGGTTGTGGGGCCGGAAGTAGAGCATCTGGCCGAGGTCGTGCGACAGGTTGAAGGTCGCGCCCTCGTGCACCGCGAACTCGTCGCGCCACTGGGTCGGGTCGACCACGCGCTCGTAGCGGATGCGCGACTCGATGTCGTGGAGACCGAGCTTCTCCAGCCGCTTGAGCACCAGGGCGCGGTAGGACGGGCCGACCGTGGCCCAGTCGATCCCGGCGCGCAGGTTCGGCACCGGCACCAGCACGTAGAGGCTGGTATGGCCCGGGGGCGCCATGCCGCCGTCGGTGTAGCCGGCATGCTGGACGTAGATCGAGGGCTGCATCGGCAGCACCCCGTCGGAGACCTCGCGGATGTTGCGGGCGTAATCCTCCGACAGGAGGATGGTGTGGTGGCCGAGGCTCTCGGGCATCGATCCCTCGATGCCGAGATAGAGCATGTAGGTCGAGCAGGAGAGGCGGGCCTTCTCCACCTTGGCGTTCCGCCAGCGCGGGCGGCGCGCTTCGGGCACCAGCTCGGGCACGACCTTGGCGAAGTCGCCGTTGATGACGACCGCGTCGGCACCGATGCGCTCGCCCCCGGCCTCGACCCCGACGGCCCGCTTGCCCTCGAACAGCACCCGGTCGACGGAGGTGCCGAGCCTGATCTCGACGCCCATGCGGCGGGCGAGTCCGGCCATCGCCTCGGAGACCGCGCCGCAGCCGCCCACCGGGTGATAGACCCCGTGCTCGTATTCGAGGAAGCTCAGGATGGTGAACAGGCTCGGGCACCGGAACGGCGACATCCCGAGATATTTCGTCTGGAACGAGAAGGCGAGGCGGACCCGCGGATCCTTGAAGTAGCGCGACAGGTCGCGGTCGACGGTGGCGTGCGGGCGCAGCAGCGGCAGCGCCGCCAGCATCGCCGGGGAGACGAAGCTGCGCAGCGAATCGCAGGCCTGCTGCAGCACCGGGATGAAGGCCGCGAGCTTGTGGCGGTTGTCGTCGAGGAAGCGGCGGACGTTCTTCGCGTCGAGGGGCGCGATGCGGGCGATCTCGGCCTCGAGGCGCTCCACGTCCGGCGTCGCCCGGATCTCGCCGCCGCCCTCGAAGACGAGGTGGTACTGGGGATCGAGCCGCTCGAGGGTGAGGTGGTCCTCCAGCCGCTCGCCGCAGGATTCGAAGATGTCGGCCAGGATGCGCGGATAGAGGAAGAAGGTCGGCCCGATGTCGAACTTGTAGCCGCCCGGCGCCGTGACCGTCCGGGTGCGCCCGCCGACGGTACCCTCCTTCTCGATCACCGTCACCTGCACGCCGTCGCGGGCGAGCATCAGCGCCACCGCGAGGCCGCCCGGCCCCGCCCCGACCACCACCGCCCGCCGCCCCGACAGGGTGCGGTACCCATCCCGCGGCTGCAACAACGCTCCACCTCCTGCCTGACCCGACGACGGGTGCCCGTGCGTACGGCCTAGTTGTGGTGCGCGGCCTTGAGCCGGCAATGGCTGCGCATTGTCGCGGTGGGGTGGGCGTGGATATTTTCCTGGGGTGTGACGGGATAATGCGCCGACGAGTGGACTGCAGTGCCGCACCTTTGGCGCGGAAGGAGATTCCGACGACAACAGAGCGCATCAAGCGGCCGTTCAGACCCCGCCCAACGCCCGAGCGCATCGATGTCGCTGCGGTTCAACAAGAGTTAGCCGCTCGCTACCCGAAGATCCGCGCGGCGCTCACTGGGCGAACCGGCGACGCGCTCATGGAGCACTGGCTGCGCGAGGAGGTGGCTCCTGTCTTCGGCCGGGTGGCGGCTGGGGCGGAGCCGCTGGTATCAGCCGACGACGTTCTGGGCGGAGCGGCAGAACGTTATCGGGCGCGGAAGGCCTGATCGCGCGCCGGGCGACCGTCAGCTCCCCACCAACCGCCCGCCGCCGAGCCGGTGCAAGGCCACCGCCCCCGCCACCGCGACGTTGAGCGAATCGACCCCCGGCGCCATCGGGATCGCCACCCGGCGGGAGCGGGCCATCAGCGCCTCGGGCAGGCCGGGCCCTTCCGTGCCGAGCAGCAGCAGCGCGCGGGGCAGGGGCGGCAGGGTCGTGATGTCCTCGCCCCGCGGCGAGAGGGCGACCGGGACGAGTTCATGGCGCTCGCACAGGGCCAGAAGGTCGTCGCCGCTCGGCACCCGGGCGAAGGGCATCGTCAGGCTCGTGCCGGCCGAGACCCGGATCGCCTTGCGGTAGAGCGGATCGCAGGTCTCGCCGTCGAGGACCACCGCGTCGGCCCCGAAGGCGGCGGCATTGCGAAAAATCCCGCCGACATTGTCGTGGTTGGCGAGCCCCACGAGGCCGACGAGCAGGGCCGGGCCCGCCGGCACCAGGGCGTCCGGCGACGGCTCCGGCCCGCGCAGGCCCACCGCCAGCACGCCGCGATGGATCGGAAAGCCCGCCACCGCCCCCATCACGCCCTTGGCGGCGAGGTAGACCGGCGCGTCGAGGCCGTCGAGCGCCGGCGCCAGCCCGGGCAGGCGCTCGGGCGAGACGAGCACCGACTCGATCCGGAACCGGGCGACACTCGAGAGCAGTACCCGCAGCACCACCTCGCCCTCGGCAATGAAGCGCCCCTCGCGGCCGACGAGGTCGCGCTCGCGCATCCGCGTGTAGGCGGTGAGCCGCGGGTCGTCCGGGTCGTCGATCGGGATCGGGGTCATCACCGGGCCGGGCTACCTCGCGCCCGGACGTCCATCAACCCCGGAACTCGCTCACCCCTTGCGGGCGGCCAGCGGATCGGCCTCTGCCCTCGTCGGCACCTTCACCAGGGCCTCGCCGTCGAGCACCGTCTCGCCGTTGACGGCGCAGATGCAGGTCAGGCGGGCGCGGCGTCGCTCCGGCACCAGCTCGGCCACCTCCACGGTGACGTCGACGGTGTCGCCGATGCGCACGGGGGCGCGGAAGTTGAGGCTCTGGCTGATATAGACCGCGCCCGGGCCGGGCAGGCGGGTGCCGAGCACCGCCGAGATCAGCCCGGCGGTGTAGAGGCCGTGGGCGATGCGGGTGCCGAACGGCGTGCGGGCGGCGAAGTGCTCCGAGAGGTGGATCGGGTTGCGGTCGCCGGTGATCTCGGCGAAGCCGACCACGTCGGAGGCCGCGATGGTCTTGGACAGCGTCTCGGACAGGCCGACGCTCAAATCCTCGAAGTACAGCACGCGCAGTTCGGGCATCATCGGCGTCGCTCCCGGTCGTTCTCGAGCATTTTCCGACGAAGTGGATACCGGTTCGTCGAAGAAAATGTGACAAAATCAAGAATCGAGAGCAGTGCCCGATCGCGTTGCGATCGGGCACTGCTCTCGTATCGCGGCCGCGAGGGACGGCCGGCGGCTCGCGGCTCCGCCGATCCCGGTCAGGAGATCCCGGCCGGGATCCCCGGGGTCGCACGGGACGGGGGCGGAAATCCAGTGGCGAAAGGTCGGAGAGGGAGGGGTGGAGCCGGCCCCGCCGCGCCCGACCCTGCGGCAGGCGGAAGGATCATGAGACGACGGCTCGCGCAACCCGTCCCTTTCGCAGGGTCATGGCGGGATAGCCAGGCATTTCGCAAGTTGAAGCATCGTTGCAATACGACGCTATCTGGTTATCACAGGATTTGGATCCATTAACAGAAATTTAGCGATACCGAAGCGACAACAGGGTCCTCCTGTTCTGTCCGATCACTGGCGATCCGTTCCATGCGCATGTCCCTGAAGAGCAGCCTGACCGGCCTGTTCGGGATCCTCCTGCTGCTGACCCTGGCGCAGGGCGGCGTCTCCCTGTGGAAGCTCGACTCGATCGAGACCCGCATCGCCAAGCTCGCCGACGACGCGATGCCCTCGATCAACGAGGCCCATGCGATCAACGCCCTGGTGATGCGCGCCCGGCTCTGGCAGTTCCGCTTCATCTCGGCCGAGGCCGAAGCCGAGAAGGCGCTCTCGGCCAAGAGCTTTTCCGAGATGGACGCGGCGTTGGGCGAGCGGATGACGCGCTACCGCACGCTGATCAGCTCGCCCGCCGAGCAGGAGACCTTCGGCGAGCTGACGGCGAAGGTCTCGGCGTTCCGGGCCGACTGGGCCCGCCTCAAGGAGTTGCCGAGCCAGGCCGAGATCGGCGCCTTCTTCCGCGGCCCGATGAACGCAACCTACCGGGCGACGATCGATACCACCGGCAAGCTCGTCGGGATCAACGCCGCCGCCGGAACCCAGGCGGGCGAGGCCGCCCGGGCCGAGCGGGCCGAGGCCAGCCGCATCACCGTGGCGACCTTCGCGGTCGCCGTCCTCGTCACCTTCGCGGCGGTGCTGTTCTGCCTTCTGCGCATCGTCCGGCCCCTCGGCGAGATGACCGGCGCGATGCGCCGCCTCGCGGAGGGCGATGCCGGGACCGCGATTCCCGGCGCCGCCCGCCGGGACGAGCTCGGCGCGATGGCCGGCGCCCTCGCGGTGTTCCGCGACAACCTGATCCGCACCCGCCAGCTCGAGGACGAGACCGCGCTCGCCCGGGCCGGGGCCGAGGCGCAGCGCCGCCAGGCGATGCGCGAGATGGCCGACGCCTTCGAGCGGGCGGTCGGCGGCATCGTCGGCGCCGTCACGGCTTCCGCCACCGAGTTGCAGGCCACCGCCCAGACCATGACCCTCACCGCGCAGGAGACCGCCGGCCAGTCGGGCAGCGTCGCGGCGGCCGCGACCCAGGCCGCCGCGAATGTCGGCACCGTGGCCGCGGCGGCGGAGGAGCTCGGCGCCTCGGTCCAGGAGATCGGCCGCCAGGTCGACGGCTCGGCGCGGCTGGCCGGCGCCGCCGTCGCCGAGGCCGGCGAGAGCGCCGCGCAGGTGCGGGCGCTCACCGAGGCGACCGCCCGCATCGGCGACGTGGTCGGGCTGATCTCGTCGATCGCCGCCCAGACCAACCTCTTGGCGCTGAACGCCACGATCGAGGCGGCCCGCGCCGGGGCGGCCGGCCGCGGCTTCGCGGTGGTGGCGGCGGAAGTGAAGGAGCTCGCCGGCCAGACCGCGAAGGCGACGGAGGAGATCACCGGCCAGATCGCGGCGATCCAGGCCTCGACCGGCCAGGCGGTCGGCGCGATCAGCGGGATCACCGCCCGGATCGAGGAGATCTCGGGCGTGGCGACCTCGATCGCCGCGGCCGTCGAGGAGCAGGGCGCGGCGACCCAGGAGATCGTCCGCAACGTGTCCCAGGCGGCCGCCGGCACCGGCGAGGTGACGACGAACATCGCCGGCGTGGCGCGGGCCGCCGACGAGACCGGTGCTGCGGCGAGCCAGGTGCTGGGCGCGGCCTCCGAGCTGTCGCGCCAGTCCGAGCACCTCTCGGCCGAGGTGGCCCGCTTCCTCGACACGGTGCGGGCGGCCTGAGGCACCGCGGCGGGGATCAGATCCCGCTCTATGAGGGCCAGACGACGGTTTCCAGATCGGCAAGCGAACCGACGCGAGTTTCCCATCCGTCGATGGCGACGTTCCGCAGGTCGCTCGCGCGGTGCAGCAGCATCAGCGTCAGCAGGCGCCGCCGCATGGCGGCGTCCACGTCCTCCGGTCGAAGACCGTATCCCCACATCAGGCTCCCGACGCGATCGGGCAGGCCCGCGCACATGAAGGCGCTCGGACCGAGGAGGTCGTACTCGCGCCAACCAGTCATCACGTCGCCGAAGTCGATCAGGGCCGCGAGCCGCCAACGACCGTCCGTCTCGGCGAGGAGGAAATTCTCGGGGATCCACTCGCCCGTGAGGATCACCGGCTCCGCGTCGAGGGGGATGACGGCGGGCACCTGCCGCAGCAGGTCCTCCAAGCCGACCAGGAGATGCGGGGCGAGGCCGTTCCGGCGATGCCGCTCGATGCAGCCCGCCGCCTGCTGCGCGACGAAATCCGGCCATGCGGGCTCGAGGCCGACGAGGTCGCCGGGCGGGATCGCCTGCATCTCCACGATCGTGCGGCCGATCTCGGCGAGGATTCGCACCTTCTCGGCCTCGGGCAGGGCCGGCCAGGCCTCCGACCCGAGAATGCCGGGCAGGCGGGTCATGATGAGGTAGGACCAGCCGTCGCGCTCGCCCTCGGCGATGATCCCGGGAACGGGCACGGAGAGGCGTTCGCCCAGGAGGCGCAGCGTCGCCCGCTCGGAGACGAACTGGCTGCAGTAGAGGGGCGGAAACAGCTTCAGGACGGCGCAGCCGCCTAGGTCGACGACGAGGTTCGTCCCGGTCCGGAACGGCGTCAGCTCGCCCGTGGCGAAGGTCTCCGCCCGTGCGATCTCACTGACGAGGAGGCGCCAGTTATCGGGGGCCGCGCGCCACCGCGCGAAGGCCTGCCTGTCGGCGATGAAGGGAAATTCGAGCATGCGCGAGGAAATCCGTGACACGCTATCTTACCTGCGGACATGACGACCGCTTATAGGGCGCGGGTGAAGCGGGCCGGGACAAGGCGGGCAGGTCGTCTCCTCCTCCCGCCTGTCGCCGGCGGATGGCGGCACCCGAGCCGGCGCGGCCGCGCGGCGCAACCGCCCGGACGGCACGGCACCGGTGCGGCGCGGCCGGGTTCTCCCGCGGGCCCCCTGGCCCGGTCCGCCCGATCGGGGCATAGAGCCCCGGCTTCCTCGCCGCGAGACCCGTCCCGTGACCGCCTCCGATTCCGATCCCGCCCTGCGCGCCACCGTGCGGCGCGTCGCCCTGCTCAATCTCGGCTATTTCGGGATCGAGGCGTCGGTGGCGGTGGCGATCGGCTCCGTCGCGCTCGTCGCCGACAGCGTCGATTTCCTGGAGGATGCGGCGCTCAACCTCCTGATCGTCGCCGGCCTCGGCTGGCGGCCGGCGGCGCGGGCGCGGCTCGGCACCGTGATGGCCGGCATCCTGCTGCTGCCGGGGCTGGCGGCCCTCTGGACCGCCTGGCAGAAGATCGGCGCCTTCGCGGCCCCGGCCCCGGTGCCGCTGACCCTGACGGGCCTCGGCGCGCTCGCCGTCAACCTCGCCTGCGCGCTGATGCTGGCCCGCCACCGCGAGGGGCGCGGCAGCCTGACCCGGGCGGCCTTCCTGTCGGCCCGCAACGACGCGATCGCCAACGTCGCCATCGTGGCGGCCGGGCTCGTCACCGCCGCCACGCTGTCCTCCTGGCCCGATTTCGCTCCCTGGCCCGACCTGGTGGTCGGCCTCGGCATCGCGGCGATGAACGCCGACGCCGCCCGGGAGATCTGGCAGGCCGCCGCCGCCGAGCGCCGGGCCGCCAGAGAAGCGGCATGATCTTGAGACCCTGCTTCGACTTGCTCGACAGTCTCGACACCCTCCGCGTCATTCCGCGGCCGCGCAGCGGAGCCCGGAATCACGCGGAGGGTCTGGAGACCGACAGAGACCCATCGAACAGGCTCTGAGACAAGAACCACCCAACAAGCGGCTCGACAGGCCCTACGGGCCCGGCCCCGCCTCGCGCCCGATCAGGGCCCGCATGGCCGCGCCGGTCGGGCCGGCGAGCACGTCGGCGAGGGAGAAGCGGTCGAGCTCGCGCACGAAGCTGCGCTCGGCCGCGTCGAGCGCGTGCTTCAGGAGGCAGCGTCCGGCGAGCGGGCAGGGGCCGCGGGCGCACTCGACGAGGCAGCCGAGCCCTTCGAGCTCCGCCACCACCGCGCCGAGCCGCACCTCCACCGGCGGGCGGGCCAGGCGCACGCCGCCGGTGCGGCCCTGCCGCGCCTCGATGTAGCCGGATTCGGTGAGCCCGCGCGCCACCTTCTGCAGGTGGTGCAGCGACACTCCGAAGGCACGGGCGACGGCCGGCGTCGTCGTCCAGGTGCCGGCCTCCACCGCCCCGAGATAGAGCAGCAGGCGCAGCGACAGGTCGGTGTAGAGCGAGAGCCGCAGGGCGCTGTCCTTCCTTCGCAAGCTGCGAGACGTCGCCGGCGGTGCGCGCCCGTCCCCGGCCGTCATGGTCGCCCGGCAGCCCCCGGGCCGCTCCGGTCTCGGGGCGCGAGCTTACACAGATCGGGTCGTGCGAGAAAGTCGCGGGCCCGTTTGGATCGCCGTCGAAGGAATTCGCCGACGCGGCCCGGCGGACACTGCGGCGGCGCGACGGCATGCGCCCCAGTCGATCGCGGCATAATCTGGTAATTCTCGTACTTGTTTGAGGTGAGTGGGAAATTTGCGTTCGATAAACATTTGCAAGGGCGGCGATTGCCGCTGCGTCCTAGGGAATCGTCACCGCGGCCCCGATCGGCAGGGCCGGCCGGTGGGTTTCGGAAGATTCGGTCCGGGAGCCCTCTCACACCATTGGGGCAACCCGTGCCGCGCTATTTCTTCGACATCAACGACCACGACCTGTCGCACCGCGACGACGAGGGCAGCGATTGGCCGAACCGCGATGCCGCCCGGGCGCATGCCATGCGGATCCTGTCCGACATCGCCCGCGACGAGGCCCGCCGCCAGGACCGGCTGCACCTGTTCGTGACCATCCGCGACGAGGGCCGGGCCGTCCTCGCCATCGCCTCCCTGGCCGTCGCCTGCACCTGGCTGGACTGAGACCCGGCCGGCCCGATCGTGGCCCGTCGCCGCCCGGGATGTCGGCGCACGGCGCCGCCCGACCTGCCGCCGGGCTCTTGGGTATTAATTCCTCTTACTCAAGGAAAGACGGTTTTTAACTGCCGGTTCACAATATTTCTCTATCAGCCAGAGGAGCCGATCGAACGGCATCTAGGTCATCTCTCGGGACAACGATGAAGCTCAAGCTCTTCGCGCTCGCCGCCTTCCTGCTCGGCGGGGCCGGTGCGGCGGCGGAGCCGGACATCGCCGCCCTCAAGGCGCTCTACCGGCGACCGGCCAGCATCCCGTTTCCGGAGAACGCCCCCTACTCGCCGCAGCTCGCGACGCTCGGCAAGATGCTGTTCTTCGATCCGCGGCTGAGCGGAATGCAGAACCTGAGCTGCGCGAGCTGCCACAACCCGTCCTTCGGCTTCGAGGTCCCGGTGCCGGGCGCCATCGGGGCGACCAACACGCCGCTGGCGCGCAAGGCGCCCACCATCCTCAACGCCGCCTGGATGCCGGTGCTGTTCTGGGACGGGCGCGCGCCCAGCCTGGAGGCGCAGGCGCAGGGGCCGATCACCGCCGCCGTCGAGATGAACGGCAAGTTCCCGGAGATCGTCGCCCGCCTGAAGGCCATCCCGGATTACGACGCGCAGTTCCGCCGCCTGTTTCCCGAGACCGGCGTGAGCCGCGAGGCCCTGCTGACCGCGGTCGCGACCTACGAGCGCACGGTGGTGGCCGGCTGGGCGCCGTTCGACCGCTGGGTCGAGGGCAACGAGGACGCGATCAGCCCGGAAGCCAAGCGCGGCTTCGCGCTGTTCGCCGGCAAGGCCCGCTGCGCCTCCTGCCACACCGGCTGGAACTTCACCGACAACCGGTTCCACGACCTCGGCATCCCGACCCGGGACCCCGGCCGAGGGGGAATCGCGCCGGACGAGCCGGGGGCGCGCCACGCCTTCAAGACCCCGGGCCTGCGCAACCTGACCTACCGGGCGCCGTTCGGGCATGCGGGGCAGTTCGCCGACCTCGACGCGATCCTGACCTTCTACGAGGGCGGCGGGGTCGAGCGGCCGTCGAAGTCGCCCCTGATGCGGGCGGTCGCGCTGAGCAGCCCTGAGCACCAGGACCTCCTCGCCTTCCTGCGCTCCCTGACGGCCGAGCAGACCGAGACGGCCCTGCCCAACCTGCCGAACTAAGTGTGCACCTCACAAAACTCCCACCGCGCTGACGCCCCCACGGAGAGCGGCGGCGGGGATCGGGAGCTTCGTGAGAGACACCAGAGCATCTGCCGACGAAGCGGATACCGGCTCGTCGCAGAAAATGCGGCAAAATCAAAATCTTAGAGCACCATCCCCGCAACGGCACCCCCGCGCGGCACGCCCGCACCCCCGCCCGCCGCGGGCGGGCGGCCCGTGCGGTCGCGTCGAGCCCCACGTCTCCCGGGTCCCCCGATGTCGATCAGAACCAAGCTCCTCCTGCCGCTCCTCGGCTTCCTCCTCGCCGGCGGCGTGCTGGCGGCCCTCGTCGGCTGGCAGGGCGTCGCCGCCGTCGGCCGGCTCGGCACCGTCACCGGCCTCAGCCTCGCCTCCGGCGCCGCCGGCGAGGAGGCGAAGGTGCGCTTCGGGCGCGCCGAGGCGATCCTCGCCCGCGTCCTGGCGATGACCGACTTCCTCGATCCCGGCACGGTCGAGGCCGGTTTCCGGGCCGAGACCGCGGGCCTCGCCGCCGCCCTCGACCGGCTCGGCGCGACGGCGCAGTCGGAGGCGGTCGGCGCCCTGGTGCGCGAGGCGAGGAGCGAGACGGCGCGCTGGCAGCGCGACGCCGGGATCCTGCTCGGCCTGGAGCGGTCCCGCGAGATCCCGACCCGGGAGGCGATGAGCCGGCGCAGCACCGCCCTGCGGACGAGCCTCGACGCGGTGCGCGAGGCCGGCGCCCGCGACGCCGAGATGCGGGTCGCCGCCACCCGGTCCGGCCTCGAGCGGGAGATGACCGGGATGCTGCTGGCCGGCGCCGTGCTGGCGGCGGCCGGGCTCGGCGCCGCCGTAATGATCGCCCGCAGCGTGTCGCGCCCGCTGGTGCGCCTCGTCGCCGAGGCCGACCGGCTGGCGGCGGGCGACCTCTCGGTTCAATTCGTCGGGCTGGAGCGCCGCGACGAGGTCGGCGCCGTCGCCCGGGCGGTGGCGGGGTTTCGCGACGGCATGGTCGAGCGGGCGGCGCTCGCCGCCTCCAACGCCGAGCAGGACCTGCTGGTGGAGCGCGGGCGCCGGGTCGAGGCGCATATCCGCGCCTTCGAGGACGGCGTGCTCGCCGCCCTCGACGAGGTCGACGCCACCGTCGCCGCCATGGCGGGCTCGGCCGACCGGCTCGGCGCGGTGACCCGCGAGATGGAGCGCGAGGCCGCCGGCGCCGCCGGCACCTCGGAGCGGACCCGCAGCCACGTCGAGGGCGTGGCGCGGGCGGCCTCCGCCCTCGCCGGGGCGGTGGCGGCGGTCGGCCGGCAGACCGACGAAGCCGCGCAACGGGTGGCCCAGGCGAACGCCCAGGTCAGCGCCGCCGACGGCGCCGTCGCGGGCCTGTCCGGGGCGGCGCAGCGCATCGGCGACGTGGTGGCGATGATCGCCGGCGTTGCCGGACAGACCAACCTGCTCGCGCTCAATGCCACGATCGAGGCGGCCCGCGCCGGCGAGGCGGGGCGCGGCTTCGCGGTGGTGGCCGCCGAGGTCAAGGAGCTCGCCGGCCAGACGGCGCGGGCCACCGAGGAGATCACCCGCCAGGTCGCCGGCATCCAGTCGGCCACCGCCGGAGCCGTCGCGGTGATCCGCGGCATCGGCGGCGCCGTCGACGCGATCGAGTCCATCGCCGGCGAGACCGCCCGCGCCGTCGCCGAGCAGCACCGGACCGCCGGCGAGATCGGCCGCAGCGCCGAGGCCGCCGCCGGCCTCACCGCCGAGACCGACCGCAGCATCGACGGCACGGCGAGCGGCCTGCGCGGCACGGCCGCGGCGATCGCCGGGGTCGGGGAGGCGGCGGCCGCCGTGCATGCCGAGACGGCGCGCCTGCGCGGGCGCGTCCAGGACTTCGTCGGCCGGGTCTCGGCGGCCTGACGGGGTCTCATCCTCTTGTGCCTTCGCATCGACATGTCGATGCGAAGGCGTCCGGCGCATCAGCGCCGACGCCCGTTCGGGCTTAGCCAGCGCCTTCGAACACGTCTGTTCGAAGGCGCGACGGTATCAGGAGTTCCGGCGGCCCCCGATCCGACGTGCGCGACCCGATGGTGCGGCGCAAACCGTCGCGCCCCGAAACCGGCCTTCCGGCGAACCGTTACCCCAGCGCTTTAACCTGTGTTGGCAGCGAGGCGACGTGACGGACCGGCCGATCGAGGACTACGCCGTCATCGGCGATACCTGCACGACGGCGCTCGTCGCCCGGGACGGATCGATCGACTGGCTGTGCTGGCCCTGCCACGACAGCCCGGCGGCGTTCCTGCGCCTTCTCGACGACGACAAGGGCGGGTTCTGCGACCTCGTCCTCGAGGGTGTGCGGGAGACGCATCGCCGCTACCGCGCCGGCACCTGCATCCTGGAGACCACCTTCGTCACCGCCACCGGCCGCGCGACCCTCACCGACTTCATGCCGGTCCACCCGCTGGAATCCGTGCCCGACGAGGGACCGGACGGCGACCCGCGCGGCCGGATCGTGCGGATCCTCGCCTGCGAGGCCGGCACGGTGACGGGGCGCTTCCGCGTGCGCCCGAGCTTCGACTACGCCCGCGACGGGGCCGCCCTCGAACCCGAGGCGCGAGGGACGGTGCTGTGCCGGCGGCTCGGCCGTCCGGAAGGCATCCGCGTCGCCGCCACGGTGCCGCTCAGCCTCGCGGGCGACCGGGTCGAGGCGGCCTTCGCCTTGCAGGCCGGGGAGGGCGCGTCCCTGGTCCTCGCCCACCGGGAGGACGACGACGGCGCGGTGGGGGAGGCCGGGCCGAGCCTCTCGGCGACACAGGCCTACTGGGAGGAATGGTCCGGCCGCTGCACCTACGAGGGCGCCCACCGGGACACGGTGCTGCGCAGCGCCCTGGTGCTGAAGCTCCTGACCCACGCCCCCTCGGGCGGGATCATCGCGGCCGCCACCACCAGCCTGCCGGAGGCGGTGCCGGGCACCCGCAACTTCGATTACCGCTACGTCTGGATGCGGGACGCGAGCTTCACCGTCACGGCCTTCGTCAATCTCGGCTACGTGCGCGAGGCGGCGGAGTTCCTGCGCTTCCTGCGCGACGCCGACAAGACCCGCGGCCGCGACCTGAAGCTGATGTACGGCATCAACGGGCGCGTACCGGAAGAGGAGATCCTCGATCACCTGCGCGGCTGGCGCGGGGTCGGGCCGGTGCGGATCGGCAACGCCGCGTCCGGCCAGCACCAGTACGACATCTACGGCGAGTTCCTGGTGGCGCTCCACGCCTTCCTCGACGCCGTCGACTACGACCCGCCGGTCAAGGTCAACGACCACCTGCCGGAGGCATTGGGCCACCTCACCGACCACGTCATCCGCTGCCGCCACGCGCCCGACCACGGCATCTGGGAATTGCGCGACGAGACCCGCCAGATCCTGCACACCAAGGGCATGCTCTGGGTCGCCCTCGACCGGGCGGTGCAGATCGCGCAGGAGGTGGACGTGGCAAGCCCCGAGACGGTCGCGGAGTGGCGCCGGGTCGCCGCCGAGATCCGGGCCGAGTACCACGAGAAGGGCTGGAACGCGCGGGTCGGGGCCTACACCCAGGCCTACGGCTCCGACGACCTCGACGCGGCCGTGCTGCGCACGGTGCTGTTCGGCGCCTTCGACGCCCATTCGCCCCGGGTGGCCGCCACCCTCGAGGCGGTGAGCGCCGGGCTCGGCGACGGCGACCTGATCTACCGCTACCGCAACGGCGACGGGTTCGAGCACCCGGAGGCGACCTTCGCGGCCTGCGCCTTCTGGCGCGTCGGCTGCCTGGCGCTCGCCGGGCGCACGGACGAGGCCGAGCCGCTCTTCGCGCGGCTCCTCACCCGCGGCAACGACCTCGGGCTGTTCGCCGAGGAGATCGACGCTCCGTCCGGCGAGCAGCGCGGCAACGTCCCGCAGGGCTTCACCCACATGGCGATCATCAACCACGCGGTCCGGCTCGACCGGGCGGCGCGGCACGCGCGAGCCCAGACCGACGAGCCGTGCCAATGGGCGGTGGGGGCCTGAGCGCCGGAAACGCCGCCGGAAGGGGTGGGCACCGCCGCCCGAATTTGCTCTAAGGCTCGGACGGGCGCCCTCGCGGGCGCCTTCGCGATCCGAAGCCAACCATCCGGGAACCCAGTCGTGGCGGGCGAGCCGTACTTCATCACCACCGCCATCTCGTACCCCAACGGGGTGCCGCATATCGGCCACGCCTACGAGGTGATCGCCGCCGACGCCATCGCGCGCTTCAAGCGCCTCGACGGCTACGACGTGTTCTTCACCACCGGCACCGACGAGCACGGCCTCAAGATCCAGCAGACCGCCGCCAAGGCCGGGATCAGCCCGCGCGCCTTCGTCGACGACATGGCGCCGCGCTTCCGCACCATGGCCGAGCGCCTGGACTGCTCCTTCGACCGCTTCATCCGCACCACCGACGCCGACCACATCGCCTCCGCCCAGGCCCTGTGGCGCCGGATGGAGGAGAACGGCGACATCTATCTCGCCAAGTATGCCGGCTGGTACTCGGTCCGCGACGAGGCCTATTACGACGAATCCGAGCTCGTGACGGCCCCCGACGGCAGCCGCCGGGCGGAGAAGACCGGCACCCCGGTCGAGTGGGTCGAGGAGGAGAGCTACTTCTTCCGGCTCTCGGCTTACGCCGAGCGCCTGCTCGCCCATTACGAGGCCCATCCGGACTTCATCGGCCCCGACACCCGCCGCAACGAGGTGACGAGCTTCGTCCGTTCCGGCCTGCAGGATCTCTCCGTCAGCCGCACCACCTTCGACTGGGGCGTGCCGGTGCCGGGCAACCCGGCCCACGTGATGTATGTCTGGGTCGACGCGCTGACGAACTACGTCACGTCCTGCGGCTTCCCCGACGAGGCCGATCCGCGCTGGCGCCACTGGCCGGCGGATCTCCACGTCATCGGCAAGGACATCATCCGCTTCCACGCGGTGTACTGGCCGGCCTTCCTGCTATCGGCCGGGATTCCGGTGCCCAAGCGCGTCTTCGGCCACGGCTTCCTCCTCAACAAGGGGGAGAAGATGTCGAAGTCGGTCGGCAACGTCGTCGACCCCGTCGGCCTCGCCGACACCTACGGCGTCGATCCCCTGCGCTACTTCGTGCTGCGCGAGGTGCCGTTCGGCCAGGACGGCAGCTACTCGCACGAGGCGATCGTCAACCGGCTCAACGCCGACCTCGCCAACGACCTCGGCAACCTCGCCCAGCGCTCGCTGACCATGATCGCCCGCAATTGCGGCGGTCAGGTCCCGCAAGCCGGCGAGCCCTCCGCCGCCGACCGGGCGCTGCTGGCGATGGCCGACGCGCTGCCGGAGAAGGCGAGGGGGCTGATGCAGGACCTCGCCCTGCACGCGGTGCTGGCCGAGATCTGGGCCGTGGTGGCGGAGGCCAACCGCTACTTCGCCGGCCAGGAGCCGTGGGCCCTGCGCAAGACGGACCCGGCCCGGATGGAGGCTGTGCTCTATACCACCGCCGAGGTGCTGCGGGCGGTCGGCATCCTGGTCCAGCCCTTCATCCCGAGCGCCGCGGCCCGTCTCCTCGACCTGCTGGCGGTGGCGCCCGATGCGCGCAACCTCGCCGATGTCGGGGCCAAGGGGCGGCTCGTGGCGGGCACCGCCCTGCCGGCGCCGAGCCCGATCTTCCCGCGCTACGTGGAGCCCGAGGCGTGAGCCTGGTCGACAGCCCGCAAGGCGCAAGCCTGGTCGACAGCCATTGCCACCTCGATTCGCCCGGCCTCGCCGAGCGGCTGCCCGAGGTGCTGGCCCGGGCCAAGGCCGCCGGGATCGACCGGATGGTGACGATCTCGACCCGGGTACGACGGTTCGAGACCTACCGGGCCTTGAGCGAGGCCCATCCCGAGATCCTGTTCACGGTCGGCACCCACCCGCATCAGGCCGGCGAGGAGCCGGACGTGGCGGCGGACGAGATCGTCGCGCTGTCGCGCCACCCGCGCTGCATCGGCATCGGCGAGGCGGGGCTCGACTACCACTACGACACCGCGCCGCGGGACGTGCAGCAGCGCGTGTTCCGCACCCACATCGCGGCGGCGCGGGAGAGCGGGCTGCCGCTCGTCATCCACGCCCGCGAGGCGGACGAGGACGTGGCGCAGATCCTCACCGAGGAGATGGCCGAGGGCCCGTTCAAGGCGGTGCTGCACTGCTTCTCGTCGGGGCGGCGCCTCGCCGAGGTCGGCGTGGAGCTCGGGTTGTACGTGTCGTTCTCCGGCATCGTCACGTTCCGCAACTCGGACGAGATCCGGTCGATCGCCGCCTCCGTGCCGCGCGAGCGCCTGCTCGTCGAGACCGACGCGCCCTATCTGGCGCCGGTGCCGCACCGGGGCCGGCCGAACGAGCCGGCCTTCGTCGCCGACACCGCCCGGGTGCTGGCCGAGACCGTCGGCCTGACCCCCGAGGCGCTGGCCGCGCTCACCACCGACAACTTCTATCGCCTGTTCGACAAGGCCGCCGCCCACCGTTGAGGGTTCTGACACGCATGCCGACCCTGACCCTTCGCATCCTGGGCTGCGGCTCCTCGGGCGGCGTGCCGCGGGTCGGCTACGGCTGGGGCGCCTGCGACCCGGCCGAGTCGCGCAACCGGCGCCGACGCTGCTCGCTCCTGGTGCGGCGCCGCGACACCGAGAGCGAGGCGACGACCGTGCTGGTCGACACCTCGCCGGACCTGCGCGAGCAGCTCCTCGACGCCGAGGTGCAGCGCCTCGACGGCATCCTGTTCACCCATTCCCACGCCGATCACACCCACGGCATCGACGACGTGCGCGCCATGGTGATCCACATGCGCCGGCGCATCGCGGTCCATGCCGATGCCGAGACCTCGGCGCTGCTGCGGGCCCGCTTCGGCTACTGCTTCACCTCGCGGCCCGGCAGCCTCTACCCGCCGATCCTCGACCTGCATGAACTCGAGACCGGCGCGCCGGTGACCGTCGAGGGCCCGGGCGGGCCGGTGACCGCCACGGCCTTCGCGATGGAGCACGGGCCCGAGACGGCCTTGGGCTTCCGCTTCGCCGACGCGGCCTACGCGCCGGACGTCAGCACCATGCCGGACGCCGCCAAGGCGCAGCTCAACAACCTCGACCTCCTGATTATCGATGCGCTCCGCGACACGCCGCACCCGACCCACTTCTCGGTGCCGGACGCCCTGGCGCTGATCGAGGAGGTGCGCCCGCGCCGCGCCATCCTGACCAACCTCCACACCGACCTCGACTACGGCGAGCTCGGCCGGCGCCTGCCGCCCGGGGTGGTGCCGGCCTATGACGGGCTCACCGTCGAGGTCGACGGCTGATCCGCCGGCTGGAGGTGGACCGCGAGCCAGACCGTCGGCGCGTCGGGATCGGTCCACTCGACCCGGTGGCGGAGATGCGCCGGGATCATCAGGTGGTCGCCGGGCGCGAGGCGCCGCGGCTCACGCTCGCCGTGCAGGTGCAGGCCGGCGGATCCCGAGAGCAGCACGACCCACTCGTCCCAGGGCTGGTCGTACCAGAAGCCCGGCGGGCTGGCCTGGCCGGTGGAGACGATCCGCTCGATGCGGGCCTGCGGGGTTCGCGCCAGGATGTCGACGGTCTCGTCGGGCCGGGGCGTCGCGGGCAGGCCGGCGAAGAGGTTGGCGGTGGGTGGGGGTGCGCTCGTCATTGCGCGTCCGGCATCGTTGTGGGGTCGCGGGCACCGTGGCGAATGGCGTGCACGATGACCTCAGTCTCCGTGATCTCGCAGAAGATCGGATAAGGATAGGGCGCCGTCAGATCGTTCAGGGCCGGACGGGTGAAGCGGACTTTCACAGCCCGTATGTCGCCCACACCGCCCGCACTTCCTCATCGGTCGCGAAGTCGCCTCGCGCCGCAGCCGCCTTCGAGGCGGCGATGGCGGCCTGCTCGTCCTCCGTCAGGGCGACAACCTCCGTCTCTTCGCCCGTCAGGCGCAGCAGCACGCGGGCGAAGTCGTCCTGCGCCTTGGGGGGAAAGGAGCGGACGCGCTCGATGGCCTTTTCGAGAAGCTCGGTCATGCCGCCACTATGCACCCGATTCGCGTCGGCCAGAAGGGAAACCGGAAGGCGCCGCGGCGCGGCGGAACCTGCCCCGCACAGCCCCGATCCGGCCCTTCGTTCCATAATGCTAATTATGCGAATGGCGGGCAAGGGCGGGACGGTGGGTCGTGACGCTCTGGCCGAATGGAGTGGCACACTCCCCTCGTCGCGTCGACGATGACGGGAAACGCCCTCGTCAAAGACCCTCACACCGCCTTCGGCCTCGCGACCGCACGCGCGGCGACGTCGAGCACGGCCACCGCGTCGTCCCGGTCGAGGGTCTCGGGGCCGTCCAGGGTCTCGTCCAGCGACAGGCTGTCCGCCAGGTTCTCGAACAGCGCTTCGACCGGCACTCGCATGCCGCGAAAACCACGACGGCCCGCCATGCTGACGCGCAGCGGTCAGGCATCATCCCCGGACCGTCGCGCCGCCCGCCCTACGCCCCGGCGATGCCGTCGAGCGCCCGCATCGCCGCCTCCGGCAGGTCCAGCGCCGCAGCAGTCAGGTTCTCGCGCAGATGCGCCCGCGACGAGGTGCCGGGAATGAGCAGGAGGTTGGGCGAGCGGCGCAGGAGCCAGGCCAACGCCACCTGCATCGGCGTCGCGTCCAGCGACGCGGCGACTTCCGACAGGCCCTGCGACTGGATCGGGCTGAAGCCGCCGAGCGGGAAGAACGGCACGTAGGCGGTCCCGTCGGCCGCCAGCGCGTCCACCAGGGCGTCGTCGGCCCGGTGGACGAGGTTGTAGTGGTTCTGCACGCAGGCGACCGGGGTGATGCCGCGCGCCTCGGCCACCTGGGCCGCGGTGACGTTGCTGAGCCCGATCCGGCGGATCAGCCCCCGGTGCCGGAGATCGGCCAGGATCTCGAGCGGCGCCGCGAGGGAGCCCTCGGCCGGCCCGTGCACGCTGAACATCGCCCGCAGGTTGACGACTTCCAGCACGTCGAGGCCGAGATGGCGCAGGTTGTCGTGCACCGCCTCCGTCAGTGCCTCGGCCGAGAAGGCCGGGTTCCACGACGCGTCCGCCCCCCGCACCGCGCCGACCTTGGTGACGATCACGAGGTCGTCCGGGTACGGGTGCAGGGCCTCGCGGATGATCGCGTTGGTGACGTGGGGGCCGTAGAAGTCGCTGGTATCGATGTGGTTCACACCCTGTGCCACTGCCTCGCGCAGGACCGCCACCGCCTCGTCGCGGTCCTTCGGCGGGCCGAACACGCCCGGGCCGGCGAGCTGCATCGCGCCGTAGCCGAGGCGCCGCACGCGCCGATCGCCCAGGGCGTAGGTTCCCGCATCCTCGATCCCGCTCATGATCCGTCTCCTCGCTCGCTGACGACCCGGATCTAGACGCCGCGCAGCTGCGCGATAAGACGATGCAATCCGGACAGGCTGTGCGGGATCACGAACAATGACGATGGATCCGAGGGTGACGGATCTCGGCGACCTCGCCGCCTTCGTGGCGGTGGCGGAGGCTGGCGGCTTCCGCGAGGCGGCGCGGATCCGCGATACCGGCGCCTCGACCTTGAGCGAGGCGGTGCGCCGGCTGGAAGCGGGGTTCGGGGTCCGGCTCCTCCACCGCACGACCCGCAGCGTCGCGCCGACCGAGGCCGGGGCGCGGCTGCTGGAGCGGCTCAAGCCCGCCCTCGGCGAGGTCGCGGCCGCCCTCGACGTGGTCAACGGCTTTCGCGACCGCCCGGCCGGTACGGTACGCCTCAACGTGCCGGTGAGCGCGGCGCGCCTCGTGCTGCCGGACATCGTCCCGCCCTTCCTCGCCGCCTATCCGGACATCCACCTCGACGTCGTCGCCGAGGACGGCTTCGTCGACGTGCTGGCGGCGGGCTGCGACGCCGGCATCCGCTACGAGGAGCGCCTGGAGCCGGACATGATCGCGGTGCCGATCGGCCCGCGCACCCAGCGTTACGCCACCGCCGCGGCGCCGGCCTATCTCGACCGGCGCGGGCGGCCGTCCCATCCGCGCGACCTCCTGGCGCATGCCTGCCTGCGCGGCCGCTTCGCCAGCGGCGCGATGACGGAATGGGCGTTCGAGCGCGACGGCGAGACCGTGCGGATCGAGCCGACCGGCCCGCTCACCGTGCGGGTCGGCACCGCCACCGACCTCGCGGTCGAGGCGGCCATCGCCGGGCTCGGCGTGATCGGGCTGTTCGAGGACTGGCTGCGGCCGCATCTCGACAGCGGGGCACTGGAGCCCGTCCTGGAGCCGTGGTGGCCGCGCTTCTCCGGGCCGTTCCTGTACTATCCGGGCCGGCGCTACCTGCCGGCGCCGCTGCGGGCCTTCGTGGACTTCATCGGCGGGCGGCGGGAGTGAGCTGACGCCGAGGGTGGCGGTTCGTGAGGCCGGCAAGGAAGCCGGCCAGCGACCAAGCGGACCCGTCGGGCCGTAAGCGCCCCCCTGCCCTACGCCCGCCCCTCCGTCTCCCGCGCCAGGGCGTCGACCACCGCGGCGATGCCGGCCGCGTCCTCGCCGTCCTCGCCCCGCCCGGCCGCGTAGGCCGCGCGCTGGCGGTCGGCGCTGGTGCCGTCGCGGGCGATGCGGCGGGCGTCGTCGAGGGCTTGCGCGCAGCCGAGAGCCGCCGCGTCCTCGGCGACGAGCGCCAGCACGGCCTCCAGGGCCTCGCCGTAGGGCACCGCGCGGCCGGCCTGCGGATCGATCAGGGCGGCGCGCACGCCGTCGCGCTGGGCCCGCCACAGGTTCTCGCGGATCACCGCCCGGGCGACCCCGTCGAGGCCGGCGTTCAGGTCGGGGCGGCGCTCGGCGGCGCGCACGAGGCAGCGGTAGAGGCCGGCGATCGCCACCGCGTCCTCGACCCGGGTGCAGGCATCGGCGATGCGCAGCTCCAGCGTCGGGTAGCGGATCGAGGGCCGCAGGTACCACCACAGGAAGCTCGCATCCTGGATCGCCCCGGCCGCCGTCATCACCGCGACGTAGCGCTCGAACTCGGCGCTGCTGGCGAACAGGTCGGGCAGGCCGGTGCGCGGCAGCTCGCCGAAGGCGCACAGGCGGTAGCCGCACAGGCCGGTATCGCGCCCCTCCCAGAACGGCGAGGAGACCGAGAGCGCGAGCAGCACCGGCAGGAACGGCAGCAGCCGGTTCATCAGGTCGACCCGGCCGTCGGGCCGCGCCACCTCGACGTGGACGTGCATGCCGCTCGCCAGGCTGCGCTGGCCCACCATCCGCACCTCGTCGAGGATGCCGTGGTAGCGCGCCCCGTCGGTCGGAGCCTGCGCATCCCAGGCGGCGCCCGGATGGGTGCCGGCGCCGAAGACCAGGATCCCGTGCGCCCGGCCGATCTCGGCGAGCCCCCGGCGTAAGGAAGCGAGGCCGGCCCGGGCCTCCTCGAGGCTCGTCGCCGGCGGCGTCGCGATCTCGATCTGGCTCTGCAGGAGCTCGCGCTCGGCCGCCGGCAGGAGGGCCTTGGCGGCGGCGTGGAAGCCCCGCGCGCCCTCGCGCGGCGTGCCGCGGGTCGCGGCATCCGCCAGGAAGAACTCCTCCTCGATGCCGAAGCGGTAGGCGGGGCCGGTCATGGATGGGGGGTTCTCCGAGAGTGCAGGGATATAGGCGCCGGCCACCGGCCGGCCACGGCGTCGGTGTCTCTCACGACAACTCCCAGGTCCCCGTCGCCGCTCGCCGCTCGCCGTGGCGGGGTTTCGGGCGGCGGGCGTGTCGTCGAGGGGCACTCAGCCCCGTCCGGCCCAGAGCGCCAGGACGAGGAGGGCGAGGACGAGCGCGGCGAGGCCCGCCCAGACGACCGCCCGGTGCGCACCGCCCCGGGCGGCCGGGGGCGCCGCATCGCGGGGCTTCGGGGCGGGCGGCGCGGTCGCGGCGGGCGGCGTCTCCGGCGCAGGGGGCGGCGCGGCCTCGGCCCCCGGCTCCGGCAGCCGGACCGTGCCGGCGGGCGGCAGCGGGCGGCCGGTCTGCAGCAGCGCCTCGTCCGGATCGACCGAGATCCCGGCCTCCTCCAGCTCGATCAGCACCATGGCGATGTCCTCGGCGCTCATCCGGTCGACCGGCAGGGCCCGGCGCAGGTCGTCGGGGCCCAGCCCGCCCTGGCTCCGGCCGAGGGCGACCAGGCGGTCGAGGGTGGCACGGTCGAAGGCGGCCTGCATCGGGGGAGGCTCCGGTCTGCCGGAATTCCGGCCGATGATGTGCCAACGCGCACGGGCCGGGGGCGTTTCCCGTCACGCTCGCGCCCAGATGGAGGTGGACAAGACCCGGGCTCCCGGTGTCCGTCGGGACCACCCGAACCCAGGCGAGCCATGAACGCCCACTCGACCCATGTCCGTCCGGCCCCCGAGGAGCCGCGTCCGGTCCTCGCCCGGATCACGCCGCCGGCGCGGCCGCTCGGGCCGTGGCGCTTCCTGCGCACGGTGGTGCGCAACCCGCTCGAGGCCTGGCCCGAGACGATCTACCGGGAGCCGCACTACACCTCCGAGTTCCTCGGCACGTCGAGCCTGTTCGTGATGGCCCCGAACCTGATCCGGCGGGTGATGGTCGACGAGGCCGACGCGTTCGAGAAGTCGGAGGTCCTGCGCCGCGCCCTCTCGCCGGCGCTCGGCGACGCGATCCTGACCGCCGACGGGGCGCGCTGGCGCTGGCAGCGCCGGGCGGCGGCGCCGATCTTCCGGGCCGAGCGCATCCGCAGCTTCGTGCCGGCGATGATCAGGGCCGCCGAGCGCACCCGCGACATGCTGGCGGCGGACGCAGGCGACGGCGCCGAGATCGACATCGCCCAGACGATGATGCGCACCACCTTCGAGATCATCGTCGAGACGATGCTCTCAGGCGCCGGCCGGATCGACGCCGCCCGGGTCGAGCAGGGCATCACCGACTACCTCGAATCGACCAGCTGGATCTTCGCCCTCACGCTGCTGCGGGCGCCGGCCTGGATGCCGTTCCCGGGCCGGGCCAAGGCCGAGCGGGCGAAGATGTACCTGCGCGACGAGCTCCTGCGCCTCGCCGCGGAGGGCCGCCGCAACGGCACCGAGGGGCGCAACGACCTGATGAGCCTGCTGCTCGCCGCCCGCGACCCGGAGACCGGCCAGGCGATGGACGACCGCGACGTCGCCGACAACCTGCTCACCTTCGTCACCGCCGGGCACGAGACCACGGCGCTCGCCCTCACCTGGGCGTTCTACCTGCTCGCCCATCACCCGGAGAGCGAGGCGCTGATCGCCGCCGAGGTCGAGGCGGCGACCGGGGGCGGGCCACTGACCGCCGACCACGTCGATGCCCTGCCCTATACCCGCCAGGTGATCCTCGAGGCGATGCGGCTCTATCCCCCGGTGCCGGTGGTGGTGCGGGCGGCACTCCGCGACGTCGATCTCGACGGGGTGCCGGTGAAGGCCGGCACGCCGATCACCATCCCGATCTACGCCGTGCACCGCCACGCCACCCTGTGGGACGAGCCGGAGCGCTTCGACCCCGCCCGCTTCGCCCCCGAGGCCGCCAAGGCCCGCGACCGCTACGCCTACCTGCCCTTCGCGGCCGGTCCCCGCATCTGCATCGGCATGGGCTTCGCGCTCTCCGAGGCGGTGGCGATCCTGGCGGTGCTGGTGCGCTCGCTCCGCTTCTCGCTGCGGCCCGGCTACCTGCCGGTGCTCAAGCAGCGCATCACCCTGCGGCCGGCGGAGGGGATGCCGATGCGGGTGAGCGTGCGCTGAGGGATGTTCGACCGCGGGGACAGTCCTTCTGAAGGATTGCACCCACCCCTCCACCGCACAGGGTCATCCCGGGGCCGCGCAGCGGAGCCCGGGATCCAGACACGCAGGTGATGGCAGAACGAGGTGGAACGCCTTCCACTCTATCCTGAAGGTCCTGCGGTTCTAAATTCCGGGCTCCGCTGCGCGGCCCCGGAATGACATGGAGGATTTCAAGTTCGTCGGCCTGAACGACGATGGTTCGAGCCTCGTATCAAACCACCGCTCCCGCCCTCCTCCGCCCCGCCGGCTTCGCCCGATCGGCTGCTTCCGCCGCCGCGCAGGCCCGGCGCGCCCAGGCCACGAACGCCTCCGGCTCGTCGGCGAGCCGGTCCGGCGCCCGCCAGTAGCTCGCGATCGTGGTCGTCCGTCCGCCCTTCGCGCCGTAAGAGAACGGTGCGCCGCCCTCGGCCGCGAAGGAGGCGGCTTCGTCGGGAGCCGCCTTCAGGTAGAGCGCGCCGCGCACGACGAGGCCGAACATCAGACGATCGCGAAACAGCCCGAGCCCGCCGAACATCCGGCGGATCGCGACGCCGCCGAGCGGAGCCAGCATCTCCGCGAGGAACGCACGGTCGCCGTGCTGCATGATTCGCCCCCTGGATTCGCCCTTTGGCCCCATCGGCCGAGCTTCGCCGCCGGGGGCCGCGCGGGCAAGCCCGGTGAGCCGTCGGCGCCCGCATCCCAATTCCGCCACGTCGTCGCGACCGCGGGCCGGCGATCCGGCAAGATCTTGCAAGCCCGTCGCGAGCTCTGGCAGCGACGGGTATCGGTGAGACGATAAAGTTCCGCATCGCGCGACTGTCCGGGACGGGGTCGGAACGCGCGATGAGCGGACACACGGCCTAGGCCGGCGCCGATTTCATCCGCCTGTCACGAAACCGCACGATGACGCGCCGATCTCGACATCTCCGGCGGATTCCTTGACCCACGTTCTCGATACGATTCCGGCGACCCGCGCGGCCGAGCCGCCAGCGGCGCGCCGGCCTTGGGCCGGCCTGCTACTGCCGCTCGCTCTGCTCAGCCCCTCCCTCGTCTTCCTCGCCCTGTTCACCTACTGGCCGGTGGTCGAGGTCCTGTGGGACGCGACCCACGCGGCGACGCGCCGGGGCACCCGCTTCGTCGGGCTCGACAACTTCGCGGCGCTCTTCGCCGACCCGACCTTCCAGCGCGCGCTCCTCAACAACGCCCTCTACGCGCTGGGCACGGTGGTGCCGAGCCTGGTCCTGGCGCTCGCCTTCGCGCTGGCGCTCAACGGCGCCGGCCGGATGCGGGCCCTGATGCGGGCGGTGTTCTTCCTGCCGGTGATGATCCCGCTCGTCGCGGCGGCCGCGCTCTTCCTGTTCCTGTTCCTGCCCGGGATCGGCCTCATCGACCATCACCTCGCCCGGCTCGGGTTCGCCGGCGCCAACTGGCTCGGCGATCCGGATCTCGCGCTCGCCGCCATCACGGTGCTCACCGTGTGGAAGAATGCCGGCTACTACATGCTGTTCGTGCTGGCCGGCCTGCAGGCGATCCCCGACGAGGCCCGCGAGGCCGCGCTCCTCGACGGAGCCGGGCCGTGGCAGCGCCTGCGTCACGTGACGCTGCCGGCGCTCCGACCGACCTTCGCCTTCGTCGGCGTGATCGCGCTCCTCAACGCGGTGACTCAGGTCGACCACGTCTTCGTGCTGACCAAGGGCGGGCCTTCGGACGCGACGAAGCTCCTCCTGTTCTACATCTACGAGCAGGCCGCCGAGCGCTACGATGCCGGCCGCGCCGCCGCCGCCACGGTGGTGACGCTGGCGCTGCTCGCCGCCCTCACCGCCCTGTCGCTCAGCCGCAGCCAGGGCCCGGAGACGGCCCGATGAGCGCGGCGATGCAATCGGGTCCGGTGACCCGGGAGATCACGCCCCGGATCGCCCGCTGGGTCGTCGCCGGCCTCGCTCTCGTCTGGGCGGTGCCGTTCTGGTGGATGCTGGTGGCGGCGTTCCGGCCGGCGGGATCGGGGGCCGACGCCTCCCTCCTGCCCTCGCTGACGCCGACGCTCGCCAACTTCGCCGAGGCCTGGGCCTCGGCCGATTTCCCGCTCTACTTCCTCAACTCGGCCGTCCTCTGCGCCGGCATCCTGGCAGTGCAGCTCGTCACCGCCTCGCTCGCCGGCTACGTCTTCGCGCGCCTCGAATTCCCCGGCCGCGGATTCCTGTTCGCCCTGTTCCTGGTCCAGCTGATGCTGGTCCCGGTGGTGCTGCTGGTGCCGAACCTGAAGACGGTCGCGGCCTTGGGCCTCTACGACACCCTGCCGGGGGTGATGGCACCCTATTGCGCCACCGCCTTCGGCACCTTCCTGATGCGCCAGAGCTTCCGCGAGGTGCCGCGGGAGCTCGAGGACGCCGCGATGATCGACGGCGCCGGCTGGTGGGCGCGCATCCGCCTCATCTACCTGCCCCTGACCAAGCCGGCGCTGGTCGCCTTCTCGATCGTCTCGGTCACCAGCCACTGGAACGAGTTCCTGTGGCCGCTGATGGTCATCAACTCCCCCGACAAACGCCCCCTCACCCTGGGTCTCGCGAGCTTCACGCTCAGCGCCGAGGGCATGCAGGCCTGGGGGCTGATCGCGGCCGGCACCTTCCTGGTCAGCCTGCCGCTCCTCGCCGCCTTCCTGATCTTCCAGCGCCGGTTCGTGAACAGCTTCCTCGCCTCCGGCATCAAATAGAGGACGACAACAGATGATTTCCTGGTGGAAGGGCGCCGCCCTCGCCCTGGTGGCGGCGGCCGGCCTCGCCGCGCCGCGGCCCGCGTTCGCGACCGACATCGAGCTGTTCTTCCCCGTCCCGGTCGACGGGGCGCTCGCCCGCAACATGTCCGGCCTGATCAAGGAGTTCAACGACTCCCACCCCGACATCAAGGCGACCCCGGTCTTCACCGGCTCCTACGACGACACGCTGCTCAAGACCCGCGCGTCGATCAAGGCCGGCAAGCCGCCGGCCGCCGTGATCATGTCGGCGAACTTCCTCACCGACCTCGCCATCGAGCGCGAGATCGTGCCGATGGACGACCTGATCGGCAAGGACGGCAAGACGCAGGACGCCTTCACCGGCCAGTTCTTCCCGGCGCTCCTCCCCAACGCCGTGATCGACCGCAAGGTCTACGGCGTGCCGTTCCACAACTCGACGCCGCTGCTCTACATCAACGCCGACCACTTCAAGGAAGCCGGCCTCGACCCGGAGAAGCCGCCGCGGACCTGGGCGGAACTCACCGACGCCGCCCGCAAGCTGACGAAGCGCGAGGGCGACCGCACCACCCGCTGGGGCCTGATGATGCCCTCGAACTACGATTACGGCGGCTGGATCCTCGAAGCGCTCACCATGTCCAACGGCGGGCGCTACTACAACGAGGAGTATGGCGGCGAGGTCTATTACGACACCCCGACCATGCTCGGCGCCCTCACCTTCTGGTCGGACCTGGTCCACAAGGCCAAGGTGCACCCGGCCGGCGAGCAGAAGGGCCCGGCGGTGACCGGCGCGTTCCTGGCCGGCCAGGCCTCGATGATGATCATCTCGACCGGCTCGCTCACCTTCATCCGCGACACGGCCAAGTTCCCGTTCCGGGTCGCCTTCGTGCCGATGAACGTGCGCCAGGCGGTGCCGATCGGCGGCGCCTCGCTGGTGCAGCCGGCCGGCCTCTCGGCGGAGAAGCGCGCCGCCGGCTGGACCCTGATCCAGTGGCTGACCTCGCCCGAGAAGTCGGGCTGGTGGAGCCGCGCCACCGGCTACTTCGCCCCCAACAAGGCGGCCTACGACCTGCCCGAGATGAAGACCTTCCTGGAGAAGAACCCGGACGCGAAGATCGCGGTCGACCAGCTCGCCAACGCCAAGCCGTGGTTCGCCACCTACCGCACCGTGCCGGTGCGCAAGGCGATCGAGGACGAGCTGCAGTCCGTGCTCGCGGGCAAGCGCCAGCCGAAGGAGGCGCTCGCCGCCGCCCAGAAGGCCGCCGACGCCCTGATGCGCCCCTACGTCGAGGACACCGCCCTGCGCCTGCCGGGCGCCGAGTGATCTCCCCGAAATAACACCCACCCCTTTCCCGGGCCCATGCAGCGTCAGCGGAATGGGACCCGGGATCCAGCGCAGGACTCCGCGAAGCGTCCGCCTGTCTGCCACGGTGCAGCATTCAGAGCCGCTTCGCGGCACTTCTTATGCTGGGTCCCGGATCTCCTTCCGCTGACGCTCCAGTCGTCCGGGAAAGGGTTTCGCGCTGAGAAGAATGAACAGCCCGGACACTCCCATGCTCATCGCCCAGATCACCGACCTGCACGTGCGCCCCCGCGGGCTGCCGGCCTACCGGGTCTCCGAGACCAACGCGATGGTCGCCCGCGCGGTGGCCCACCTCCTCGCCCTCGATCCCCGCCCCGATCTGGTGCTGATCTCCGGCGACCTCACCGATTGCGGCCTGCCCGAGGAATACGAGCTTTTACGCGGGCTCCTCGCCCGCCTGCCGATGCCGGTCTACGTGGTGCCGGGCAACCACGACCGGCGCGAGACGATGCGCGAGGTGCTGCCGGCGGCCTGGATGCCCGGCGCCACCGAAAATTTCGTCCAGTACACGGTCGAGGACCACCCGGTCCGCCTGATCGCCCTCGACACGCTGGTGGCGGGCGCGAGCCACGGGGCGCTCTGCACCGAGCGCCTCGGCTTCCTGGAGCGGGCGCTCGACGGGGGCGACGGCCGTCCGACCCTGGTGTTCATGCACCACCCGCCCTTCGAATGCGGCCTCGTCCACATGGACCAGATCCGGCTCCTCGACGGAGAGGCGCAGTTCCGGCGGCTGATCGCCGGCCAGACCTCGATCGAGCGGATCCTGTGCGGCCACCACCACCGGCCGATCCTGACCCGCTACGCCGGCACGATCGCGCAGATCGCCCCGAGCGTGACCCACCAGGTCGCCTTCGATCTCACGCCGGAGCACGAGGGCGCCCTGGTCTTCGAGCCGCCGGCCTACCTGCTGCACCGCTACACGCCGGAGAGCGGGATCGTGAGCCACATGGTCTATGTCGAGAGCTTCGACGGGCCGTACCCGTTCGTGCTGGATGCCGCGTATCCGGGGCAGCACTGATAACGATAAAATAATGTTGAAGAATATGGCGCGGGATCCCCTCTCCCGTGTGGGAGAGGGGTAGGGGTGAGGGTGGAGACGGCTCCGGATTGAACTCGACCGTCGAGCTGCGCAGCTCAACGCTCAGCGATTTATCCTAAACCCGAGCCACCCTCACCCCTGACCCCTCTCCCACACGGGAGAGGGGGACATTCTTCACGTCGAAGTGCAGTCCGGAGACTAAACCACCCTCAGGTGTTCTTCAGCGCCACCCGGTACTGGCCTTGCGTCTTCGCCCGCACCTCGTCCTCGGTGACGCCGTCGGCGAGCTCGACCAGGCTCATGCCGCCGTCGCCCTTCTTGTCGATGGTGAAGACGCCGAGATCGGTGATCACCATGTCGACGACGTGGGTGCCCGTGAGCGGCAGGTCGCAGGCCTCGAGCAGCTTCGGCGATTCCGAGCCGTCCTTGGCCTTGGCGACGTGCTCCATCACCACGACGACCTTCTTGACGCCGGCGACGAGGTCCATCGCGCCGCCCATCCCCTTCACCATCTTGCCGGGGATCATCCAGTTGGCGAGGTCGCCGTTCTGGGCCACCTGCATCGCGCCGAGGATCGACAGGTCGATGTGGCCGCCGCGGATCATCCCGAACGAGTCGGCCGACGAGAAGTAGCTCGTGGTCGGCAGCTCGGTGATGGTCTGCTTGCCGGCATTGATGAGGTCGGGATCCTCCTCGCCCTCGTACGGGAACGGGCCCATGCCGAGCATCCCGTTCTCGGACTGGAGCTGCACCGACATGCCGTCGGGGATGTAGTTCGACACCAGCGTCGGGATGCCGATGCCGAGATTGACGTAGAAGCCGTCCTCGAGCTCGCGGGCGGCGCGGGCCGCCATCTGGTCGCGGGTCCAGGCCATGGTCGTCTCCTCTCTCGCTCGTTAGATGGCGCCGCCGCCCGTCGGGGCGGGCGCGGGCTCGGCGTTCGGCGCAGCCCCAATGCTGGATTCCTGCCGCTTGCGGGTGGTGCGCTGCTCGATGCGCTTCTGCGCGTTCGGCACGTGGATCATCCGCTTCACGAACACGCCGGGCGTGATGATGTGGTCGGGGTCGATCTCGCCGGGCTTAACCAGGTGCTCGACCTGCGCGATGGTCATGCGCGAGGCGGAGGCCATCATCGGGTTGAAGTTCCGGGCGGTCTTCCGATAGACGAGGTTGCCCTCGGTGTCGCCCTTCCAGGCGTGGACCAGCGAGACGTCGGCGAACAGGCCGCGCTCCATCACGTAGGTCTCGCCGTCGAACTCCCGGGTCTCCTTGCCCTCGGCGATCAGGGTGCCGACGCCGGTCTTGGTGAAGAAGGCCGGGACGCCGGCGCCGCCGGCGCGGATGCGCTCGGCCAGCGTGCCCTGCGGGTTGAACTCGATCTCGAGCTCGCCGGCGAGGTACTGCTTGGCGAAGGTCTTGTTCTCGCCGACATAGGACGAGATCATCTTCTTGATCTGGCGGGTCTCGAGCAGGACGCCGAGGCCGACGCCGTCGATGCCGGCATTGTTCGAGATGACCGTGAGGTCCTTGGCGCCGCTCTCGCGCACCGCGTCGATGAGGACGTCCGGAATGCCGCACAGGCCGAAGCCGCCGGCCATGATCGTCATGCCGTCCCGCAGGACGCCCGCCAGGGCGGCGGTGGCGTCGGGGTATACCTTCTTCATCCCTCGTTTCCCCAAATTCTGGTGCCGCCGGAGCGCGCGAGCGCCCTCGTTGTCCCGCACGGATGCGGCGCCTCGCCGCCCTGTTTAGCATCGTTGCGGCGCCGCACCACCGGGCGGCGCGAGGAAAATGCCCCGCTGCGGGAGGGAGCGCCATGGGCAAGAATCCCGGGCCAGGAACCCCGGGCCAGGAACTCTGGGCCAGGAACTCCGGGGCAGAAATCCCGGCCGGCGGGAAAATCCTGCCGGGGAGACAAGCCGCGCGCGAGGGATTATAGGAGATCGGGGAAGGCGTATGCCGCCGGCGGGCTCAACGAGGCCGGCCTGGGCGGCGGCCCGGGGGGGCGCACGAGTTCTCGTCCACGCCGGCAGCCGGAGAGCGATGTCGCGCCGAACCACCCTGGCCCTGAGCGGCGCCGCCGTCACGGCGCTCGCGGTCACGGCCGCCTCCCTGCCCTGGACGATCGCGGCGCCGCGGGCGGCCGCCTTCGCGGAGCGGGACCTGGCGCGGCGCTACGGCCTCGGCCTCGCGGTCGCCGGCCCCGCCACCCTGACGCTGCTGCCGGCCCCGCGCCTGACCTTCGCCGGCGTGCGCCTCAGCCGCGGCGGCCACGACCTCGTCGCGAGCGAGGGCCTGCAGGTGCAGCTCGGCCTCGCCGGTCTCCTCGCCGGCCGGGCCGAGATCACCGGCCTCGTCCTCGACCGGGCCCGGATCGCCTTGTCTCCGGACGCCGACCGCGACTGGACCGAGCCGGCGGCCCGGCTCGCCGCGCGGGTCGCCGCGGGCCGCGGCCGGCACCTGCGCCGCCTCGTCCTCGTCGACGCGACGCTCTCCCTGCGCGATCCCCGCACCGGCGCCCCCGAGACGGTGACCGGCCTCAACCTGGTGGCGAACTGGCCGCGCCCGAGCGCTGGGCTCGACCTCTCCGCCGCCTTCACCTGGCGCGGCGTGCCGGCCTCCCTCACCCTGTCGGGCCTGCGCCCGCGCGAGCTCGCGGCCGGGGCCGAGACCCCGGTCGTCGCCGCCCTGACCTGGAACGGGGCGGGCGCGCGCGCCGCGGGCAGCGACGCCCGGATCGAGGGCAGCGCCGAGATCGAGGGCAGCCTGGCCTGGACAAGAGAGGCCTCGAAGGGCAGCCCCGCGAAGGAGGCCGCGGCCGGGGGCCCGCGCCTGTCCGGCCAGGGCCGCTTCTCCACCGCCGCCCTGCCCGGCACCCTGGCCTGGCTCGGGATCGCGCCCGGCCCCGCTTCGCTCGCCGGCCCGGTGAGCCTCGACGGGCGCTTCCTCGCCCGCCCCGGCGGGGTGGAATGGCCCGAGATCCGGGTGCGGGTCGGCGACAGCCGGCTCGAAGGCGCCGGCGCCGCCGCCCTGGTGCGCGGGCGGCTCTCCGTCACCGGCACGCTCGCGGCCGAGCGGCTCGACCTCTCGGGCCTGGTGCCCGAGGCGGGATTCCTGTCCGAGGCGGCGGCCGGCGGCGCCTGGAGCCGGGCGCCGCTCGCCCTCGACGGGCTCAGCCGTGGCGACCTCGACCTGCGCCTCTCGGCGGCCTCCGCCCGCCTCGGCCCGGTCGAGGCGCAGGACGTCGCCGCCGGCCTGCTGGTGCGCGACGGCACCGTGGAGGCGACGCTCGGGCGGGCCACCGTGCAGGGCGGCACCGTCAAGGGACGGGCGGCGCTCGCCGCCCTGCCCGCCGGCCTCGACGCCCGCCTCCAGGGCAGCGCCGACCGGATCGACCTCGGCGGCCTCTTCGCCGATCTCGGTTGGCCGCGCTGGATCCTCGGCCGGGCCCAAGCCTCGGTCGCCCTCGACGGCGCCGGATCGAGCCTCGCCGACCTCGTCGGCCGCCTCGCCGGCCGGGCCGCCGTCACGGTCGAGGGCGGGGAGATCCTGGGGCTGAACCTCGCCGACCTCGCCCAGCGCCCCGAGACCGCCGCCACCGCCCTGCGCCGGGGCGGCCGCACCCATTTCGAGCGCGCCCGGATCGGCCTGACGGTGAGCGACGGCGTCGCCGAGATCGGCCAGGGGCAGCTGCGCGGCGCGGCGCTGGCCGCGAGCCTCGGCGGCCGGATCTTCCTCGCCGAGCGGCGCCTGAGCGCCGAGGCGCGGATCGAGCCCGGACCCGACGGGCGGACGGGCGGGCGATTCGCCATCGAGGGGCCGTGGCTGCGCCCGAGCCTGCGGCCGCTGGCCGCCCGCATGCCGGCCCCCGCGACCCTGCCGGCCGCCGCCAGCGCCTACGCGCCCTGAGCGGAGTCCCGAACAAGCGGAACCTTCGAACACAAGGAGCGCCCGTGACGCCATCACAGAAGCGCCGGCCTCGTCGCGCCGCCTGGACCAGGGGTGGCGCCGCCTGGGCCGGGGCGCTCGCCTGCCTCGCCGCCCTGCCCTGCGCCGGCGCGCCGGCCCAGCCGGCGCCATCCCCGGTCCAAGCCGCCCCTTCGCCAAGTCCTGCGCCGAGTCCTGCGCCGGCCCCGCCGGAGGCACCGCCCGCCGCGCTGGCCCCGGGCGGCTTCCCGGCCCTGCCGGCGATGCCCTACTTCCGGGTCGTGCCGATGAACGAGGCCCGCACCATCGGGTTCTTCACCAGCCTTTTTCCGGATTGCTCGGTCCAGGGGCCGGTGGTGGCCCGCCTCGTCGAGGCGCCGAAGCACGGCAGCGTGCGCTTCACGGCGGAAGCCTCGTTCCCGCGCTACGCCCCCTCGTCGCCGCTCGCCGCCTGCAACGCCCGCAAGGTCGAGGGCCTGAAGATGATCTTCGAGGCCGCCGAGGGCTACGAGGGCCTCGACGCCTTCCGGGTCCTGCTCATCCAGCCCGACGGCTCGGCCACCACCCTCGACGTCAAGGTGTCTATCCGTTGATCTTGCCGCTGACCTTGCCGCCGCCGACCTGCCGCAGGAGATCGTCCACGAAGGCCGGCACCGCCTGCGTGGCCGGGCCGTAGGTGGCGTGCGCGAACAGGCCGGCCGTGTCGGACGGGGCGAGGTTGATCTCGTGGGTCGGGATCCCGGCCTCCCGCGCCCGCGCCACGAAGCCCGCCGCCGGATAGACCGCCCCGGAGGTGCCGATGGCGACGAACAGGTCGGACTCGTCGAGGGCCTGCGCGATGACGTCGAGGTGGAGCGGCATCTCGCCGAACCAGACCACGTCCGGGCGCATCCCGCCCCGCCGCCCGCAAGACGGGCAGGCGGTGTCGACGGAGAGATCCTCCGCCCAGGGGCGGCCCGCGCCGCAGGCGGTGCAGCGCGCCCGCATCAGCTCGCCGTGCATGTGGGTGACCTTGCGAGAGCCGGCGCGCTCGTGCAGGTCGTCGACGTTCTGGGTGCACAGGAAGAGCCGGCCGCCGCGGGCGGACAGGCCCGCCTCCAGCCGCGCGAGCGCCGCGTGGGCGGCGTTGGGCGCGGCCTCCCGCACCCCCTGCCGGCGCAGGTTGTAGAAGGCGTGGACCTCCTCGGGCTCCGCCGCGAAGGCCTCGGGCGTGGCGAGCCGCATCGGATCGAACCGCCGCCACAGCCCGCCCGGATCCCGGAAGGTGCCGAGCCCGCTCTCGGCCGAGATCCCGGCCCCGGTGAGGACGAAGACGTTCACGCGCGGCCCTCCCGCCGGTGTCGCGATTCGGGCGACGACTGGGACACGATTGTGTCAAAGCTCGCGCGCGGCAGAACAACGCCGGTGCCTGACCATCGCGGTGCCGTCACTGTGACCTCCGTTGAGACTTTATCAATTCTTGGCATGGACAATCCCTGTCACCCATCCTAAGTGAGGATCGTGCCCGTGCGCATGGCGCCGGGCGACTGATTCCGAACAGATCGCTTCAGGACATTCAATGACGCGCCACCGCGCGAAACCGTCATTCACGGTCGAGATCAAGCGCAGCCGCACCTCCCCCCTGCCCGATGGCGAGCGGCCCCAGAGCGAGCGCCCCGTCCTCAAGCCGGCGGTGGGCAAGCCCCCGGCAGGGATGAGCAAGCCCCCGGCGGGGATGAGCAAGCCTCCGGCAGGGATGAGCAAGCCGGCAGCGGCCCCGCCCCATCCGGCCGAGGCCCTGTTCAAGTCCCCGGCGGGCCCGTCGAAGCTGTCGGCGAGCGCGCCCGCCGAGCCCGAGCCCCGGCCCGCCTCTCCCGGCCGCAATCTCTGGGCCGGCACCGGCCTCCTGGAGGAGGCCGCCGCCGCCACCAAGTCCGGCCGCTTCGACCCGCCGGATCTGCCGATCTTCAGCAAGGCTCCCGCCGACAAGCCGTCCGACAAGGACGTCGCGCCCGCCAGGGACGCTGCCCCCGCCAAAGATGCCGCGCCCGCCAAGGATGCGGCGCCCGCAAAGCGCGTCCTGCCGAGCCTGATCGCCCCGCCGGCGCCCGAGCCCGAGCCGGAGGTCGCGCCCGAGCCCGAGCCGAAGCTGCCCCGGGTCCGCCGCTACCGCGCCGCCGCGTCCGCCGCACCCCGCCGCACCGCCGGTCCGCGCCCGGCCTTCGTGTGGCCCGAGGACTGGCCCGACGAGGCCCCGATCCAGACCCCCGCGCCGATCGCCATGCCGGCTCCGCCCCGGTCTCAAGACCGGATCGAGCTCGCCAGGGTCGAGCTTCCGCAGAACGAGGCCGCGCCGCACGCCGCCGACGAGGGCGAGCCCCGGCCCGGCGAGATTCGCCCGCGGGTGAAGCGCCGCACCGTCGACGAGGACCTGCGCATCGGCCAGCGCTGGAAGCGACGGCTGCCCCGCGTGTGCTGGTAACGGACCGGATCGCGGATCGGCACGATCCTGCAGCGGACCGTAGCGGTCCGCCCTACCGGCTCGTCATCCTCGACTTCGACGGCACCCTCGCCGACACCTTCCCGTGGTTCACCCGGGTGCTCCCCGGCGTCGCCGACCGCTACGGCTTCCGCCGGCCGGCCACGCACGAGGCCGAGTCCCTGCGGGCGCTGGAGGCGCGGGCGGTGATGCGGCACCTCGGCGTGCCGCTCTGGAAGCTGCCGCTGATCGCCCGCCACATGCGCGGCCTCGCCGCCCGCGACGCCGGCGCCCTCGCGCCCTTTCCGGGCATCCCCGCCCTGCTCGTCCGCCTGCGGGCCGGCGGCCTCAGCCTGGCGCTCGTCAGCTCGAACCGCGAGGACGTGGTGCGCCGGGTGCTCGGGCCGGGCAGCGCCGGCCTGATCGACCTCTATGCCTGCGGCACGGCCCTGTTCGGCAAGGCGCGGCGGTTCCGGGCCGTGGCGCGGGCGAGCGGCGTCGCCCCGGACCGGATCCTGTGCCTCGGCGACGAATTGCGCGACCACGCCGCCGCGACGCGCGCCGGCCTCGCCTTCGGGGCGGTGACCTGGGGCTACACCCGGGCGGAGGCGCTGGCGGCGGCGGGGCCGGCCCACCTGTTCGCGACGCCCGAGGCAGTGGCGGCGGCGCTGCTGCCGGGGGCGGCGTGACGGGCGATACCCGCTTGATGAGACCCTGAAGATCTCACACCCTCCGCGTCAATATCGTCGGGTGATTTTACAAACCCTCAGTAATGCGGCACCGTCCGGTTCTCGATCAGCGGCGCCTCCATGCGGAAATGCAGGCCGGTCGGCTTGAAGTCGAAGCGGATGTCGGCGCCGCACTGCATGGTGAGGACCCTCTGCAGCAGGGTCGAGCCAAAACCCTTGCGGGTCGGCTCCGCGGTGCGCGGGCCGCCGCGCTCGGTCCAGTCGAGCCGCAGGCGGCGGCCGGTCTCGCCCTGGTCGACGGCCCAGGCCACGGTGATGCGCCCCTCGGGCACCGAGAGGGCGCCGTGCTTGGCGGCGTTGGTGGTCAGTTCGTGGATCGCCATGCCGGTCGGTACCGCGAGGTCGGCGGTGAGCTCGACATGCGGGCCTTCGAGGGCGATGCGCCGGCCGGCCTCGTCGTTGTAGGGGCCGAGCTCGTTCTCCAGCATCTCCTGGAGCGAAGCCATCTGCCAGTAATCCTCCGTCAGGAGGTTGTGGGTCTTGGCGAGCGAGATCACCCGGGCCGAGAAGCCCTGGTAGAACTCGTCGACGCTGGTGGCGCCGCGGGCCGAGGCGCCGAGCAGCGCCTGCACGGTGGCGAGCGTGTTCTTCACCCGGTGGTGCAACTCGCGGATCAGCAGGGCCTGACGCTCGGCGGTCTGCTGGCGCTCGTGCAGGAAGGCCGCCGCCTCGCGCTGGCGCCGCCGCGCCCGCACGGCGAAGCGGGTCGCGGTGACCAGGGTGGCGGGATGGAACGGCCGCTCGAGCAGGGTGACGTTGCCGAGGGACTCCATCAGCCGCGCGTCCGGCGGGGTGCCCCGCAGGGTGAGCAGCACGAAGGGATAGTCCGACCACGGCTCCTGCCCGGCGAGGTAGGCGGCGAGCCCGTGCCGGTCGGAGGCGCGCAGGACCTCCTCGGTCAGGACCGCGCAGCTGCCCACGTCGAGCCGGGCGACGAGCGCCGGCAGGTCGCCGCAGATCTCAGAGCGCAGGCCCGCCTCGTCCAGGATGCTGCCCGCCACCGCGGCGTCGCGCCCGGCAGGGGCGAGGATCAGGACCGGGGGATCACTCTCTCTCATCACTGTCCAGATCCGGGAGAGTCACTGGCCGATCCCACTCCGACTCGTCACGCTCGGCCAGCAGGTGGCCGGGGGAGCCGCGATAGCTCGGCACGCCCGTCAGGACACCCCGGAAGCCCGCCAGCGGCTCGCCGACACGCAAACCGTCGCCGTCGATCCGAAGTTCCCGGATGGTGTCCTCGTGCGGCCCCACCCTCTTCTTGACCACCGACACCGCCCGGCGCAAGTGCCCATCCGCCTCGAAGAACCGGAACAGCACCACGGTGTCGCTGAGGTAGGTCAGATCGACCGTCGCCGACATCTGCCCGACGAGCCCGTGCTGGGCCAGCACCAGCAGCGTCGTCACGCCCTGCTGGTTCAGGTAGGTCAGGATCTCGTGCATCTGCAGCAGCAGGTACTGCTCGCCCGGCATCGCGCTCTGGTAGCCGGTGAGCGAGTCGATCAGCACCAGGCGCACGCCCTCGCGCTCGACGGCGTCGCGCACCATCGCGGCGAGCTCGCCCGGCGAGACCTCCGCCGGGTCGATCTGCTCGACCCGCAGGCGCCCCTCCGCGACCGCCGCGGCGATGTCCATGCCGAGGCCGGCGGCCCGGCGCATCAGGATCCCGGTCGGCTCGTCGAAGCTCAGGATCAGCCCGCGCTCGCCGCGCGCCAGCCCCGCCGTGACGTAGGTGAGCGCGGTCGAGGACTTGCCGACCCCCGAGGGGCCGAGCAGCATCGTGCTGGTGCCCCGGTCGAGTCCGCCGCCGAGCAGCGCGTCGAGGCCGGCATTGCCGCTGCCGAGGCGGTCGGTCTCGTAGGGGTGGCCGTGCTCGGCCGCGATCAGGCGCGGGAACACCGCGAGGCCGCCGCGGCGGATGACGAAATCGTGGAAGCCGCCGCGGAAATGCGTGCCGCGCATCTTGATCACCCGCAGGCGCCGGCGCTCGCCGCCGTAGAGGGGCGCGAGCTGCTCGAGCCGGATCACCGCGTGGCAGAGGCTGTGCAGGTTGAGGTCGTCCTGCTCGGCGGTGAGGTCGTCGAGGAGGAGCGCGGTGGTGTCGTGGATGAGGAGGTAGCTGCGGAGCGCCAGCACCTGGCGCCGGTAGCGCAGCGAGCCCTGCGACAGCAGGCGGATCTCCGACAGGCTGTCGAACACCACCCGCTGCGGCCTGACCCGGTCGATCTCCGCCATGGCGAGCCGCACGGTCTCGCCGAGCTCGAGGTCGGAGGAGTGGACGAGGCTCTGCTGCTGGCGCGGGTCGAGGCTGAGCTCGGGCGGCACCAATTCGAAGATCTCGATGCCGTCGAGCGACCAGCCGTGGCGGGAGGCGACGGAGGCGAGCTCGCGCCGGCTCTCCGACAGGGTGATGTAGAGGCAGCGCTCGCCGAGCCGCGCGCCGTCGAGGAGGAATTGCAGCGCGAGCGTCGTCTTGCCCGAGCCCGGCCGGCCCTCGATCAGGTGGGCGCGGTTGGCCGCATAGCCGCCCTCCAGGATCGAGTCGAGGCCCGACACGCCGGTCGGGACCGGGGCCGCATCGTCGGAGGGGGAGAGCACGGGATCGGGCATGGAGGGCAGGCTGACTGTCTCGGCGGGCTGGTCATCGAAGCGGCGGCGCGGGGGCGGCGGCGCACGGCACGAGACCCGGGGATGGGTCGTGGGAGCTGGGTCCCCCGCTTGTGGCAAAGAAATGCGGCGAGAACAAAGGGTTCCCGCGCCCGACGGCTGTGCGTTCCGGGGGCGGGCCCCCGCCCGCACGTCGCCCCGCGCCCGCAGCGGGGAAAAAGCGCACTGAGATGCGCATCTTTGCCCTTGACGCGGCGGGGGTTCGCACGCATGTGGCCCTCATCCGTGCGGGGCCGACGAATCGGCTGCGCGCGGCATCACCGGAATCCTTCATCCCCCATGCCCAGCGACAGTAGTCGACGGACCGCGCCGCCTCGGTGCCGCCTCGCGTGACCCGCGCCTGATCGCCGATCGGGCTCGCCCGCGACCGGCGCCGATGCGGCCGGTCGAACGAGGTGAGCCATGACCCTGATGACGACGGGCGCCCGCTCCGGCGCCGCCGCCACCCGCCGCGACCGCAGCGTCGTGACCGTGCTTCTTCTGATGCTGGCCCTGGTCTTCGGACCCGCCATCGGCCTCCACGTGGCCGTCAACCTGCTCGGCGCCGCGCCTGCGCCGGACGGCCTCGTCTCGGCCGTCTCCGCCGAGGCACCCCGGGGCGGCCGGGGCTGACGCCGACGGGTCGGCTCGACCGACTCGGTCCGCCTCCGTTGCGTCAGGCCGCCCCGGTTGCCTTGTACCAACGGCCCAAGATGCTGACCCATCAACGTCGATCTCGGGCAGGCCCGAGATCGACGAGGCCGTTGACCCATCTCGAATGTTCGACCCCAAGCCGAAGGCTTGGCGAAAAGTCGAGAACGGAACCAAAGGTCGTTTTCAACGACCGTTGGTATTAGACCGCCCCCCGCCCCCGCAGGATCAGGACCGCACCGGCGACCAGCAGCGCGGCCCCGATCCAAGTCTGAAGACCCAGAGCCTGAAGACCGATGGAGGTTTCCGGGCCCAGGCCGCCCTTGCGGCCGGTCAGCCCCATCGCGTCGCCGGCGATCCCCGCCGCGAGCTGGCCCGCCACCACCATCGCCACCGTGACGGTCGCGCCCTGCTGGCGGTAGCCGTAGAGGCTCGCGGCCACGACCAGCGTGCCGAGCAGGCCCGGGATCAGGAACCACGGCTCCGCCCGCTCCGCCAGGCGCAGCGGGAAGGCCGGGCCGTTGCGCCAGGCCTCGACGAGGCCGAGCAGCGACAGCCCGACCAGCGAGTTGCACAGGAGCGCCCCGGTCAGCCCGGTCCCCCGGGCCACGATCGCCCCCATCAGGGCATTCTGGACCACCAGGGCCGCCCCCGCGACGAGGCAGAGCAGGGCCGCGCCGGTCATCGGGCGGCCCCTACGGACAGCGGGGGAGAGGTGGGGCGAGTGGGCATGGCGCGGCTCCTGTCTGGCCGCCATCATCTCCTATGATGGACGATTGTCAAATACAGGAAACGGCATAGGGCCTTGATCGTCTCGACCGGGATCAGGAGATCAGCCCGCGCCGCAGGGCCACCGCCACCGACTGGGCGCTGTTGAGCGTGCCGAGCTTGGTCCGGGTGGTGCGCAGGTGGTGCTCGACGCCCTTGGAGGAGATCGCCAGGATCTCGCCGATCTCCCAGCTCGTCTTGCCCTCGGCGACCCATTGCAGCACCTCGCGCTCGCGCGGCGACAGGCGGATCTCGGCGCCGGCCTCCGAGCGCAGCAGCACGAGCTGGGCGAAGGCGTAGGTCGCCACGAGCTGCAGCGTGCCGAGATCCTCCGGCGAGACCTCGACCCGCGCGCCAGAGAAGCTGAATCCCGCGAGCTGCCCGTCGAGGGTCAGGAGCGGCACGGTGACTCCGTGGCGCAGGCCGTGCTCGCCGGCCTCGTGCATGACCTGCAGGGCCGCCGGGTCCTCGCGGTACTGCTCGGCGATCTCCGACCAGGCGAAGGGCGCGTTCGCCCCGCCGAGGTGGCGCACGGTGGCGTCCCGGAACAGGTAGCCGCGGGACAGGTAGCGGGTCTTCCAGTCCGCCGGCATCGCGTCGAGGAGGGCGTGCTCGTATTGCTGGCGCGGCTTGGCTCCGACGACCGGCAAGGTTCCGGCCAGCGCGTGCTCGATCCCGAAGCGGCCGAGGAGACGGAGCAGGAGCTCGGAGACGTCCTGCGCGCTCGCGGTCCGGTCGAGGGAGCGCAGGAAGGCGAGGGTCAGATCGAGGCGCTTCCGGCTCATGCAACCTGCCTAACGCGGAGAGCAATCGTTAACATCTGTGATTGTGGTCGCATTCCCCGAGCCGAGGGGCAAGATGCCGCGGAATTTCATCCCCGCGACAAGGTCCGCGCCACTTGCATGACCGCCGGGCGAGGCGGGCGCGGATTCCGGTCCCCGCCTCGTGCCGGATTGGCGGCGGCGGTCGCCGGTTCTGCGGCAGGGACCCGCGAGACGACGATTCCCGGCTCGGGCGAGGCGATGGCCCCACCGATGCAGATCCGCAGCGGTCCCGGTTCACAGAGCCTGGTTGATTGACCTCCTGCAAAATCATCGCTCTCCGCGTCATTCCGGGGTCTCGCAGCGGAGCCCGGAGTGACGCGGAGGGTGGACCTCCCGTCGATCAAGCCAATCAGGCTCTCAGTGACGCTTTCAGCCCGATCCCAGCGTCAGGCGCGCCGCGTTGCATCGACGATCCGGCTTTTCGCGCAGGAAAGATTGCGTAAGGACGGCCTTGAACCGCCCGCTCTCTCTCTCCATCTGCCGGTCGCGCCTGCGGTTGGGCGCTCTTCGGAGAAGATCATGCCGCACCACGACACCACTGCCCTCTCGGGCACGATCCAGCACGTCTTCGCGCACCGCTTCACCCTGGAGGCGGACGGCGCGATCCACCTCGCCGATCTCGGGCCCAAGGGGGCGGAGGCCTTTCCCCTCGCCGCCGGCCTGCGCGTGACCCTCGAGGGCGAGCGCCGCCCCTCGGAGATCAAGGTCGCGCGGATTTCCACCGCGGGCCGCGCGCCGGTGGAGATCCACCACAAGAAGCCGCACCACCCGGGCAAATCCGGATCCGACGCAGCCGTCGATCCCGCCGCCGCCCTCGCCGCCGTGACGGCCGCGGGCTGGATGCCGACGGGCGAGCCGCGGCGCAAGCCGAAGCACGTCGAGGTGCTGGCGCGCCGGGGCGACGGCCCCTGGACCGAGCTCCACGTCGACGCCACCGGAAAGATCTACAAGGAGAAGGCGCCCGACGCCGACAAGTGGGGCGCCGCCCTCGCCTGACGCTCTCACGGGAGCCGCGCGGCTCCTGGCTTCTCATGGGTCATCGGTGGGGCCGCGCGACGCGCGGCCCCTCACCCCCGCGCGACCGGCTCCATGCCGGTCCGCCGGATCGCCGCCGCGGCCCGGTCCGAGACGAGGTGGGCGATCAGCCGCCGCGCCGGCGCGACGGCCGCCGAGCCCGCGACGATCGCCGCCGTGAAGGTCTGGACGAGCTGGACCTCGTCGGGGAGCGCGCCCACCACCTCGATCCCCGGCACGTCGACGAGTTCGCTCACCGGCCCGAGGGCGAGGTCGGCCTCGCCCGCCGCGAGGGCCGCGGCGGAATCGGTGCCGCGGGGCAGCACCCGCTTGCGCACGGTTTCGGCGACGCCGAGCCGCGGAAGCACCGTGTCCTGGATGAACAATCCGCTGGTACTGCCCGGCATCACGACGAGGCGGGCGGCCGTCAGGGCCCGCGCCAGCGCGGCGGCGGTCCCGATCTCGGGGTGCGGTGCCCCCGCCCGCACCGCGGCGGCGAGCGGCGCGGTGGCGAGCTCCACCGCCGAACCCGCGACGATCCGGCCCTCCCCCGTCAGCTCGTGCAGGCCCTCGTTCGAGAGGATCACCACGTCGACGTGGGTCCGGGTTCCTTGGGCGCCGTGCGCGAGCTGGTACCGGATGGTCCGCGGCCCCTGCCCCTGCGACGCGCCGGACAGGGTCCGGACCCTCACGCCCGTCGCGCGCTCGAAATCCGGCAGCACCGCCTCGTAGGCGAGCGCGAAGCCGCCCGAGATCATGACGGTGAGGTCGGTGGTGACGGCGTCGGGCGGGATCATGAGAGTTGCCGGTGCTCGGGATCGGGACGGATCCTTCGCGCAGGACCGCCCACCCGCGCAAGCCGTCCCACGCGTTCCCCCACCCTGCTATTCCCGCCCCCACCCCAAATCCTCTAAGGCCTTCCCCGCACAAGCAATCAGGGGGAAGACATGGAACCGGAGACACGGGAGCGCGGCTTTCCGCGCTGGCGGCTCGCCCGGGGGCCGGTGGTTCTGCCGGACGAGCGGCCGCCGCTCGGCCAGGTGGTGGTGCTGGCGCTCCAGCACGTCGTGGCGATGTTCGGCTCCACGGCGCTGGCCCCGCTGCTGATGGGCTTCGATCCCAACCTGGCGATCCTGTTCTCCGGCATCGCCACGCTGTTGTTCTTCGTCGTGGTCGGCGGGCGGGTGCCGAGCTATCTCGGTTCCAGCTTCGCCTTCATCGCGGTGGTGATCGCCGCCACCGGCTACGGCGGCAGCGGGCCGAACCCGAACCTCGCGGTCGCCCTCGGCGGCATCATCGCCGCCGGCGCGGTCTACGCCCTGATCGGCATCGCGGTGATGCGGGCGGGCGATGCCTGGATCGGCCGGCTGATGCCGCCGGCGGTGACCGGCGCGATCGTCGGGGCGATCGGCCTCAACCTCGCGCCGATCGGCGTGAAGGGCATCTCGGGATCGGGCCTCGATGTCGGGATCGGGCTGTTCACGATCCTGGCGGTCGGCCTGTCCGCCTCCTACCTGCCGGGCTCCGCGCGGCGCCTGCCGCTGCTGATCGGGGCGGTGGCCGCCACCCTGCTCTACGGCGTGCTGGCGAACGGCTTCGGGCTGGCCAAGCCCCTCGACCTCGGGCGGATCGCCGACGCCCCGTGGTTCGGCTGGCCGCGTTTCACCACGCCGGTCTTCGAGGCCTCCGCGATCTGGCTGATCGCCCCCGTCGCCCTGGTGCTGGTCGCGGAGAATCTCGGCCACGTGAAGGCGATCGGCGCGATGACGGGGCGCAACCTCGATCCGTATCTCGGTCGCGCCTTCCTCGGCGACGGGCTCGCCACGATGCTGTCGGGCTTCTTCGGCGGCACCGGCGTGACCACCTACGCCGAGAACATGGGCGTGATGGCGGTGACCCGGATCTACTCGACCCTGGTCTTCGCCGTCGCTGGGCTGGTGGCGATCCTGTTCGGGCTGTCGCCGAAATTCGGCGCCGCGATCCTGGTGATCCCGGGCCCGGTGATCGGCGGCCTGTCGGTGGTGGTGTTCGGGCTGATCGCCGCCGCGGCGGGGCGGATCTTCGTCGAGAACCGGGTCGATTTCTCCCGCACCCGGGTGCTGCTCACCGTCGGCACCGCCCTGGTGCTCGGCGCCGGCGACTTCACGGTCAGCCTCGGCAGCTTCAAGCTCGGCGGGATCGGCACCGCCACGGCGGCCGCGATCCTGCTCTACCACCTGCTGCGCGACGATCCGGCCTGACGAAAGGCCCGTCTCAGGCATAGTACCGGGAGCCTGTCCCGCCCCGTCCAACAGCTTTAGGAGCGACTGGCGGACCGGGCGGGTCAAGTCAGCCCCAGTAGCCGCGCGATCACGGCCATGCTCTAATCAGGTCTTTCTCCGCCCTGTCCGGGGCGACAGGAGGCCGGCATGCAGCCACGATTGCGCGTGCAGCAGAATCCGCCCCGAGAACCCGTCCCGGTCGCCGGCCCGCCGGCGGGCGCCGCGGCCGACCTCCTGACCAATCCGCTGGTCGCCCCCCTCGCGGGCGACCTCGTCGCCGGGCTGATGCGCCGCCACGAGGTCGCGGCCGAGCGGCTGATCGGCTGGCTGCGGGTGGGGATCGGGGCCTGCGTCTTCGTCACGGTGATCGTCGCCAGCGACCTGCTGCACGCGCTCGCCGGCGTGTCGCTCGGGATCTTCCAGCGCAACGCCTGGATCGCCGCCTTGGGCTTCGTCGGCGTCGGCCTCGTCAGCATCGCGCTCGCGGTGCCGCAGCGCTGGCGGCACGCCTACGCCTACCTGTTCATGGCGCTGGATGTCGGGCTGGTGCTCGCCATCACGGTGCTGGCCCTCGGCGAGCGCGACCTGCCCGGCAACGCCCTGCCCTCGGCGCCGATCGTCTGGGCGATCCCCCTGGTCCTGGCGGTCGGGGCGCTCCGCTACGACGTGAAGGTGCAGCTCGGCGCCGTCGCGCTCCTCACCCTCGGCCTGCTCGCCATCGCGGTTGGGCTCGAGCACCAGCTGGTCCTCGATCCGGCCTCCGCCGGCAGGCCGGCCTGGACCCAGCTGTTCTCGATGCCCGTCAACGTGATGCGCCTCACGCTGATCCTGCTCGCGGGCGCCGCCACGGCCTTCGGCATCGTGCGCTCGCGCCGGCTCCTCGCCTCCGCGGTCCGGGACGCGGTCGGGCGCGCCAGCCTGTCGCGCTTCCTGCCGGCGGAGATCGCGCCCCGGCTCGCGGCGGGGGATGCCGCGCTCCGCCGCGGCCGCCGCCAGCGGGCGGTGATCGCCTTCGTGGACATCCGCGACTCGACCGGGATGGCCGAGGGCATGGATCCGGAGGGGCTGTCGCGGTTCTTCACCGCCTTCCGCACCCGCATCCTGGCCTGCGTGCGCCGGCACCACGGCTTCGTCGACAAGTTCATCGGCGACGGCGCCCTGATCCTGTTCGGGGTGCCGGACGAGGGCGGCGACGACGCGGCCCGCGCGCTCGCCTTCGCGCAGGACCTCGTCGGCATCGTCGAGGCCTGGAACGAGACGCGGGAGCTGCCCCGCGCGGTGAAGATCGGCATCGGCATCCATGTCGGCGAGGTGTTCTGCGGCATCGTCGGCGACGAGGAGCGGATGGAGTTCACGGTGCTGGGCGACGCGGTCAACGTCGCCTCCCGGCTCGAACAGGCGACCAAGCGCTACGGCGCGGTGGTGCTCGCCTCCGAGGCCGCGGTCGCCGGCTCGTCGGACCCGGCCGCCTGGCGCGAGGTCGGCCGCGAGCCCCTCGCCGGCCGCAAGCAGGCCATCACGATCTTCGCTCCGGTCGTCCCGCCCGGGGACGGGTGAGGCCCCGGACGAAGAAGGCCCCGCGTCCGGCGGGGCCTTCTCTCGTTGAGGGTCCGTGGCGCGGGCCGAAAAACTACTCCGGCGGGCGGGCGGGCCGCAGCCGCACCGCCTGGGCCAGGCGGATCAGCTCGCGGGCGGTCAGGCCGCGGCTGTCCTGCTGCGACCAGATCTCCCCGACCGGCCGCGCCCCGGCGGGATCACTGGCGTGCCGGACCTCGCCGCGCCGCGTCTCGCAGGATCGATCGGACCGGCGGGGCTCTCCGCCCAGGGCTGGATCTACGAACCGGTAGGCTCTCGCTGCCGTTCTCATGCGTGCTCCCATGCGAACTCCCCAGGCGAACCGGGCGCATGGTTAGCGAAGCGTGGCCGTTTGCGAAATTCTTGAACTTGCGCGGCGGCGCGCTACCCCGGCCCGTTCCGCAAGCATCCTCGCTCGCGAGGGGTGAATGTGTGGGCCATCAGCCGGCGACGCGGTTCCTGTTCCCCGCTGCGCCGACCCTCCCGCAACCACCCGGCCCACTGAGCCTCACAGGCTGGCGGGGAGAACTGGTCCACCGCCAACTCGTCGTCACGAGCTCCCTCACGGTCCAGCCTGTCGGCGGAGCCGGAGCGCCACAGGGTACGTCCACGAGGGAGACGTGTCGTCTAACAGGTCGGGACCGTGGGGCAAGGGGCGGTTTGACGCCCTCCGGGAGCGTCGCGCCGGCCGCGAGTCCGTTCCAGGGGCCGCAGGCATGTTCCAGGGGCCGCAGGCATGTTCCAGGCGCCGCAGGCATGTTCCATGCGCCGCAAGCATGGCCGTTGTGCGATGCAATCGATTGCCTTGTGCGCCGCAACATGAGAAAACGTTCTCGCACCGTCGCGATGGCGTCGCGGCGGTGCAGCCCTCTTTGGGCGTTTCCTCCCTAGACTTCGGGCCGCCTCGCAAGGGCGGCCTTTTTTCTGTTGCGCGCACGACTCCCGCGGCGGCACTCTCGTGGTGCGGGCGAGGGTCCGGGCCGCGCGGGAGATCGATCGATGGAGCGCCCACGGAGCGTCGGCATCGCCTGGTACGAGCCGGGCGACTATGCCCGGATCCGGGAGGCGATGGCGGAATCGGGCCTGCCCGAGAGCTACGCCACCTGGCAGATGTCGGCGACCCAGGTCGAGCGCGAGGTGTCGCGCAGCGGGGTGGCGGTGGCCCGCATCCGGATCGAGCCGGAGACCTTCCTGGCCTGGTGCCGCGCGAAGGGCACCGCACCCGACGCGGCGGCGCGGGCGGCCTTCGTGCGCGAGACGCACGAGGCGGGCGGGGGCTGAGCCGGGGAGACCGGTGCGTGTCACTGCTCCCATCCCACCCGCGACATCATCCTGGGGGTAACGGGCGATCGACGATCGCTGCCCGAAGGAAGCCTCCCGTCATCTCCCTGCTGTCAGCGTCCGCGCGGGACCGGTCGTGCGGCCTCCTCCGGACGGAAGGCGTCGAGCGCCGCCGCGACGGCGGCCTCCGTCTCCGGCCGCGGCCGCACCAGGGGCAGGCGCAGGTCCGGCGCGACGCCGGGGCGCAGATGCGCGAGGGCGAGCTTGACCGGGCCCGGATCGGTCTCGAGGGACAGGGCCGCGATCAGCGGCGCGAGCCCGGCCTGGATCGCCCGGGCACGGGCAAGGTCGCCGGCCCGGATCGCCCGCTGCAGGGCGGCGCAAGGGCCCGGCACCAGGTTGGCGACGACCGAAACGCAGCCCCGCCCGCCCATCGCGCCGTGGGCGACGGCGGAGGCGTCGTTGCCGGAGAGCACCGGGAAGCCCGGGCCGGCCGCCCGCGCGACCGCGCTCGAGGAGGCGAGGTCGCCGGCGGCATCGACCAGGCCGGCGATCCGCGGCAGGGCGGCGAGGCGCGCCAGGGTCTCGGGCCGCAGCTCGATCCCGGTGCGGGCCGGGTCCGCGTGAAGCAGGAGCGGCCGCCCGCACGCCGCGGCGATGGCGGCGCAATGCCGGTAGAGCCCCTCCTGCGTCGGGCGGTTGTAGTAGGGCGTGACCGCCAGGGTGGCGTCGGCTCCGGCGATCTCCGCGCGCCGGGTGCGGTCGATCGCCGTGCGGGTGCAGTGGCTCCCCGTCGCGGCGATCACCGGGATCCGGCCCCCGGCCGCCGCGACGACGACGCGCACCACGCGGTCGCGCTCCGCCTCGGTCAGGGTCGGCCCTTCGCCGGTGGGGCCGCCGACCACCAGCCCCTCGGTACCCGCCGCGACCTGGGCGGCGACGAGGTCGCCGAGCGCCCGCTCGTCGATGCCGGTCCCGCCGGCAGTGAAGGGCGTGACGAGGGCGGTGAGCGCGCCGCCGGGCGGGGGCTCGCGCCCCGTCACGGGGCCAGCGCCAGGGTGGTGTCGGCGAGGCGCACCGCGTCGGGCCGGCGGCCGGTCTCGGCGGCGGCGTAATGCAGCGCGTCCCGGCAGGTGCGGAAGAGGCCGCCGCCGAGGCCGTGCGTCTCGACGGCGAGCCAGTGGCCCTCGGCGCTGCGGCCGACGAGGAAGGCGAGGGGGAGACGGGCCGGGCTCGGGGCCGGCGCGATGACGTCCGCGGGGTGGGGCATCGGGGGTTTCTTCGGTTCGCGCGGCCGTCGTCGCGGCCGCCCCCTCAAGGTGTCCCGGTCGGCGTCAAGGATCGAGGCGGGCGGACCGGCCCCGGTATCAGGATCCCGTATGGTTTCGGCGCGAGGCCGCGAGCATACCCTAGCGCGCCGCGGGCCTGTCCCCACGCGGCGACGCCCCCGCGGAGGGCCGCGAGGGCGAGGACGAGACCGACGAGGAGGCGGATCAGGCCCCTGCCCCGCATGCCGGCGTCACGGCCGGAGCTCGACCCGGCGGATCTCCCCGACCACCACGAGGTAGCACAGGCCCGCCACCAGGGCGTTGAGGCCGACGAAGACCAGGGCGCCGTTGAACGAGCCGGTCTCACGCACGATGTAGCCGATGACGATCGGCGTGGTGATGCCCGCGAGGTTGCCGAAGGTGTTGAACAGGCCGCCGCTCAGGCCGCCCGATTCCTTCGGCGAGGTGTCCGACACCACCGCCCAGCCGAGCGCGCCGATGCCCTTGCCGAAGAAGGCGAGCGCCATCAGCCCGACCACCAGGGCGTCGGCCTGGACATAGTTGCAGCCGATGATCGCCATCGAGAGCAGCATGCCCGACACGATCGGGATCTTGCGGGCGGCGGTCAGGGAACAGCCGCGGCGCAGGAGCTGGTCCGAGATCACGCCGCCGAGGATGCCGCCCAAAAACCCGCACAGGGCTGGCAGCGTCGCGGCGAAGCCGGCCTGCAGGATCGACAGGCCGCGCTCCTTCACCAGGTAGACCGGGAACCAGGTGAGGAAGAAGTAGGTCAGCGTGTTGATGCAGTACTGGCCGACATAGATCCCGAGCAGCATCCGCTCCGAGAGCAGCTGGCGCAGGGTGCGGCCGGCGCGGGCCGCGGTCTCGGCCCTGGCGCCGTCCATGTCCATCAGGGCGCCGCCGGATTCGAGGTAGTTGCGCTCGGCCGGGTTGATCGCGGGGTGCTCGCGGGGGCCGTGCACCACCTGGGTCCAGAGCAGCGCGAAGGCGATGCCGAGCGCGCCCATCACCGTGAAGACGTGGTGCCAGCCGAAGGCGTGCACGATCCAGCCCATGAGGGGCGCGAACAGCACGGTGGCGAAGTACTGCGCCGAGTTGAAGAAGGCCGAGGCCATGCCGCGCTCGTTCGCCGGGAACCAGGCGGCGGTGATGCGGGCATTGGCCGGGAAGACCGGCGCCTCGGCGAGACCGACGGCGAGGCGCAAGCAGAACAGCACCGCGACGGCGGCGAAGCCGGAGAAGAAGCCGACCGCGCCCTGCATCAGCGTGAAGGCCGACCACAGGAAAATCGCCGCGGCGTAGACCCACTTCACGCCGTAGCGGTCGAGCAGCCAGCCGCCGGGGAGCTGGGCGAGGACGTAGGACCAGGCGAAGGCCGAGAACACGTAGCCCATGGTCACGGCGTCGAAGCCGAGATCCTTGGCCATGGCCGGGCCGGCGATGGCGATGGTCGCCCGGTCGGCGTAGTTGATGGCGGTGGCGGCAAACAGCATCGCCAGGATGACGAGGCGGATGCGGCTCCGCTTCGCGGCCGCGAGGCCGAGGACTGCGCTCATGGATCTCCTCCCGGGCGGTCCAGGGAACCGCGACGGCGTCTTGGTCGCGCCCCACCTTGCAAAAAGGGGCGTTCCGGGACGGGACCCTAGGGGCGGCGTCGGGGCGAGGTCCAAGTCAAAGGCTGAATGGGTCGATGCGCGCGCCGCATCGACCAGAGCCTGACAGGAAGGTGGGCAGCATCGATGCCGGCATCAGGAGGCGAGCCCGTAGACCGCGTCGCCGAGGCGGCGGAAGACGGTGCCGGCTTGCGCGCGCTTCCACAGCCGGGTGTTGAGCGCCGCCACCGGATCGTGGCCCGGCAGGGTCAGGCCGCGGGCGGCGAGTTGCTCCCAGATCTCGGCGGCGTGCATCGGCCGCCCGGCCTCGGCCAGGATCTCCTCCGCCGCTTCCATCAGCCGGCGGCCCTCCTGGCGGCTTTCTTGGCGCCTCTCTTGGCGCGCCGTCGCGCCGGTGGGGGACTCGGACGGATCGCCCTGCCGACGAGCGGGGGCGGGCTCGACGGCGGGCGGCGGGACAGGCTCGGCCCGGGGCGCTTCGAACGCGGCCCGCGGCGCCGGGTCCGGTCGCGGCGGCTCCGCGGACCTCGTCGGGGCCGGGGCAGCCCCGGCGAGCCGGCGGCCGAGATCGAGGTAGAGCTCGTGCTCGGCGATGGCCCGGTCGAGGGCGGCGCGCTGGCGCCGCAGGTCGTCCAGCCGGGCCTCCGTTTCCGCTTCCGACAGGAACATGCTGGCCTCTTGGAATATTCCTTTTTCCAGCAGATCGCATCGTGGTCCGCCGGAATTTGCAGAATAGGAATATTCCACAAGAGTGCAAGCCCGTCATCGGATCGCTCTGTCGCGATCCACCACGAAGGGGCTGCATATCCGGATCTTCCCTCGCTCGGGGCTGTCGAGAAGAAGGAATGGCACCGAGATTCTCCTCTCCCCGACAGATCCCGGGCTTGCGCGGGATCTGCAAGCAACAGACGAAGTCGGGCAAGCCCGACTTCTCGCGGGGAGAGGCCTGAACTCCGAAGGGGCTCAGGGAGCAGCGAACCGCAGGTTCGCCGCGAGGGTGAGGGGGTGTCTCCGGATAAGACTCCTCCGGAACCCCCCTCACCCTCGCTTCGGCTTTCGCCTGCGCTCACTTCATCGACGACAAGGTCGATGAAGTCCTCTCCCCGCCCGCGGGGAGAGGAGAATTTCAGCGCCATTTCCTGTTTTCCGACAGCCTACCTCACACGTGAAGGCGGTACCGGTCGAAGCACGAACCTGACGAATCCTCGAAGCGCTACGAATGAATGCGAAACATTCCATCGATCGAAAGGCTAGATATTCCTTTTCTTGCGATCTCTAGCCCTCGCAGCGAATCAGAATTCATGGTCGTCGACGGGTCAGGCCGGAACGGCCACGGCCGCTGCGCCACACGACACCGGCGGCTTTTCATTCCGCATTTCCGAGCGCACCCCGGAACCACCCTCCCCTCAGGCCGCCCCGGCCCGCGCCACCGCCTTGCGGCGGGCGGGCTTCGGCGGCACCAGGAGGGTGCCGGGATCGGTCGGCATCAGCTGCAGGCCGGCCTCGTCGAGGCTGATCGGCAGCTTCGGAAACACCTCCTTGACGTGGGCCACGTCGGCCTTGAACGCCTGGCGGAAGCTTCGGAGGGACGCGTTGTCGGCGCCGAACTGCTTGTGGACCGTATCCCAGGAGAGGCGCAGCGGCCGCTGCAGGCTGCGCAGGCGGTAGCCGACCCAGAACAGCAGGTCGAGCTTGCGCGCCGAGCCCGAGAAGGCGCGGGCGGCCCGGATGTCGACCGGCAGGGCGTGCTGGACCAGGTTGTCGTAGAAATCCTGGTGGAACTGCACCGTCTTCGACCAGGCGATGCCGTCCTGGCCGCCGGAGCGCCAGAGGTCGAGCTGGCGGAAGGGCGGCATGGTGATGGTCGAGGAGCGCGACTGCCCGTCCCACAGGCCGATCTGCATCGTGCAGGCGGCCAGCCGATGCAGCTGCTCCTTGAACTGCCGGATGGTGCCGCGCTCGCCGCCGGTGACGGCGAAGCCCATCTCGCGCATGAAGCCCGACAGGCTGTCGGCGACCTCGACCGTGGGGCTGCGCTGGCGCACCGCCTCGGTGCAGAGATGCAGCAGCACCAGCCGGGCCTTGGGGCCGTAGGGCAGCCCCTGCAGCTCCATCTGGCCGGTGGTCGGGTTCTTCAGCCGGCCGGCCAGGATGCTGAGCGTGTTGCGGCCGTATTCCCGAAAGAATTCCCGTTCCTCGCCGGGATCGCGATAGGGCAATCCGCAGAGCGCCAGCACGGAGTGGATGTGCTGGATCGTGTCCGGGGTGACGGGCTCGGCCTCGATCACCATCCGCACCGCGTCGCGCCGGCGCTGGTCGCGCCCCATGGCGGCGCGGGCATCCTGCTGGCGGCCGGCCTCCGCCCGCTCGGCGTCGCGCAGGGCCTGGCGGTGGGCGATGTGCTCGACGATGACCGCGAACAGGAACCCGCCCCGGGCCGCTTCCAGCTCGGCCAGGAGGTCCTCGTCGTGGATCGCCGCGATCCTGGCCTCGATGCTCATGCGTGACGTTTCTTGCCTGCCGGCCGTGCCCGGCGCTCCCCGCCGGTGATGGGCCGAACCCCGGACGCCTAAGCCTTCATGCACGATTCCGATCCCGGGATTCCGGGGGCCGGGACGGGTTATCCCAAGATTCCCGCGACTCGTCCCCGTTATCCCGCGCGGATTCCGGCGCCCGCCCGCCGCGGGGGCCGCGCGGACCCGCCGGGAGCCCCCCCACAGCCCGGTTTCAGGGCTGGAGCCCCCTGGGAGCCCCCTGCCCGCTTCCGGGCCTGTGGGCGGCCTGTGCACGGCCCTGTGGGCCGGACCGGGACGGGCTCCGGACGAGCCCGTCCGGAGCCTGTGGGCGAACCGGTGGACGGGCAGTGGGTGAGCCGGCGCAGACTTCGATACGGGGCCGGATCGCGGGATCGTGGCCCGCGCAGAGTTCGATACGCAGGGGACCCCGCGAGACCGGCCGGTTGCCGAGGGACGCGGCGGGGCCCGACGCCGAATCCGATGCGCGGCCACGCCGAATCCGATGCGCGAATCCCCGAAATCCCCGCAGAATCCCATGCGCCTCCACGCAGAGTCCGATGCCGATCCACGCAGAGCCGTATGCGCGATCACCCCGTAAACCGTTGCCGGGTCATCGGAATTCGCCCCTCCATATAATCCACATAACTGACTCTCTGAGACTCCATGACTGATAAGTCACCTATAGGCCCGAGAGAGGGTTCGTTTTGAAGAACGTCATGACGCGCCTTCGGCGCGGATTGGATACAATCGAGGCTTTTTAGGAATTTACGGAATAAATGAGGAATATCAGGCCCCTGCCCTGTCGGCGCACGCGCTTCCCCGGGCGCCCGGCGGCGCCTATGAGCGGGTTCGAGGCGCCGCCGGAGGCGGCGCGGGCGGATGGCGAGCGAGCATGAGCACCCCCCCGATCGCGCGGCTTCTCGGGATCATGGCGCGCCTGCGCGATCCCGACGGCGGCTGTCCCTGGGACCTGGCGCAGAGCCATGCCAGCATCGTCCCCTACACGATCGAGGAGGCCTACGAGGTCGCCGAGGCGGTGGAGAGCGGGGATCCGGAGGAGCTGCGCGACGAGCTCGGCGACCTGCTGTTCCAGGTCGTGTTCCAGGCCCGGATCGCCGAGGAGGCCGGCACCTTCGCCTTCGACGACGTGGCCACCGCCATCGCCGACAAGATGGTGCGCCGCCACCCCCACATCTTCGGCGAGGTCCGCGGTCTCGATCAGGCCGCGGTGAAAGCCCAATGGGCGGCGATCAAGGCAGAGGAGCGGGCGGCGAAGGGCCGCCCGGCACAGGAGGGCACGCTGGCCGGCGTGCCGCTCGCGCTGCCCGCCCTCGCCCGGGCCGAAAAGATCTCGCGCAAGGCGGCGGCCGTCGGCTTCGACTGGCCGGACGCCGCCGAGGTCATCGCCAAGGTGCGCGAGGAGACCGACGAGGTCGCCCAGGCGCTCGCCGGCGAAGGCCCGGAGGCGGTGGCGGAGGAGATCGGCGACCTGCTGTTCTCGGTCGCCAACCTCGCCCGCCATGCCGGTGTCGATCCGGAGGAGGCCCTGCGGCGGGCGAACCTCAAATTCCAGCGCCGCTTCTCCGCGATGGAGGAGGAGGTGACGAAGGACGGCCGCACCCTGCCGGAGGCCGGCCTCGCCGCCATGGAGGCGGCCTGGGTCGCGGTGAAACGGCGGGAGCGCTGAGGCGGCTCATCGGACGACGTGATCGGCCGGGCTTGACCGCTGGTCGAATGTGAGAGAATTTCTCTTTTATGAGAAAAGCTCTCGCACCCGATCGAGACCCCGATCGCGACCCCGATCCCCTGCCCGACGCCCAGGCCTCCGACATCGACCTGCGCCTCGCCGCCCGCCTCGCCTCCTTACGCCAGGAGCGGGGTCTCTCCCTCGACGAACTCGCGGGCGCGAGCGGCATCAGCCGGGCGACCCTGTCGCGGCTGGAGCGTGGCGACACCAGCCCGACCGCCTCGCTGCTCGGCCGGCTCTGCACCGTCTACGGACGGCCGATGTCGCGGTTGCTCGCCGAGATCGAGGCCGACCCGGCCCGGCTGGTGCGCGAGGCCGAGCAGGCGGTCTGGGTCGATCCCGAGACCGGCTTTCGCCGCCGCTTCGTCTCGCCCCCGGCCCACGGCTTCTCCGCCGAGCTCGTCCACGGCACCCTGCCGGCGGGGGCGGCCATCGCCTACGAAGCACCCCCGGTCGGCGGCCTCGAGCATCACCTCTGGATGCTGGAGGGCCGGCTCGACCTCACCCTCGACGGCGTTACCCACGCCCTCTCGCCGGGGGATTGCCTGCGCTACCTCCTCGCCGGCGCCTCGCGCTTCGCCTGCCCGGGCCCGGAGGCCCGCTACCTCATCGCGATCTGCCGGCCGTGAGTGCGTCCATGATGTCGATCGACACCCTCTCCCCCGAGGCGGCCGAGGCCGCGCTGCCCGGCCTCGCCGCCCTGCTCCATGCCTGCGTGCTCGACGGCGCCAGCATCGGTTTCGTGCTGCCCTTCACCCTCCGCGAAGCCGAGGCGTTCTGGCGCGACGGGCTGCCGGCCCTGCGCAGCGGCGCACGCCGGCTGCTGGTGGCGCGGCGGGACGGCCGGATCCTCGGCAGCGCCCAGGTCGGCCTCGCCGGTCCGCCGAACGGCCGTCACCGGGCCGAGATCACCAAGGTGCTGGTCCATCCGCAGGCGCGCCGCCGCGGTCTCGGCCGGGCGCTGATGCTGGCGGCGGAAGACGTCGCCCGGGCCGAGGGCCGCTCGCTCCTGATCCTCGACACGCGGTCCGACGATGCCGGCGAGGCGCTCTACCGGGCGCTCGGCTACGCGGTCACCGGCGTGGTGCCGGATTACGCCTGCTCGCCCGAGGGCGTGCCGGAGGCCTGCACCTTCATGCACAAGCGCCTCCAGGCTTCTCCTCGTCAGATTGGAACTTGACGAACTTTTGATGCGCCGATCGCTTGCGCGCAATCGAATCCTCGGGTCAGGTCGCGCCGGGCCGCCTCGGCCCTGCGAGGGGACGATCCGACGATGACCCACACCACGCTCCGGCGCGCGCTCACGAATTCGGCAGTCTTGGGCGCCGCCCTCATGCTCATCGCGCCGGCGGCTCTCGCTCAGGATGCCGCGTCCACGGCCGAGCAGACCATCGCGACGATGACCAAGATCTTCGGCGACCATCCGGGCAAGCGCGCGAACCACGCCAAGGGCGTGGTGGTCGAGGGCAGCTTCACCCCCTCGAAGGACGCCAAGACCTTGAGCAAGGCGAGCGTGTTCGCCGGCGCGGCCGTGCCGGTGACGGTGCGCTTCTCCGACGCGACCGGCCTGCCGCAGATCCCGGACGGCGCGCCCGAGGCCAACCCGCACGGCCTGTCGGTCAAGTTCAAGCCCGCCGACGGCGCCGAGATGGACATCGTCACCAACTCGCTGAAGTTCTTCCCTGTGGCGACCGGCGAGGAATTTCGCGATCTCCTGGTGGCGATCACCCGGAGCGGCCCCGACGCGCCGAAGCCGACTCCGGTCGAGCAGTTCATGGCGGCGCACCCGGCCGCCCCCAAGGCGCTCGCCACCGCCCGGACCCCGTCGAGCTTCGCCCGCCAGACCTATCACGGCGTCAACGCCTTCGTGCTGGTCGATGCCGTCGGCAAGCGCAACGCCTTCCGCTACCGCATCGTGCCGGTGGCCGGCGAGGAGATCCTGAGCGCCGACGACGCCAAGGCCAAGGGTCCGAACTACCTCGTCGAGGAGATGCCGGCGCGCCTCGCCAAGGAGCCGGTGTCGTTCCGGGTGCTGGCCCAGATCGCCCAACCCGGCGACGCGACCAAGGATGCGACGATTCCCTGGCCGGAGGAAAGGCGGCTCGTCGATCTCGGCACCCTGACCCTGACCAAGGCGGTGCCGGACAGCGAGACCGCCGAGAAGGCGCTGCTGTTCATGCCCAACAACCTGCCGGACGGCGTCGAGGTCTCGGACGATCCGCTGATCGACGCCCGGGTGCAGGCCTACGCGATCTCGTTCGGCCGCCGCTCGCAGTGAGCGATGGGGCGCGCGGCTCGGCCGCGCGCCTCCCTTACGCCGCCTCGCGCGGCAAGGGCTGGATGCGGTCGATCTCCGCCCCGATCTGCCGTTGCGCGCGCCGGAGGTCGTGATCGCCCTGGAGGTTGATCCACACCTGCGGGCTCACGCCGAAAGTGCGACCGAGCCGGAGCGCGGTGTCGGCGGTGACCGGCGTCTCCTCCCGCACGATCCGCTCGATCCGGGTGCGCGACACGCCGCAAGCCTTGGCGACCGCGTAGGGCGTGAGGCCGAGCGGGACCATGAACTCCTCGCGTAAGATCTCTCCGGGATGGAGCGGCGGAAGCAGGTCGTCGGTTTCCGGTTCGATCGCCGTGGGGCGGTCCCGTTGCGGTTCTTTCAGGCAAGAGAACAAGAGCAGCGGAATATCCGCTTCTGCTCGACGGTATCGACACCCTCCGAGTCATCCCGGGGCCGCGCAGCGGAGCCCGGGATCCAGACACTCAGTTGGTGCAGAAAGAAGCGGAACGCTCTCCGTATCACCCTGAACGATCAGCGGTTCTGAGCGTGCCTTCGGCACTTCGGGCTCTGCTGCGCGGCCCCGGAATGACTCGGAGGGGCGGAAACGAGGGCGCTGAGTCTACACTGGCAACAGCGTCGCACAATCTTTGCGACTCGGGAAGATCGTCGTTGCGGCTGTCACACGTCACCGCTACGCCCACCCTCATGACCCCCTTCCTCAAGGCCAACCTGCGCTGGCTCGCGGCCGGGTTCCTGCTCCTGTTCTGCGGCTGCTTCGGCCAGACCTTCGTGGTCGCCCTGTCGGGCGGGGCGATCCGGCGGGAATTCGGGCTGTCGGACGGGGCGTTCGGGGCGCTCTATGCCGGCGTCACCCTGGCCTCGGCTGTGGCGCTGGCGGGGCTCGGCGGGCTCATCGACCGCTGGCCGGCGTCGCGGGTTGTGAGCCTCGCGGCCGGCCTGCTGGCCGCCGGCGCCGCCGGCCTCAGCGTGGCGCCCAACCTCCTCGTCCTCGCCCCGAGCCTGTTCCTGCTCCGCCTCGCCGGCCAGGGGCTGATGCTGCAGACCGCCTACACGCTCCTCGGACGCTGGTTCTCGGCGGAGCGCGGCCGGGCGGTGTCGCTGGCGGCGCTGGGACTCAATGCCGGCCAGGCCTGCCTGCCCCTCGGCTTCGTCACGGTCGCCGCCCTCCTCGGCTGGCGCGGGGCCTGGCTCGGCATCGCCCTGCTCCTCGTCCTCGTCGCCCTGCCCCTCGCCCGGCATCTCGTGCGGCGCGAGCGGGTGCCGGAGGCGACGATCCGTTCCGGCTCAGGCGAAGGCGCGACCCGGGCGCAGGCCCTCGCCGACCCGTATCTCTACGGGCTGCTCGCCGCGATGCTGCCGCCCTCCTTCACCAGCAACACGATCTTCTTCCACCAGGTGCATCTCGCCGAGAGCCGGGGCTGGCCGCCGGAGGTGCTGGCGGCCGCCTTCCCGCCCTACGCGGTGGCGACCTTCCTCTGCCTGCTCCTCGCCGGCCGCCTCGTCGACCGGTCCTCGGCCCTGGCGCTGCTGCCCCTCTACCTGGTGCCGTTCGGCCTCGCCTGCCTGATCCTCGGCGGGGTCTCTGCGCCATGGGCCGCCTTCGCCTTCATGCTGCTCTACGGCGTCACCGACGGGATCTCGCTCACCCTGTTCGGCGCGCTCTGGCCGGAGGTCTACGGCACCCGGCATCTCGGGGCGATCCGCGCCGCCATCGTGGCGATCATGGTGCTCGGCACGGCGCTCGGCCCCTTCCTGTCGGGCCTGCTCATCGATGCCGGCGTGCCGTTCGCCGGCATCGTCACCGGGATGGGGATCTACTGCCTCGGCATCTCCGGCGCGCTCTGCCTCGTCCGGCGCCGGCTCACCGCGCATCTGCACGGGCGGCGCTTCGCGACGGCGTGACTCACCGCCTGGGCCAGACCCAGGACGGCGGGTCGTGGTCCGGCGCCAGGGTCTCGCCGAGGCGCTTTTCCAGGGTGATGCGGGCCGCGCCCTGCGGCTCCAGGGCCGCCACCAGGGCGGCGGCGTGCGACACCACCAGGACCTGCGTGCGCTCCGAGGCCCGGGCGATCAGCGAGGCCAGCGGCGCCAGCAGGTCGGCATGCAGGCTGGTCTCGGGCTCGTTGAGCACCATCAGGTCGGGCGGCCGCGGCGACAGCAGGGCTGCGGCGAGCAGGATGTATCGCAGGGTCCCGTCGGAGAGTTCCGACCCGCGCAAGGGGCGCAGCAGCCCGTGCTGGCGGAGTTCGAGCGAGAAATGGCCCTCGTTGCTCGCGACCGCGAGGGACGATCCCGGAAACGCCTCGGCGATGGTCGCGTCGAGGGCGTCGGAATCGCCGATCTCCCGGATGGTCTGGATCGCCGCCGCGACGTCGGCGCCGTCGCCGGCGAGAACCGGCGTGCGGGTGCCGATCTGCGGCCGGCGGGCCGGCGCGTCCCGGTCGGTGCGGAAATGATCGTAGAAGCGCCAGGCCCGCATCCGCTCGCGCAACATCAGCACGTCGAGGGCGTCGCGCGGATCGGCGCCGTGGGTCATCAGGCTGTCGTAGGCGGGCAGGTCGCGCAGGGCCTCGGTCCAGGCGCCGGTGGCGTCGCGCAGGCGCACCAGCGGCCCGCGGCGCTCGGCGAAGACGTTGGCGCGCCCGATCGTCGGCCCGTTCCAGGCGCTCTCCGCCTTGATCTCCGGGTCGTGGGAGAAGAACGTGCCCGCGTAGGACGGCGCCGGCAGGCCCAGCGCGATGGCGTAGCCGTGATCGTCGTCGGAGAAGCCGAGCTTCAGCTCCACGGGATGGCGCCGCACCGTGCCCTCGACCCGGTGCGAGCCGTCGCGGACCCGGCGCCCGAAGGTCTCCGGCCCCGCCCACAGGGCCGAGGAGAAGCCACCTTCATGCGCGAGCGACGGGATCGCCCTCCCTTGCGCGACCTCGGCGAGGAGGCGAAGCGCGCGGTAGAGGCTCGACTTGCCGCTGCCGTTGGCTCCCGTCACCACGGTCAGCCGGTCGAGGCCCAGCACGATATCGCGTAAGCTGCGGTAGCCGGAGATGGCGAGGCGGTGGATCGGCATGAAATCTCGCCTGTTCCCTCGGGGGAGCGATGCGCCTGGGACCCGCCGCCGAATCGGCTCGACGGCGACGCCGAGCCTCCGAAGGCCCGCCGCGCGAGGTCATGACATCCGACCGCGCGGCAGGTGGGAAGCGGAAGGGACCGCCGTCAGTATTTCAAGCCCGTGTCGCAGAGCACGGTGACGGCGGTCGCGTCGGCGGGGAGACGCCCGGAGCGCAGCAGCGCGGCGGCCGCGGCGACGTTGGCGGCGGCCGAGTAGCCGACATGCAGACCTTCCTGCGTCGCGAGCGCCCGGCGCCAGCGTTCGACCTCCTGATCGGTCACGGCGAGGGACAGGTCCATCAGGCCCTCGGACCAGTGCGGCGGGACGCTGCCGTAGCTCGTGCCCTGGATGAGGTGGCGGGGCTTCGTCACCGCCAGCCCCGCCAGGGGTCGGCACCCGTCGGGCTCGACGGCGGCGCAGATCACCCGGGGGTTGCGCGCGCGCAGGGCGGCGGCCACCCCGAGGAAGGTCGCCCCCGTCCCCACGGCGGCCAGCCAGGCATCGACCCGGCCGGCGGCTTGCGCCCAGATCTCCGGCCCGGTCGTCTCCGCGTGGGCGCGCACGCCGTCCGGGGCATGGAACTGGTCGACGTAGAAGCCGCCCCGCTCCGCCGCGAGGCGGCGCGCGGCCTCCGCCGCCGCCGTCACGTCGGCGCCGGTGACCTGCCCGGGAGCGCCGTCCACCTGGGGCACCAGCACGACCTCGGCCCCGAGGGCTTCCAGCATCTGCGCCCGCTGGGGACTGTTGCCGGACGACATCGTGACCACGAGCGGATGGCCCAGAGCCGCGCAGGCCACGGCGAGGCCGGCGCCCATGTTGCCGCTGGTCATCTCCACGACGGGGGCTCCCGGGGCCAGTCGTCCGTCCTCGCGTGCCGCGAGGAGGATGGCGCGGGCCGCCCGATCCTTGACGCTCCCGCCGGGCTGCATGAACTCGGCCTTTGCCAGGAGGCGGCCGGGTCCCGGGTGCACGCGGTCGAGGGCGAGCAGCGGCGTGTTGCCGATCAGGCCGAGGGCGGACGGCGTGACCGTCGCGGCCGGGGATGTTTGGCGTAGCGACGACGAGTGCATCGTGCAACTCTATCTGGCCGATCGTCCCGTAGGGAGAGGCGTGGCTCCGCCGAGGGTCGAGGAGCCCTGGGCCCGCTGCCGAATCACCCTCCGCTCAGTCCCGCGTGAGCGGGACGGCGGTGACGAACCGCGCATGGCCGTTCGGATCGACTGACGGTTCGCACGCGTGGCTCGCGGCCAGCGGGTGCCTGGATTTCTCCCTCGAAGACCAGCTTGCGGTCGCCTGCGTCCGTCCTCACGTCGCGCGCGAGGCGATCCCTTCCCGGATGCTCCAGAAGTGCGAAGACGAACTCGTTCGGGTTGGCTGCCGAAAAACCGAAACGCAGGAAGAAGCGCGCTTTGGGCCCACCCTGCCTTGTGGGCGTCGTTCAGAAGGTAATGCGTGACCTTGCGTGGCGCGATCAGCCACTCGGCTGGCCAATCCGACAGGTCACGTCGCGGCACGCGTGACGAGAGCGAGATCGTCCGAATTCACCGTGGCCAGGGCACAGGCTCCGAGTGGGAGATCCTGCAAAGGGACGGTCGGTGAATTCCTACGCAACCCCCTTCAGCCGCCGCGCCGCCCCGAACCGGTTGAGGAAGCGCGGTTCCTTCTCCGGCGCGACCCGGACCACGAGGTGGAGGTCGCCCGACGCGTCCTCGCGCCGATCGAGCACCTCGGCGTTCTCGTAGAGCCAGTGCAACTCGGCGCCCTGCGCCGGCTCCAGGATCACCGCGAAGCTCGTGCGAGCCGCCGCGATCCGGGCCTCGATCCGGCTCATCAGGCGGTCGATGCCCTCGCCGGTCAGCGCCGAGAGCAGGACGGGCTTCGGCCCATCCTGACCTGTCGGGCTCCTGCCGTTCGGCCGGCTCAGGTTGAGCAGGCGCTCGCGCTCGGCCTCGTCGAGGAGGTCGGCCTTGTTCCAGACCTCGATGATGCGGTCGGCGTCGGGCTCGATGCCGAGCTCGGCCAGCACCTGCGCCACGTCCGCTCCTTGCGCCTCCGCGTCCTCGTGGGCGATGTCGCGGACGTGGAGCAGGATGTCGGCCTCGATCACGTCCTCCAGCGTCGCCCGGAAGGCGGCGATCAGCATGGTCGGCAGGTCGGAGATGAAGCCGACGGTGTCGGACAGGATCGCGGTCTCGCCGTGCGGCAGCTTGATCGCCCGGGCGGTCGGGTCGAGGGTCGCGAACAGCATGTTCTCCGCCAGGACCTCGGCCCGGGTCAGGCGGTTGAACAGGGTCGACTTGCCCGCATTGGTGTAGCCGACGAGCGCCACGATCGGGTACGGCACCCGGCGGCGGGATCGGCGATGCAGGCCGCGGGTGCGGGTGACGGTCTCGAGCTCGCGCTCGATCCGGGTCATCCGCTCCTGGATCATCCGCCGGTCGGCCTCGATCTGGGTCTCGCCCGGGCCGCCGAGGAAGCCGAAGCCGCCGCGCTGGCGCTCGAGGTGGGTCCAGGACCGCACCAGACGGCTGCGCTGATAGGCGAGGTGCGCGTGCTCGACCTGGAGCGTGCCCTCGCGGGTCGAGGCGCGCCGCCCGAAGATCTCCAGGATCAGCCCGGTCCGGTCGATGACCTTGACGCCCCAGGCCTTCTCCAGGTTGCGCTGCTGCACCGGCGAGAGCGCGCAATCCATCACCACGAGGCGGATGCCGTCGGCCTCGATCCGCCCGGCGATCTCCTCCACCCGGCCCTTGCCGAGGAAGGTCGAGGGCCGGATCTGCTGCACGGTGACGAGGAGCTTGTCGGCCACGTCGAGCTCGATCGCGGCGGCCAGCCCCACCGCCTCGTCGAGGCGGGCGAGGACGGGGCGGGGTTCGCCGGCGTCGCGCCTTGTCTGGTAGGGGCCGATCACCAGCGTGCGGGTCTCGGCCGCGATCGCGGCCTCCGGCTCGGCCTGGCTCTGCAGGCGGATCTCGCCCGGTGTCCGCGGTTCCATCGTCTCTCCGGCTGCTCCCGTAGGGCTGGGAGTCCATCGGATAGAGGTTGGATGGGGCCTCGCGAGAATCAAGCGGCCGGGCGCATTCGTGGCCGGGATTTGACGGCGTCGGCGATCGAAGAGGCGGGTCTCGACGAGCGGGCCGGCAAAAAACAGGCCGCATCATGCGGCCTGGACACTGGCATGGGAACTCGAGGCACGGGGCTCACGGCACGGGCGCGCCCGCGGGACCCGATCGGCCCGCGGCGCATGCGCGCAGGCCGGTTCCCGAGGCGGAATCAGGCCTTCTCGGCCCCCTCCTCGCCCTGCTCGAACAGCTGCACGGGATGGCCCGGCATGATTGTCGAGATCGCGTGCTTGTAGACGAGCTGCGAGTGGCCGTCGCGCCGCAGCAGCACGCAGAAGTTGTCGAACCAGGTCACGACACCCTGCAACTTCACCCCGTTGACCAGAAAGATCGTCAGCGGGATCTTGTTCTTGCGAACGTGGTTGAGGAAGGTGTCCTGCAGATTCTGAGCGCGTTCGCCCGCCATTCTTCTTGTCCTTTGAACCCGCTGCCAGTCCCGGTTGACGGGTCGGTCCGTGTTGTTGTGCTGCGGGAGGCGCGACGCGCCGCCCGGGGAACCGGCCGCCCCATTACACGGTGAAGCTCGCCCGGGCGCAAGTGCAGACTGGCCGCAGGGGAAGTCCCCGTGCCCGCCGGACCTGCCGCGACCGGCCGTGCCCGCGACCCTGTCGCGCTCCGGCCACAGGCCGCCCTAGCAGAACGGCCCGGGCTTGGCACTGAGAAATCGCGGTTCGGGGCCGTCCCCGGTCACGCGCCGATGCCGAGGGACTTGAGCTTCCGGTGCAGGGCCGAGCGCTCCATGCCGATGAACTCGGCGGTGCGGGAGATGTTGCCGGAGAAGCGGGCGATCTGCGCCACCAGGTATTCGCGCTCGAAGATCTCGCGCGCCTCGCGGAGCGCCAGGCTCATCAGCTTCTCGCCGCCGGCGCCGCTCGGGGTGGTGGGGACGAGGGCGCCGACCTCGCTCGGCAGCATCTCGGTCGTCACCTCGGTCTCGGGGTCTCCCTGCGTCAGGATCATCAGCCGCTCGACGTTGTTGCGCAGCTGGCGGACGTTGCCGGGCCAGTCGTGGGACTGCAGCACCGCCATCGCGTCGGCGGCGATGCGCCGTTGCGGCAGGCCGGTGGCGCCCGAGATCTGCTCCATGAAGAACGCGATCAGCTCCGGCACGTCCTCGCGCCGCTCGGCGAGCGAGGGGATGCGGATCGGCACCACGCTCAGGCGGTGGAACAGGTCCTCGCGGAAGCGCCCGCCGGCGATTTCTTCCGCCAGGTCGCGCGACGAGGACGAGATGATCCGCACGTCGACATGGACCCGGGTGGTGCCGCCGACGCGCTGGAAGTTCTGGTCGACGAGGACCCGCAGGATGCGGTTCTGGGTCTCGCGCGGCATGTCCGCGACCTCGTCGATGTAGAGGCTGCCGCCATGGGCCTCCTCGAGGGCGCCGACGCGCCGCGGCTTGCCGTCCTGGGCCTCGACCCCGAACAGCTCGGCCTCCATCGTCTCGGGCGTGATGGTCGCGGCGTTGATCACCACGAAGGGGCCGTTCGCCCGCGACGAGGCGGCGTGGATGGTGCGGGCCGAGAGCTCCTTGCCGGAGCCCGGCGCGCCCGAGATCATCACCCGGGCGTTGGTTGGGGCGACGCGCTCGACGGTCTGGCGCAGCTGGTTGGCCGCCACCGAGGCGCCGACGATGCGGCTCGCCTGGCCGGAGCGCGCCTTGAGGTCGCGCACCTCGCGCTTGAGGCGCGAGGCCTCCAGCGCCCGCTCGGCGACCAGGATCAGCCGGTCGGCCTTGAACGGCTTCTCGATGAAGTCGTAGGCGCCCGCCTTGATCGCCGAGACCGCGGTCTCGATGTTGCCGTGGCCCGAGATCATCACCACCGGCAGGTCCGGGGCCTGGGCCTTGATCACGTCGAGCACCTGCAGCCCGTCGAGGCGCGAGCCCTGGAGCCAGATGTCGAGGAAGACGAGGTGCGGCCGGCGCGCCTCAATCGCCGCCAGCGCCTCGTCGGAGGAGCCGGCGGTGCGGGTGCGGTGGCCCTCGTCGTCGAGGATGCCGGCGACGAGCTCGCGGATGTCGGCCTCGTCATCGACGATCAGAATGTCGGCGCTCATGGCTTCTCGGGCCTCCCCGCGACGCGGGCGGCGGTCCTGACGGCCCCGCGGCACCCGGTGCTGTGACGAATTCGGCTGTGACGAACAGGACTGTGACGAAGGCGGCGGCTGAGGGGCGCCGGTCCCGGCGGGCGGGCCCGCCTCACGCGGCGGGCTCCGGCGAGGTCTCCGGCGAGGGCGCCGGGCTCTGGGCCGGCCGTGCGGGCTTTCCCGCGCCTGCGGCGGGCTTTCCCGCGCCTGCGGCGGGCTTGACTTCGCCTGCGGCGGGCTTGCCCGCGCCGGCGGCCGGCGGCTCGTCGCGCCGCACCTCCCGGAGGACGCGCATGCGCACCTGCCCGCCGCGCCCGCGCGGGTTGTCGTTCAGCTCGATGCCGCCGCCGTGCTCTTCCAAGACCTTGCTCACGATCGCCAATCCGAGGCCCGTGCCCCCCTCGCGGGTGGTCATATAGGGTTCGAGCAGCCGCTGGCGCCCTTCGGGCGGGAATCCCTTGCCGGTATCGGTGATCTCGATCACCGCGGCCTCGCCCTCCTCGTAGAGGCGCACGGCGATCAGGCTCTCGCCCCGCACGTCCTCGGGCACCGCCTGCACCGCCTCGACGGCGTTCTTGAGGATGTTGGTGATTGCCTGCGACAGGAGCCGCGTGTCGAAGGCGGCGCTGACGCGGTTCACGCCCTCCTCCAGCGTGAAGGTCACGTCGGGATGGGCCACCCGCATCATGAACAGGTTCTGCTTGACGATCTCGGTCAGGTCGTTGCGGGCGATCGCGGGCTTCGGCATCCGGGCGAAGGACGAGAACTCGTCCACCATCCGCTTGATGTCGTCGACCTGGCGCACGATCGTGGCGACGCACTGCTCGAACACCTCCTTGTCGGTGGTGATCACCTTGCCGTACTTGCGGCGGATGCGCTCGGCCGAGAGCTGGATCGGGGTTAGCGGGTTCTTGATCTCGTGGGCGATGCGGCGGGCGACGTCGGCCCAGGCCGAGGTGCGCTGCGCGGTCACGAGGTCGGTGATGTCGTCGAGGGTGACGACGTAGCCGCGGTCGCCGTCCTGCGACTGCTCGCTCGTCGTGCGCACGTCGATGGTGCGCTCGCGGCCGTTGCGGGCGATCTGGATCTGCTGCTGGGTCGGGCGGGCGCGGGAATCCCCCGGCAGGCCGCCGAATTCCGGCATCACCGCCTCGAGCGGCTCGCCGACGAGGTCGGCGACCGAGCGCCCGAGCATCCGCTCGGCGGAGGGGTTGGCGATGGTGATGACCCCGCGCCCGTCGACGCCGATCACGCCGGCCGGCACCCCGGCCAGCACCGCCTCGGTGAAGCGGCGGCGGCTGTCGATCTGCTCGCTCTGCTCGATCAGGGTGGCGCGCTGGCGGCTGAGCTCCTGGGTCATCTTGTTGAAGCTCTCGCCCAGGTGCTGGAGGTCTCCCTCCGTCTTCCGGAACGGGACCTGGGCGTAGTAGTTGCCGGACGCGACCTGGTCGGCGGCGTTGATCAGCCGGCGGATCGGCGTCACGAAGCGGTTGGCGAAGTTGAGCCCGAACCACACCGCCGAGAGCAGCGCGATCAGCGCGATCAGCGCGAACATCGTCGCGAAGGCGATCTGCACGCTGCGCCGCCCGGCGTCGATGGTCAGGAACTCGGTCGCGGCGGCCCGCGACACGCCGGGGAACTCGACCGCGAGCCGCGTCACCTCGCGCTCGACCAGGAGGAAGGCGTCGTCGTAGGCCGGCAGCTTCATCAGCGTGCCGAAGACCCGCCCCTCCCGCGGCAGGAGGCAGGTGGCGTCGGCGGATTTCGCCGCCTCCTCGAAGTCGCTGGCCGAGGGCAGCGGCGGGTCCTTGAGGATGTCGATGTTGGCCCGCGCCACGGTCTCGGTCGGCGAGCGCATGATCCGGGCGATGGGCAGGCCGAGCGAGGCGGCGCGCGCGGTGAGGAAGTTCTCGAACCAGGCCCGCTCGACGTCGAAGGCGGGGCGCGCCCGGGTGAGGTCGTCGGAGAGGATGCGCGCCTCGCGGGCGAGGCTCTGGCACTGGTTGGTCAGGTAGGCGTCGGCCACGTCGACCGACATCAGCACGACGTTGCGCATCCGGTCGGAGAACCAGGGCGACAGGCCGCGCTCCAGGGTGATCGACGCCACCACGGCGAGCAGCACCGTCGGCAGGGTCGCGATCAGGCTGAACAGGCCGACGATGCGGGTGTGGAGCCGGGCGGCCGCCGCGTTGGTGCGCCGCGCCCGCAGGAAGACCCGCGCCTCCCAGGCGATGACGACGACGAGCAGCAGCACCAGGGCGACGTTGCTGAGCAGCAGCGTCACCACCACCGTGTGGGTCGGCGCGATCGCGGTGGCGCCGACCAGGATCAGGAAGGTGGCGAGCGCCAGCGCCAGGGCGACGATGACCGCGAGCGCACCGAACCAGCCTGGACCCCGCGGCGCGGCATCCTGTGCCGGCCCGAGCGGGACCTGCCTGGGCGGGACCTGCCTGGGGGGGTGGCCGGCCGCGCCGGAGGGGGGCGCCGAAGCCCGGGGGCGACGTGTGAACAGCATCCGTGGTGCAAGGCCACTACAGTGTGGCGAAATTAATACGGATGTCGGCGCGGCGGCAATCGGGCCCCGCGCCGGTCGGCCCCGGTGAATCCGGTCCCCCGGCTCGGAGCCCCCTGGTCGGGAGCCTCGGGCTCGACGCTCAGGCGGCCTGGGTCGAGCGCGGGCGGCGGACCACCGGCTTCTGGCCGAGCCCGATGCTCTTGGCGAGCTCGGAGCGCTGGGCAGCGTAGTTGGCGGCGACCATCGGGTAGTCCGGCGGCAGGCCCCATTTCTGGCGGTAGGCTTCAGGGGTGAGCCCGCGCCCGGCCAGGTGGCGCTTGAGCGTCCGGTACCGGCGCCCGTCCTCAAGGCTGATCAGGTAGTCGGGCGAGACGGTCTTCTTGATCGGCACCGGCGGGGTCAGCCGCTCGGGCTCCGCCGGGACTGCCGAGCCGAGCCGGGCCACCGCCTCGTGGACGCTGCGGATCAGGCTCGACAGCTCGCCCACCGGCACGCTGTTGTTCGACACGTAGGCCGACACAATGTCGGACACCAGGCCGATCATCTGAGGCGTTTCGACGTGGTCTGCTGAGCTCATTGCGGTCCTCGAGAAGTGCGTCCCCCGTCCGAGGTGATGGATGTTACGCCAGTCTCCGTCAACTGCAAGGTGTCACGATCAACAGAAGAGACGGCACTGCATTAGGTCTCTCTGCTTCCCCAAGGTCATGGCGCCCTGCCGTCGCGGCGGCCGGCGCCCCGGGACGGGATCCCCGGCGAGGCGCGGACGGGCAAGAAAAAACTTTATTTTTCATGGGGTTGATGGAGCGAGCGAGGCCGCGCCGCACCGCGATCGCCCGAAATCCGGTTCGTCCAGGTTACCACTTAATAATTGATAAAAACTACGATCCGATACGCTACGGCGCGATCGACCCTCCCGCAGAGATCCAATCCAGGCATCCGGGCTCCGGCTGTCGCGACCCGGCCTGATCGGTCGAAACCGGGCCGTGCCGGAAGGAGATCGGTCACGCCCGCCCGGTGCCGCGATCCTGCGATGTCATTGCAAGACGAAACGGGATGTTTCGGCGGCGAGAGGAGGCTTTTCGACTTTTGGTTGCGGCGAATGACGGCGCGGGCAACCGCGTTTCACTGTGCGGTGCGGCGTCGGAACCGGGGCCCTACGCTCGTCGATGCCGGGTCGGTGCGGTCTCCTGGCATTTCGGGAGATGGGAGGGCACGGCGCGCGCGAGGCCAAAAGCGAGCCAAGCCGGCCTCTCCGCCACCCGGACTTGCCGGATTATCCCAATCCGCACCCTTGCATGGGGGACACGGCGACCGAATGCGTCGGAATGCCGCGTCGGGACGGGGCCGTTGTCCACGGGCTGAGCCCGTCCCGGCGCCGAGGGGCGACGCTCGGCGGGGGGGCGAAAAGCTCAGCGCGGGGTGCGGAACACCTGGAGGTCGAGGTCGCGGACCTTCTTGCGCAGGGTATTGCGGTTCACTCCCAGCAACTCGGCGGCGCGGATCTGGTTGCCGCGGGTCGCCGCGAGCGCCGCGCCGATCAGCGGCCCCTCGATCTCGCGCAGGATGCGGTGATAGAGGCCGGGCGGCGGCAGGGTATCGCGGTAGCCGGAAAAGTACTCCGACAGGTGCCGCTCCACCGCCGCCGACAGCCCTTCCGCCTCGTTCCCGCCCTTGCGGCCGTTTCCGCCCTGCGCGGGGGCGGAGAGCGGCAGGGTGTCGAGCTCGGCCTCGATCACCGGCCCGGTGATCGTCTCCTGCGGGTAGAGCGCCGCGAGGCGCCGCACCAGGTTCTCGAGCTCGCGCACGTTGCCGGGCCAGCGGTAGCGCTTGAGCTTCTCCATCGCGTCGCCGTCGAGCTGCTTGCGCGTCAGGCCCTCGCGCTCGACCAGGACGAAGAAGTGCCGCACCAGGTCCGGCACGTCCTCGGAGCGCTCGCGCAGGGCCGGCAGGCGCAACGGCACGACGTTGAGGCGGAAGAACAGGTCCTCGCGAAAGATCCCCTGCTGGATCGAGACCCGGAGATCCTTGTTGGTCGCCGCGATGATGCGGACGTTGGTCTTGATCGGCACCCGGCCGCCGACGGTGGTGTACTCGCCCTGCTGGAGGACGCGGAGCAGCCGGGTCTGGGCCTCCATCGGCATGTCGCCGATCTCGTCGAGGAAGAGCGTGCCGCCCTCGGCCTGCTCGAAGCGGCCGGCGGAGCGGGCGGTGGCGCCGGTAAAGGCGCCCTTCTCGTGGCCGAACAGCTCGGATTCGATGAGATCCCGGGGAATCGCCGCCATGTTGACCGGCACGAACGGCCCCGAGCGGCGCCGGCCGTAATCGTGCAGCGCGCGGGCCACCAGCTCCTTGCCGGTGCCGGACTCGCCCGTGATCATCACCGTGAGGTCGGTCGGCATCAGGCGGGCGAGCGAGCGGTAGATCTCCTGCATCGCCGGCGAGCGGCCGACGAGCGGGATGTCCTCGTTCTCGGGCGGAGCACCCGGCGCCGCGCTCCCGCGCGGGCGCGACAGGGCGCGGCCGACGATCGCGGTCAGTTCCTTCAGGTCGAAGGGTTTCGGGAGATACTCGTAGGCCCCGCGCTCCGAGGCGCGGATCGCCGTCATGAAGGTGTTCTGCGCGCTCATCACGATGATCGGCAGGTCCGGCCGCACCCGCTTGATGCGCGGCAGGAGGTCGAAGGCGTTCTCGTCGGGCATCACCACGTCGGTGATGACGAGGTCGCCCTCCCCCTGCGCCACCCAGCGCCACAGGGTGGCGGCGTTGCCGGTCGAGCGGACCTCGTAGCCGGCGCGCGACAGCGCCTGGTTGAGCACGGTGCGGATGGCGGCGTCGTCGTCCGCCACGATGATGTGTCCGTTCGGCATGGCGCTCACTCGGTCTCGGCGGAGGATTCGCGCCCGTCGCGGGAATGCGACATCGGCAGGAGGACGCGGAAGGTGGTGCGGCGGGGGGCGGGGTCGCACTCGACGATGCCGCCATGGTCGCCGACGATCTTGGCGACCAGCGCGAGGCCGAGGCCCGAGCCTTGCGCCTTGGTGGTGACGAAGGGGTCGAACAGGTCCGGCAGTAGCTCGGCCGAGACGCCCGGGCCGTTGTCGCGCACCGCGACCTCGATCGGCAGGCTGACCCGCTCGCGCGAGCCCGGCACCTGGAGGCGCAAGCCGGTGCGGAAGGCGGTCGAGAGGATGATCTCGCCGTCGACCGCGTCGGCGCCGATCGCCTCGGCGGCGTTCTTGACGAGGTTCAGGATGACCTGGATCAGCTGGTCGCGGTTGCCGAGCACCGGTGGCAGCGAGGGGTCGTAGTTCTCGACGAAGCGGATGTGGCGGGCGAAGCCCGACTGGGCCGAGCGCTTCACCTGGTCGAGGACGCCGTGGACGTTGACCGGGCCCCGCTCGACCGGGCGCTCGTCGCCGAACAATTCCATCCGCTCGACGATGCGCACGATCCGGTCGGATTCGTCGCAGATCAGCCGGGTCAGGAGGCGGTCGTCCTCGGCCGCCGATTGCTCGAGAAGCTGGGCCGCGCCGCGGATGCCGGCGAGCGGGTTCTTGATCTCGTGGGCGAGCATCGCGCCCAAGGCCACCATCGAGCGGGCGGCGCCCCGGTGGGTGAGCTGGCGGTTCATCTTGTCGGCGATGGTGCGCTCCTGGAGCATCAGCACCACGAGGTCGTCGTCGAGATGGGTCGCGAACACGTCGACGCTGCGCTCGATGCCGGTGCGCGGCGAGGCGAGCTCGACCCGGTACTCGCTGACGCTGGCCCGGCGCCGGCGCACCTCGTTGACCAGCGCGATGATCGGCGAGGAGAACGGGATGATGTCGCGCAGGCGCTGGCGCTGCATCATCCGGCGCGAATAGTCGAAGAAGTGCTCCGCCGCCATGTTGACCTGGAGGATGCGCTCGTCCGGGCCGATGGTCAGGACGGGCAGCGGCAGGGCGTTGATGATCATCTCGCTCGTCGGGGCGCTCATGGGCGACGTTTTCCGGCTGCGGGCGGCAGGGGGTGCGGGCGCATCGCTCATCCTCATGCGGCCTGCTGCGCAGACCGTGCGGCCCGCGATGCGGGCCGTGCGGCCGGCGCCTCGAAGGCGCGCCGCAGCAGCCGCGCGGCCTCGGCCGGGTCGGTGGTGGTGAGAAGCCGGGTCCGCTCGGGGGCGGACAACCCGCCAGCCTGGTCGGCATAGGCCGCCAGATGCTTGCGGGCGTGGCGCACGCCCATCCGGGCGCCGTAGAGGGCGATGAGTCCCTCGTAATGCTCGGCGGCGAGCTCCGCCCGCGCGGCGGCATCGGGCTCCGCGAAGGCCTCTCCGGCCAGCCCCGCCGCGATTGCGGCGACGAGCCAGGGCCGCCCGACCGCCGCCCGCCCGATCATCACGGCGTCGGCGCCGGATTCGCGCAGGCAGGCCCGGGCGTCGTCGAGGCTCGTGACGTCGCCGTTGGCGACGAGCGGGATCGCCACCGCGTCGCGCACCGCCCGGATCGCCGCCCAGTCGGCGCGGCCGGTGTAGAATTGCTGCCGGGTGCGGCCGTGCACCGTGACGGCGGCGTAGCCGAGCCGTTCGGCGCGGCGCGCCAGGTCGGGGGCGTTGCGGGTGGCATCGTCCCAGCCCAGCCGCATCTTGACGGTGACCGGCACCGAGACCGCCTCGCGCACCGCGGCGAGCAGGCGCTCGGCATGGTCGAGGTCGCGCATCAGGGCAGAACCGGCCTGGCCGCCGGTCACGGCCTTGGCCGGGCAGCCCATGTTGACGTCGATCACGTCGGCGCCGTTGGCCTCGGCGAGGCGCGCGCCCTCCGCCATCCAGCGCGGGTCGCAGCCGGCGAGCTGCACCACGTGGGGCAGCACGCCCTCGCCCTCGGCCCGCAGGCGCGCCTCCTCGGTGCCGCGGGCGAAATCCTCCGCCGCCACCATCTCGGACACGGTCGCGGTGGCCCCGAGCCGGCGGGCGATGCGGCGCATGTGCAGGTCGGTGACGCCGGACAGGGGCGCGAGCAGCGCCCCGCGCGCGAGCAGCGCCCCGCGCAACCGCGAAGGCCCGGCGGACATCCGTCCTTCTGGCAGCGCTGCCGGCCCGGCCCCCGGCGCCCCGTCGCTCAAATAATGGTCAGTCGTCATTGTGCACAGCAAATAGCCAAAACCCGCTCATACGCAAGCGCGTTCGGGCTTCGATCCCCGAATTGCCCGCGAATTGGCTGGTGAAGTGACCCTGTTCGGGCCGGTCGGCCCGGTGCGGTGGCGTTCCGCGGCGGCTCGGGCTCTTTTGGGAGGATAACGGGGCATCGCGGCGGAATGGAAGCGGTGAGGGCGCGGGCTTTGCTGCGCTGCGGGATGGAGGCTGGCCCGGGCCGCGACGAGGCGCAGGCCGTCGGCTTTTCCCGCCTTGGAGCGCGTCGCACGTCATTGAATTGTATAAATTCGTTGCGTATCCAAACGATATTTCAAAGTCTATCGCGTCCCCCTCTCCCGTGTGGGAGCGGGGTGAGGGGTCAGGGTGGAGACGGTGCCGGACGGGACTCCGACCGTTCAGCTGCCAGCACCACGTTCAGAGCTTCACACGGAAGCACGCCACCCTGCGCGATCTCCGATCGCCCCTACCCCTCTCCGACACGGGCAGGGGATCCCGCGGCTTCCTTGTCTTGGGAAGATCTTGGATGGCCGCCTCGGCATGCGCCCTATGCAACCCCGGACCGCGACAACACGGTGGCAGGGACCGACAGGCCCCACCGCCCCCGCCCTCCTCTCCTTCCCGCGCGGCACCGCCCTTCCCCTGGTGCATTTGCCTCGCGGGACCGCCGCCGCTAAGGAGCGGACATTCCGGGAGCGACCATTTTGACACTTTCCCAGATCGCCGCGGTGGTCGTCGCCGCGGGGCGCGGCATCCGCGTCGGCGGCGACACGCCCAAGCAGTATCGCCGCGTCGGCGGCCAGGCGGTCCTGACCCGGACCCTGGCGGCCCTGGCTGCCCATCCGGGCATCACGCGGATCCAGGTGGTGATCGCCGCCGATGCCGCGGCCTTCTACGACGAGTGCCTCGGCGACCTCGACCAGGCGGCGCGGGACAAGCTCGCCCGGCCGGTCGAGGGCGGCGCGACGCGGCAGGCCTCGGTCCGGGCCGGGCTCGAGGCGCTGGCGCGAGAGGGTGCGCCCGACCTGGTGCTGGTGCACGACGCCGCCCGCCCCTTCGTCGACGAGGCGCTGATCGACCGGGCGATCGCGGCGGCGGACGGCCACGGCGCCGCCGTGCCGGGCGTGCCGGTGAGCGACACGATCAAGGTGGTCGAGCCGGACGGAAGGGTGCGCGAGACCCCGAAGCGCGAGGAGCTGCGCGCGGTGCAGACCCCGCAGGCGTTCCGCTTCGCGCTGCTCGCCGAGGCGCATGGCCGGGCCGCAGCGGAGGGGCATGACGGCTTCACCGACGACGGCGCGCTCGCCGAATGGGCCGGCCTGCCGGTGGCGGTCTTCCCCGGAGACCTGCGCAACCGCAAGATCACCCAGGCCGCCGACCTTGTCGAGGCCGACCGCGCCTTCTCGCCGGGATCCAGCCCGGCCGCCCAGGATGATGCCATGACCCTTCTGACCCGCCTCGGCACCGGTTTCGACGTGCACGCCTTCACGGAGGGCGACCACGTGTGGCTCGGCGGCGTGCGCATCCCGGCCGACCGCGGCGTGCTCGCCCATTCGGACGGCGACGTGGTGCTGCACGCGCTCACCGACGCGATCCTGGGCGCGCTCGCCGACGGCGATATCGGCGTCCACTTCCCGCCGAGCGACCCGCGCTGGCGCGGCGCCTCCTCCGACCAGTTCCTCGCCGACGCGGTGCGCCGGGTTGCCGAGCGCGGCGGGGTGATCGACCACCTCGACATCACGGTGCTGGCCGAGGCGCCGCGCATCGGCGCCCATCGCGAGGCGATCCGCAGCCGGATCGCCGAGATCGCCGGGGTGCCGCTCTCGGCGGTCTCGATCAAGGCGACCACGACGGAGAAGCTCGGCTTCGTCGGCCGGGCCGAGGGCCTCGCCGCCCAGGCTGCGGCGACCATCCGCCTGCCGGAGGCGCGGTCCTGATGTTCGATGCCGCCCTCGTCACCCGCGCGAGCGTGCTGATCGCCGCCTATCGCGTGCGCCAGGCCCGCCTCGTCACCGCCGAATCCTGCACCGGCGGCCTCGTCGCCGCGCTGCTCACCGAGGTGGCGGGCTCCTCCCTGGTGGTGGAGCGCGGCTTCGTCACCTACTCGAACGAGGCGAAGGCCGAGATCCTCGGCGTCGACTTCAACCTGATCTCGGCCCACGGCGCGGTGAGCGAGCCGGTGGCCCGGGCGATGGCCGAAGGGGCGCTCGCCCATTCCCGCGCCGACGTGGCGCTCGCCATCACGGGCATCGCGGGCCCGGGCGGCGCCACGGCGGCCAAGCCCGTCGGCCTCGTCCATTTCGGCCTCGTCGCCGCCGGCCGGGCGACCCGGCACATCGAGCGCCGCTACGGCGATCTCGGCCGCTCCGAGGTCCGGCGCTGCGCCGTCGAGGACGCGCTCGGCTTCCTGGAGATGGGGCTGGAGAAGGTGTGAGACGATTTGCGGACGGATCAGTTCGGAAATCGTCTCACCAGCCCGCGCGGCGCGTGAGCGAGGCCGATTTCCGCATCGCGACAGCGATTGCGCAGCAATCGCCGAGCGATCAATCGGAAATCGTATGAGGCCCCTGCCTCACAGGTCCAGCATCCAGGTCTCCCCGACCAGATCCTGCCCGAACGAGCGGTGCGGGGCGCTCTCGATCAGGCGGAAGCCCGCTTCGGCGTAGATCCGTCTCGCCGCAGCCAGCACGTCGTTGGTCCAGAGGGTCAGCTGCCGGTAGCCCCGCGCGCGGGCGCCGTCGACGCAGGACGCCGTGAGGCGCCGGCCCAGGCCCTGGCCGCGGGCGGCCGGTTCGACGTAGAGCAGGCGCAGCTTCCCCACCGTGTCCGAGGCGGGCGCCAGGAAGACGCTGCCGACCACCTCGCCCGCCTGCTCGGCGATCCAGGCCCCGGCCCGGCCCGGATCGAAGTCGTGCACGAACCCGGCCAGGATCTCGGCCACCAGGGCCTCGAAGGTGAGGTCGAAGCCGTAGTCCCGGGCGTAGAGCACGCCCTGGCGGTGGGCGATCCAGCCGATGTCGCCGGGCCGCAGGCCGCGCAGGGTCGCGCCCGCCTCGAGGCCCTCCGACGGATCCCCGAGCAGGCGGCGCACCCGCGCCATCGCGCCGACGAGGGCCGTCCGGTCGGCGGCCGGGAGCCGGGCCAGCAGTGCCTCGACCTCCGCCCGCGAGGCCTCGTCCAGCGGCGCGAAGGCGGCCTGCCCCTCCGGCGTCAGGGCGAGGACCTGGCGCCGCCCGTCGCCCGCCGCGCTCCGGCGGGTCACGAGGCCCTGCTCCTCGAAGCGCTTGAGCAGGCGGCTGAGATAGCCGGCATCGAGGCCGAGGTCCCGCCCGAGGACCGAGGCGGTCAGGCCATCGCGATGGGCGAGCTCGTAGAGCACCCGCGCCTCGGTGAGCGAGAAGGCGCTGCGGTGCAGCCCCTCCTCCAGGAGGCCGATCTGCCGGGTGTAGAACCGGCCGAAGGCCCGCACCGCCGCGACCGCCGCGGCATCGATCTCGTCTGCGTGCATCATCGGCGCCGGCTCCCGTCCAAGGGCAGCAGGATCGCCGAGATATTTGACTCGGTCAACTATCTTTGAGCAGCCGCGCCACGAGGTCGTGCACCTGCCTGAGCCGGAAGGGTTTTCGCAGGAAGGCGACGTGGCCGGCGGCGCGCTCCCGCACGGTGTCCTCCGGCATCGAGCTCATCAGCACGACCGGGATCCCGCGCGTCTCCGGATCGGCCGTGAGGGCGGCCAGCATCGCCGGCCCGTCCATCACCGGCATCATGAAGTCGAGGAAGATCAGGTCGGGCCGGCCGGCCGCGACGCGGGCGAGGCCCTGCCGTCCGTTGGCGGCGGTGACCACCGTGTGGCCGTCGTCGGAGAGGACGGCGTCCAGCAATTCGGCGATGCCGAACTCGTCGTCCACGATGAGCACCGTCGCCACCGGCCTATTCCCCGCCGCGTCCCGCGGCGTCCCGGTCGGCCAGGATCGCCTCGGCCCGCTCGGGGCGATCGTCGATCGCCAGACCGCCCGGCCGGATGTCGAAGACGCGCAGGCGGGGATCGATCCGGGCGTCCCGGGCCTTGGCGACCGCGATCAGGCGGTGGACACCCGAGCGCAGGACGCAGGAGCGCATCAGCACCACGTTCTCGGCGACGCTGGAGGCCTGCCGCAGGGAGGGCGCGCCGGAGGGGGCGTCGAGGAAGGTGCCGCGCAGGTCTGTTTCTCGGGTGTACATCGCCGTCACGCCCAGGGCCCTCATCTCGGCCGTGAGAGCGGCGAAGATGCGGACGATCCGGTCCTGATCCCCTGCGATCCGGCACATCGCGTCCAGACCGTCGATGAACACGCGCCGGACCCCGCGGTTCCGTATGGTGCCGAGGAGATCGGTGCAGATCTCGTCGATCAGCCCCTCGGTGGCGGGCTGCCACAGCACCCCGACCCGGCCGGCCTCGATCAGGTCGGCGACCGGCAGGTCCAGCGCCCTGGCCTTGGCGCGGAGCGCCGCCTCGCTCTCGTAGAAGCCGCAGAGCAGGCCCGGCGCCCCTTGGTCGGCGCCGAGGAACTGCAGGCCGAGCGTCGTCTTGCCGATGCCGGCCGGGCCGCCGACCAGGGTGGTGGAAGCGTGCGGCAGGCCGCCGCCCAGCATCGCGTCGAGGGCGGGCGAGCCGGTGGTGAGGGCCGCGCCCTCGACGTGGTCGCGCCGGCTCGGCAGCCGCAACCGCGCCTCGATGCGCGGAAACACCCGGATCCCGTCATCGGTGATGCGGAAGGCGTGGCGCCCGCGCAGGAAGCCGCTGCCGCGGAACTTGCGCACCTCCAGCTCGCGCTCGGCCCGCCACCCGGTGAGCCGGCTCGACAGGACGATGAGGCCGTCGACCATCGTGTGCTCGGCCGCCACCAGGTCGGCCCCGGCCGAGGCGCTGGTGAGGAGGAGGGCGGTGGCGCCGGTCGCGGCGGCCTGGGTCTGCAATTCGTGGATGAAGGTCTTGAACTCGAGGGTCGAGGCCGCGGTCTCCTCCGCCGCCACCAGCCCGTCGAGGACGAGGAGGCTCGCCTCGCGGGCGGCCATCTCGCGGCGCAGCAGGGTCAGGAGGCCGGCGAGCCCCTCGTCCTGCAGGGTACGGAAGGCGCTCAGGTACGTGATCCGGTCGGGGATCAGCCCGGCCCGGAAGAAGCCGAGCGGCGCGATGTGGCCGAGCATCCGGGCATGGCTCTCGGCCAGCAGCGTGACGTAGAGCGCCCGGTGCTCGGGCGGGGCGCCCGAAGGTGACAGGGCGGGCGAGGCGCCCGACGACGAGAGGGCGGGCGAGGCGCCCGAAGACGACAGGGCGGGCGAGGCGCCCGCATGCGTGTAGCAGGCCTGGTTGCCGAAGATGGTCTTGCCCGCGCCCGGCGTGCCCTGGACGATGTAGACGCCGCCGCGAAACAGCCCGCCGCCGAGGATGTCGTCGAGGCCGGCGATTCCCGTCGGAACCCGCTCCAGCTCTCCGTAGGCACCGGCCTGTTCCATGCTGGGTCCCACCCCGGTCATCCTGTGCTCTCTCGCCGGACATTCGCGCGGCGCTCGCAGCCGCCGCGCTCGTCTACACGTGGAGGGGAAGCGTTACCGTGAAGGTCGCGCCTTCGCCAGGGCGGCTGTCGAGGGCGACGCCGCCGCCCATCGCCTCGGCGAGGCGGCGCACCAGCCACAGGCCGACCCCGAACCCGGTCGGGGCCGCCGCGGGGTCGCCCACCGCCCGCTCGAAGCGCTCGAAGATGCGGGCCTGGTCCCCTTGCGCGATGCCGATGCCCCGGTCGCTCACCCGGATCCGCGCCACGGCCCCGTCCCGGAGGCCCGAGACCGTGATCGCGCTGCCGTCGCCGTACTTGATCGCGTTGGTGACGAGGTTGTCGAGGATCTGGTCGAGGGCGAGGCGCTCGCAGGAGAGCACGAGGTCCTCCGGTACCGCGACCGCGATCGCGCTGCCGGCATGGGCCGCCATCGGGGTCAGGGCCGCCACCACCTCCTGCACCACCTCGGCGAGGGGCACGGGGGCGGCGAGCAGCGCGAGCTGCCCGGTCTGGGCCCGGGACACGTCGAGGAGGGTGGTGGCCCGGCGGACGTAGCGCTCGACGAGCCAGCGCAGCTGCGCCAGCCCCTGCGCCACCCTGCCCTCCGGCGCCTCGCGCTGGGCGGCGCCGAGCAGGCGCTCGACCTGGCCGAGTATCGGGGTCATCGGGTTGCGCAATTCGTGCGCGACGCCGGCCAGGAACGCGTCGCGCTCGGCGAGCGCCCGGCGTAAGGAGGCGACCTCCCGGCGCAAGGCCGCCGCCTCGTCGGCAGCCTCGGCCGGATCGGCGACGTCGCGCAGCCTCACCGGGCCGCTCATGCGGCCGGCCGCCCGGGGCAGCGGGGGCCGGCGGCGCTCCGGCGGGCGGCCTTCCGGCTCTGCGGCGCCGGGGCGGGGGCTGAGGTCGGTCTCACCCGGATGGCATAACAAATCGCGGCCGGTCAGGCGAGCGTCCGCGGTCGCGCTTGCCGGGTCGCGCCGCGCCTGTTCCTGCGTTCTACCGCCGCGGCGCTTGAACCGAGATCACCCGGGCGCCGCCGACCTGACGCTCGCCGCCGTTGATGACGTAGAGCACCGGATCGGCCTTCGGCTGGGGCGGGATGCCCGACACGGTCGGGATGCCGTAGGTGCCCTCGCCCCAGGCGGAGGGCACGAGCTCGCTCGGGCGCGGCAGCTTGAAGTACGGTTCGGCGACGAGGCCGGGCTCCAGCACGCCGTTCGTCCCGTAGACGCCCAGCGGCCCCGCGAAGGTGGTGCCGCCATAGGCGGCGAACCGGCGGCCCCGAAAATCCCGGCCGATGAGCGCCCCGCCCCGGCCGTGACGCCCGCGCACGTCGTAGATGGCGGCGCGGCCCTGGTGGGCCGGCGCGAGATGCGCCCGCCCGCCCTGTCCCGGGGTCCCGGGGCCGCGCAGCGGCTGCGCCTCGGCGCCGGCGCCCACCAGGGTGGCGGCGAGGGTGAGGACGATCAGGTCGCGACGCATGGTGTGTCTTCCCGGCTCCCGGCACTCGGCTTGGGGTCAATGCCGGGGTGCCATCCTCGTTCCCGTGCGGGAGCCGCGCCAGCCGTGGCAGAGTGCGGAGGGCCGTGACGTCGTCGGCTTGACCACGCGTAGGGTCCATTCAAGCCCGGAGTGAAACTTTGATCAGTCGGAACAGCCGTAGATATCGAGGCTGAGTCGCAGGCCACGCCCGCCGAGCGCTGATAGCAATTTGGGCTGAAGCTCTGTTCCTTCGTTGATGTCATCCATGAACAAACCGCAGAATATGTCGCATCGGTAGCGGTGAGAGAGATCGGCCCAAAGCGATGGATCGTCCGGAAGTTCGGCGAGGAGCGCGGCGATCTGGGTGTTGAGATCACCGGAGGCACCGGTTCTGAGCAGCCAGGTTCCCGATCAGGCGATGACCTCTCTTCCTGATGCCGTGTGACGCGTGTCGCCCTTGCGGGCACAGCCGGTCGGTTCGACGCCCAGCCGCCGCGTGATCTCGTCCGGATCGAGCGTATCCCCGACGATGCGGAGGCCCACGGCGATGCCCGCGATCTCAGGCATCCGGTGCCTGCTCGATGACGATCCGCGCGATGTCGGCGCGGATCGTGCCGTAGGCGCCGAAGCAGGGTCCGAGTTCGATCGTCCATTCCCCCGGACGACACCCGACGCCGAGTTCCCACAGCTGCACCTCGCGCTCTTCCGCGCGACGAAGCGTCAGGCTGCTGATCACGTTCTGATGACTGAAGCCGCGCAGGTCCGCGTCGATCCAGGCGGACAGGTCGAACACGAAGATCGCGCTCTTGCCGCACTGATCGAGCGCGATGCGGAGCGTACCCGGGCCGCGGCGGTCGAGATGCAGACTGACGATCTCGGCGTCCCCCAAACTCGGGGGGACCATCGAACTAATCGAGGACATCACGGCCCCCGGGTATGTCGGCGAGAGACGCAGCGAGTTCCTGCTGCGCCCGAGCCCGGATCTGGCGGATTGCATCCATGGACCATATCATCGCGGCCAGCGTGACACGCTTCCCCTGCGGTGTCGAGGAACGGCAACGCTCCGCTCCCGGCTCTCCGCATGCGGGCGACCTCCGAGCCCCCGACGGAAGTCTCACGACCTAAGTCTCACGACGAATTGTCGGATGGGCCGGACGGCACGGCTGGCTTAACGATTGGTGTCGGCGGCGGAACACGTGCGAGCGGGCGGTCCCAATCCCCCGCCCCGCGTAAAGGCGCTGCCCGGCACCCGGTTCACCCCCAGCGCGACGACCCCGACGCGGCGAAGATTCGCGCGGGCGGCGCGTGCCGTTCACGACGGAAACGCCCCCAAGGAGGAACACCCCATGGCAAGCTCAGCCGCCCTCGGGTCCGCCGGCGATGCCGCGCGCCCGATGACGCGGGAGGAGAAGAAGGTCATCCTGGCCTCCTCCCTCGGCACCGTGTTCGAGTGGTACGACTTCTACCTCTACGGCTCGCTCGCCGGCATCATCGGCGCGCAGTTCTTCTCGTCCTACCCGCCGGCGACCCGGGACATCTTCGCGCTGCTCGCCTTCGCGGCGGGCTTCCTGGTGCGGCCGTTCGGCGCCCTGGTGTTCGGGCGCGTCGGCGACATCGTCGGGCGCAAGTACACCTTCCTGGTCACCATCCTGATCATGGGCCTGTCGACCTTCATCGTCGGCATCCTGCCCAACGCCGCGCAGATCGGCATCGCGGCGCCGATCATCCTGATCGCCTTACGCCTCGCGCAAGGGCTCGCGCTCGGCGGCGAGTACGGCGGCGCCGCGACCTATGTCGCCGAGCACGCGCCGCAGGGCCGGCGCGGCTTCTACACCAGCTGGATCCAGACCACGGCGACGCTGGGCCTGTTCCTGTCGCTGGTGGTGATCCTGGCGGTGCGGACCTTCACCGGCGAGGCCGCCTTCGCCGAATGGGGCTGGCGCATCCCGTTCCTGGTCTCGGTGCTGCTGCTCGGCATCTCGCTCTGGATCCGCCTCCAGCTCAGCGAGTCGCCGGCCTTCCAGCGCATGAAGGAGGAGGGCAAGACCTCGAAGGCCCCCCTCACCGAGGCCTTCGGCCAGTGGCGCAACGCCAAGATCGCGCTGATCGCGCTGCTCGGCCTCGTCGCCGGCCAGGGCGTGGTCTGGTACACGGGCCAGTTCTACGCCCTGTTCTTCCTGCAATCGATCCTGAAGGTCGACGGCTACACGGCCAACCTCCTGATCGCCTGGGCGCTGCTCCTCGGCACCGGCTTCTTCGTGGTGTTCGGCTGGCTCTCGGACAAGATCGGCCGCAAGCCGATCATCCTGGCCGGCTGCCTGATCGCGGCGCTCAGCTTCTTCCCGGTGTTCAAGCAGATCACCACGCTGGCGAACCCGGCCCTCGAGAAGGCGATCGAGACCGTCAAGGTGACCGTGGTGGCCGATCCGGCCCAGTGCGGCAGCCTGTTCAACCCCGTCGGCACACGGGTGTTCTCGGCCCCCTGCGACCTCGCCCGCGACTACCTCGCCAAGTCCTCGGTGCGCTACGCCACCGAGGCCGGTCCAGCCGGCCAGCCGACGGTCGTGCGGATCAACGGCACCGAGGTCCCGTTCGCGGCGGGTGCGCCGGCGGCGGAGTTCAACAAGGCGGCGGCCTCGGCGCTCCAGGCGGCGGGCTACCCGAAGGCGGGCGATGCCCAGGTGGTGAAGATGTCGAACCCGTTCGACATCTTCCGGCCGCAGGTCGCCGGGGTGATCGGGCTGCTCTTCGTCCTCGTGCTCTTCGTCACGATGGTCTACGGCCCGATCGCCGCGGCCCTGGTCGAGCTGTTCCCGACCCGGATCCGCTACACCTCGATGTCCCTGCCCTACCATATCGGCAACGGCTGGTTCGGCGGCCTCTTGCCCGCCACCGCCTTCGCGATGGTGGCCCAGACCGGCGACATCTATTACGGCCTCTGGTACCCGATCGTCATCGCGCTGATGACCTTCGTGCTCGGCCTGCTCCTCGTGCCCGAGACCAAGGACCGGGACATCTTCGACGAGCGGGATACCGCCGCGCATTGACGATGAGGATGGTGTGATAAGAAGGCGCCCGCGGCTTGAGGCTGCGGGCGCCTTTTCTTGTTCGAGCCGACGCTGTTTCCCTACTTGCCGTCATCCCGGGGCTCGTCGAAGACGAGAACCCGGGATCCATGACCGCCGACGTCGAAGAAGGAGGCGGATCGCGTTCCGCCTCGTCCTGAACACTCGGCGGCTCTGATTCCGGGCTCCGCCGCGCGGCCCCGGGCTGACCCGGAAGGTATCACCTCCGTCGCGGAAATCGGACGAAGACCCGGCACTGATCCCGAACGACAAAGGCCCGCCTCAATCGAGACGGGCCCCACACCTCGTCCATGCCGGTCGATCACCGGCAGGTCGTCACCCGCCGCACGATCCAGCCTTCCCCGTCGACGAAGAGCTTCTTGCGCGAGGTCGAGCACTGGGCGTCGTCGGCCTCCGCGGCGGGGGCGGTGACGCTCGCGGTGGCGGCGACGTCGCGGGTGGCGCCCGCTCCGGCCTTCGGCGCCTTGTCGACCGCGGGGGCGGCGCTCGCGCAGAGCGGGGCGCCGGCCGTGGCCAGGGCGGCCAGGACGACCGCCAGGCGGGCGAACAGGGGCAGTCGGGCGCAGGGACGCGCACGCATGGTCGGTGATCCCATCGGTTGAATGCCGAGCGGCAACGTCCGGCGAAATGGCTCTGGACCGCTCTCTCTTGCCATGGATAAGTCGCGAGCGCCCGAAGAGTTGCGTCGGACAAGCGTGTCCGTTGCGAAAACGGTAAACACGCGGGCGCGACGCCGCGGTGACATTCCGCACCACGGCGGCGAACTGCCGGAGTGGCCGTACCGAACCGGCTCTCGATTGGTATCCTGTTTCACCATGACTGCGACGTACTGCAAACGGACGAAGTGCCGGCGGGTTCCTGCCGCAGCGTCGGCCAGACGAGCCGGGCTTCCACTGTGCCCGGTCTTGGGCTTGGCTCGGCCCTTGGGCCCGATCCGCCGTCAGGCCGGCAGCGCCCGCCCCTGCCCGGCCCGGCGCTGCACCAGCCACAGGCTGATGGCGACGTTGAGCAGGTTCCAGCCGACCCCGTTGGCGAAGGCCGCCGCGTAGGAGCCGGTGAGGTCGAAGATCACGCCCGACAGCCAGCCGCCGAGCGCCATGCCGAACAGGGTCGCCATGATGACGATGCCGACCCGGCCGCCGGCCTCGCTCGCCGGAAACAGCTCGCGCACGATGATCGCGTAGGCCGGCACGATGCCGCCCTGGAACAGGCCGAACAGGGCCGAGATCACGTAGAGCGAGGTCAGCCCGTCGAAGGCGAGGTAGAGGAGGAGCGCCACGCCCTGGAGCACCGAGCCGACGAGGAGCGTCGGCAGCCCGCCGATCCGGTCGGCGAGGAAGCCGGAGGCGACCCGGCTGACGATGCCGAAGCCCAGCATCAGGGACAGCATCTCGGCGCCGCGGGCGACGCCGTAGCCGAGATCGCCGCAATAGGCGACGATGTGGACCTGCGGCATCGACATGGCGACGCAGCAGGCCAGCCCCGCCACCACGAGCAGGCCCTGGAGCATGGTCGGCGGCAGGCCGAGGGTGCCGCCCCCCGCCGCCTCGCCCCGATCGACGGTCGCGGCCGGCGGGCGGGCGCGCATCAGCAGCGCCAGCGGCAGCATGGTGGCGAGGCAGAACAGGCCGATACCGGCTTGCGTGGCGCGCCAGCCCCAGGCCGAGACCGCGTGCTGGACCAGCGGCGGCCACAGGGTGCCGGCGAGGTAGTTGCCCGCGGCGCAGACCGAGACCGCGATGCCGCGCCGGCGGGCGAACCACAGCGAGATGTCGGCCATCAGGGGCCCGAAGGCGGCGGAGGAGCCGAGCAGCCCGATCAGGATCCCGTGCGCGAGCGCGAACTGCCACAGGCTCGTCGAGAGCGCGGTGGCGCCGTAGCCGAGGAACAGGCAGAGGCCGCCGAGCACCAGCGGCGCCAGGATGCCGAACCGGTCGGCGAGCCGCCCCATCAGCACGCCGCCGAAGGCGAAGCCGACCATGGTGAGGGTGTAGGGCAAGGCGGCGGCCCCGCGGGCGGCGCCGAACTCCGCCTGCACGGCGGGCAGCACCACCACCACCGACCACATGCCGACGCCCCCGATGGTGGTCAGCAGCACGGAGACGACGAGGCGGCGCCAGGCGGCGGCGGAATCGAGGCCGTCGGCGGGCAGCGGGCGGGTCGGCACGGGCGTTTCCTCGACTCGGTTATGGTTTGTCCGAGGCTGTAGCAGGCGGGGCGGCGTGCGAGGAGCGATCCCGGCGCAACCCCCGCCCGCTCCGGCTCACCCCTCCGCCACCGTCTTCGGGTAGCGCGCCGCGAGGTCCCGCCGCATCGCCTCGATCCAGTCCCGGTCGCGCTCTTCCTTCGGCGTCCGGATCGGCACCTCCGCCACCAGGCTCGCCGGCCGGCCGGAGAGGAGCAGCAGCCGGTCGGCCACCGCCAGGGCCTCGGGCACGTTGTGGGTCACCATCAGCACCGCCGCGCCGCGCGAGGCCGCGCTGCCGAACACCGCGGCGCGCAGACCGGCTGCCGCCGCGTCGTCGAGGGAGACGAAGGGCTCGTCGAGGACGAGGAGGCCGGGGGCGAGCGCCAGCGCCCGGGCGAGCGCGACCCGGCGGGCCATGCCGAGCGACAAAGCCCGGGGATAGCGCCCGCGCCAGGCCGTGAGACCCAGTTCCTCGAACAGCGCGTCGAGGGGCTGCCCGCGCTCGGCTCGCGGCAGGGACAGGCGCACGTTCTCCTCGACGGTCCGCCAGGGCAGGAGCCGCGGCTCCTGGAACACCATGCCGATGCGCAAGTCCGGGCGGGTGGCGAGGCTTCCCTCGAAGTCGCGGTCGAGGCCGAGCAGGATGCGCAGGGTCGTGGTCTTGCCCGCCCCCGACGGGCCGATCAGGCACAGGGTCTCGGCCGCCCGGACCGTGAGGCCGAGGTCGCGCACCGCCTCGACCGGCTCGGACCTGTCCGGGCGGTAGACCTTGCGGCGGATTGCCAGGGTGAGGATCGGGGCGGCCGCCTCGCGGCGGAGGTCGGCGCCAGCGGCGGAGGTTTTATCGCCAGCGGCGGGCATGGGCGTCGAGGGGCTGGAGCAGCAGGACGTCGACCGCCAGCATCACGGCGCTGAACACGAGACTGTAGCCGATCAGCGCCGCGACGTCGAAGAGCTGGAAGTAGTACGAGATGGCGTAGCCGACGCCGTTCGGACGGCCGAGCAGCTCGACCACCAGCACGATCTTCCAGGCGAGCGAGATCCCGGAGCGCGCCGCCGCCACCGCGAAGGGCACGAGCTGGGGCAGGAGCACGTGGCGGATCCAGGTGCGGCGGTCGTAGCGGAAGGCCTGCGCCATCTCTTCCAGGCCCGGGTCGAGCCCGCGGGCGCCCTCGCGCAGGATCACCGCCACGTTCGGCATCTTGTTCAGCGCCACCGCCAGGATCGCCGCGGTCTCGGTCAGGCCGAGCCAGATGTAGGCCAGCACGGTGATGACCAGGGCCGGGGTGTTGAGCAGCACGAGGAGCGGCGTGTCGAGGAGCCGGTCGGCGGCCCGCGAGCGGCCGAGCGCGATGCCGAGCAAAGCCCCCGTCGCCATGGCGAGGCAGAACGAGGCCGCGACCCGCCAGAGCGTGATGCCGATGTTGCGCAGGAGGTCGCCCGAGGCCGCCTCCCGCCCCACGAACGCCGCCACCGCCTCCGGCGACGGCAGGGTGCGGGGGTCGGTGGTGCGGCTCGCGAGCCACCAGATCACGACGAGGAGAGCGACCGAGCCGAGGCGGGCGATGAGGGCCATCAGGCGGTCGACGCGCGCGGGGGCGGCTCAGCCATTCGGCCCGCCGTCCCAGTACAGCCCCTCCGGCAGGGTCGCGGCCGCGCCCACCAGGCGCTCGCCGCCGAGCCGCGCCAGCACCGCGTAGAGGCGCTCGGCATCCGCCCGCTCGGCGGCGGCTTTCCGGTGCGGGATGCCCTCCAGGAAGGCGCGCTTGAGCGTGGCGTAGGTCGCCTCGTCCTCCGCCGCCATCAGCGGGCGAACGGACGTCCAGGCCGACTCCCCGGCCGCCAGCGCCTGCTTGGCCCGGGCCGAGGCGCGGGCGAAGCCCGCGACCGTGCGGGGCTCGCGCTGCAGCAGGGCCTCGTCGAAGACGTAGCCGAGGAGCGCGATCGGCCCCTCGACCCCGAACGAGGCGGCGATGCCGTCGGCGCCGATCAGGCGGCGGAAGCCCCGCGCCTCGAGCCGGGCGCAGAAGGTCCAGTACAGCAGCGCGGCGTCGAGCTCGCCCGCTTCGAGCTTGCGCATCAGGAGCGGCGGCGCGCCGAAGACGGGTTTCGCCTCGCGCTCGAGGTCGAGCCCGTCCTTCTCGCGGGCCCGCGCCCGCAGGAGCAGCCAGTTCTTGTCGAGCGGCCCCCCCGCCACCCCGAGGCGCTTGCCCGCGAGGCCGGCGACCGTGGCGAGGGAGCTGGTCCCCGGCACCATCAGGGCGCCCTCGGTGGAGGAATAGGGCAGGAACTTCACCGCCCGCCCCTCCGCCCGCAGGCGCGCGGCCCAGAGCAGGTCCGACACGATGGTATCGACCTGGCCGCCCTGGAAGGCGATGCGGGCGGCGTCGCTCCCGGCGAGGCGCACGCCTTCGAGCGACAGCCCCTCCGCCGCGTCGATCCCTTCCGCCTTGATGACCGCCGCCTCCCAGGCGACGGTGCCGAACGGCAGGAGCCCGACCTTCAGGCTGGAGGCCGTGGAAGCCCGCGGGGTGGCGGTCTGCGCTCCGGCGGGACGGAGCTGCGCGATCGGCCACAGCCCGGCCGCCGCCATCAATCCGCGCCGTGAGAGCATGGGCGCCTCTCCCTGTTGCCCGGCTCGCGCCCGGCCTCGTTCACCCGGCCGGTTCTCCCGGTCCTGTCGCCCCTCAGAGGTAGGCGGCGGGACCGGCGGCGTCCACCGCTTGCGCACGGAGGTGCGAGGCCGCACCCTGGGCGGACCCGCTGCCGTGGTCACTTGTACTATCGTCGGGCGGGTTCCAAGGGAGAGGGACGCCATGCCGAGGGACGACGTTCTCAAGCCCGACGTGATCGCCGCGCGCCTCGCCGACCTGCCGGCCTGGCAGCACGCCGACGGCTGGATCACCCGCACCTACCGGACGAACGGCTGGAAGGGCACCCTGATGGTGATCAACACCGTCGGCCACCTCGCCGAGGCGGCCTGGCACCACCCGGACCTCACCGCCTCCTACGCCTGGGTCGAGGTGCGGCTGACCACCCACTCCGCCAAGGGCCTGACCGAGAAGGACTTCGCCCTCGCCCGCAAGATCGAGGAGGTGGTCGGCTGGCAGCCGGGGCTGGAGGGCGGCGCCCTGGAGGGCACGCCGAGCGACCCGCGCTTCGCCTACATCAAGTACGACCGGTAGGTCCTCGGGCCGAAACCTCCGCCACCAGCCCGGGATCGAAGGTCCGGCCCTCGACCGGGTTGGCGAGGCAGCGCGTGCCGTGGAGCCGGAGGTCGTGGCCGGCATGGAAGTGGCCGGAGATCCAGAGGGCCGGCCGGTGGGCGTCGGCCAGGTCGGCGAGCAGCGTCGTGGCGTAGAAGGCCGGCACCCACCAGGGCACGCCGGGCGCGTCGCGGTAGCGGTCGGCGGCCTCAGGGAGAGGCGGGTGGTGGGTGACCGCGACGGTCGGGCCCGGATGCGGCCGGGCGAGGGCCGCCGTCACCGCGGCCCGGTCGGCCGCGTGGGCCGCCATCGCGGCCTGCGGCGTCCAGGGCGTGCCGTCCCCCTGGCGGATCGCCCGGTACTCGCGCGAGCCGGTCGCCGGATCGGTCATGCGGGCGGCGGCGTACGCGACCGGGTCGGCGGGCCGGTCCGGCGCGTCCGCCGCGAGCCAGCGCCCGGCGAGGCGCCAGTCGCTCCACAGCGTCGCGCCGACGAAGCGCACGCCGCCGATCACGCGCGCCTCGCCGTCCTGGAGCAGCGCCACCTGCTCGCGGCCGGCCGCGCGGTTGACCGCCGCCGCCCCGTCCGCCAGCGCCGCCAGCAGCTCCGGGGCGGTGCGGGGATCGCCCGACGGCGCGTAACGCTCGTGGTTGCCCGGCACCAGCACCACGGGCCGCTCGCCGGCGAGGTGGAGGAGCGCGGCGAGCCCCCGCTCCGGCTCGCCCTCCCAGACGTCGCCGGCGCAGACCAGGAGGTCGAAGGGCTGCGTCGGGGCCGGCACGGCGGCGAGCGGCCGGCGCTCCAGGTGCAGGTCGGAGAGCGGGAAGAGGCGCACGGCGTCAGGCGCCGAACAGCGACAGCACCACCGGCCGCCGGTCGAGGTTGTAGACCTGCGCCTCCCGGGCGGCCTTCGCGGCGCGCTCGGCGGCGTCGGCGAGGGCCGCGAGGCGGGACGGCGGCTCGCCCTGGCGGCGCTCGATCTCGGCGGCGAGCCTGCGCTGCACCGTGTCGAGGGCGGTGGCGTAGAGCGCGTCGGCCTCGCGGCCGGCGAGCCGCTCGGCGAGCCGCAGGGCCCGGCGCCAGTCCGGCCGGTCGCCCTGGTCGAGCAGGGCCTCGACCTCGTCGACCACCCCGATCGCGTCGGGGTCGAGGAGTTCGAGGCCGCGGGCGACCGAGCCCTCGCTCAAGGCGGCGGCCCGCTCGATCAGCTCCGGCGGGGCCCCGGCCTGGGCCGGCCCGAGGCCGCGCAGCACCCGCGCCACCTCAGCCGCCGGGAGCGGCTTGAGGGCTAGGCGCCGGCAGCGCGAGCGGATGGTCGGCAGCAGGCGTCCGGGGGCGTGGCTGACGATCAGGAACAGCGAGCGCGGCGGCGGCTCCTCGATCACCTTCAGGAGCGCGTTGGCGCTGGCGAGGTTCAACTCGTCGGCGCAGTCGACGATGCAGATCCGGTAGCCCGCATCGGCCGAGGTCTCGGCGAAGAGGTGGAGCGCGCGCCGCGCCGCATCGACGCCGATCTGGGTCGGCACGGTCTTGGCGCCCGGCGCCTTCTGGCGCCGCAGGAGCACGAGGTTGGGATGCGAGAGGCCCGCGACCTGGCGCGCCACCGGGTGGCCGGGGGGCAGGTCGAGGCTGTCGGGCAGGCCGGCCCGGTCGCCGTGGGCGAGCAGGTGGCGGGCGACCCGGAAGGCGAGCGTCGCCTTGCCGATGCCCTTCGGCCCGCCGAGGAGCCAGGCATGGTGCAGCCGCCCGGCGCCGATCGCCTCGCGAAAAGCCCGCTCGGCCGCCTCCTGGCCGAGGAGGTCCTGGCGCTCGCGCGGGCGCGGCACGCCCGGGATCTCGCCCGGCTCGAGACCGTCGTCTCCCTTGTCAGGCGGCATCGAACCGGTCCTGGACGAGATGCGGCAGCCGGGCCGCGATCGCCGCGCGGATCGCCTGCGCGACGCGGTCGGGGGCGCCTTGCGCGTCGATGACCGCGCAGCGCGCCGGCTCGGCCTCGGCGATGGCGAGGAAGGCGGCCCGCAGGCGTTCGTGGAACTCAAGGGCCTCGGCCTCGAACCGGTCGGGGCCGCTCGCGGCGGCGCGGCCGCGCTGGCGCGCCCGGGCGAGGCCGATCTCGGGGGGCAGGTCGAGGATCAGGGTCAGGTCCGGCCGGGTCGTCCCGACCACCACCCGCTCCAGGGCCGACAGCGTCTCGGGCTCGAGCCCGCCGGCGGCGCCCTGGTAGGCCCGGGTCGAGTCGCTGAAGCGGTCGCACAGCACGACGGCGCCGCGGGCGAGGCTCGGGCGGATCAGGGTCGCGAGGTGGTCGAGGCGGGCGGCGGCGAACAGGAGCGCCTCGGCGAAGGGGCCGTGGGGCTTGGCGACGCCGGACAGCACCGCGGCGCGGATCCGCTCGGCCCGGGGCGAGCCGCCGGGCTCGCGGGTGGTCACCACCTCTCGGGTGGTCACCGTCTCGTGGGTCTTGGCCGTGCCGTCGGCGCGCAGCCAGGCCGCGGCCCGGGCGATCTGGGTCGACTTGCCGGCGCCCTCGCCGCCCTCGAAGGTGATGAAGCAGCCGGGGCGTCGGGAGTCGACCGTCGCGGCCGTCGGGGACGCCTCGCTCACGACCGGCTGGTGATCCGGCCGAGGGCCTGGCGGAACCAGCCGGTGCCGACCTCCATGGCCGCGTCGAGGGCGCGCTGGGTCATGGTGCCGGCGGGCACGGCCTCGGCGGTGTAGAGCGGCATGTCGAGCACCACCTGCTCGCCGCGGGTGACCTTGAGCCGGCCGACCTCGCGCCCCTCCTCCACCGGGGCGGTCAGCGGGCCCTGGTAGGTGGCGCGGGCCACCAGCCGGTCGCTGTTGCCCCGCGGCAGCATCAGCCGCACCGGCTTCTTCGTGACGAGGGGCACCCGGCCCTTCTCGGCCCCGAAGGTCTCGGCCTCCACCACGGTCTCGCCGGCATTGAAGACCTGGCGCGCCTCGAAGGCGCGGAACCCCCACTCGATCAGCTTGCGCGACTCGGCGGCGCGGTCGCGGGCGGTCTTGAGGCCGCTCACCACCAGGACTAGGCGCTGGCCGTTCTGCACCGCCGAGCCGGTCAGGCCGTAGCCGGATTCCTCGAGGTAGCCGGTCTTCAGCCCGTCGGCGCCGACGTCGAGGGTGAGCAGCGGGTTGCGGTTCTGCTGGCGGATCTTGTTCCAGGTGAACTCGCGCTCGGCGAAGAGCTTGTAGTTCTCCGGATAGGTCTCGATCAGGTGGATGGCGAGCTTGGCGAGGTCGCGGGCCGTCACCTTCTGGTCGGGGGCGGAGTAGCCGGTGGCGTTGCGGAAGGTCGAGCGCTCGAGCCCGATCTCCTTCGCGTGCCGGTTCATGATCTGGGAAAAGTTGTCCTCGGTGCCGGCGACGCCCTCGGCCGCCGCGATCGCCGCGTCGTTGCCCGACTGCACGATGATGCCGCGCAGGAGGTCGGGCAGCTTCACCTTGCTGTTGAGCTGGGCGAACATCGACGAGCCGCCGCCGCCGGCGCCGCCGCGGCGCCAGGCATTCTCGCTGATGGTGAACTCGGTGTCGGGGCCGAGCTTGCCCTTGCGCATCTCGTCGAAGAGCACCTCGACGGTCATCAGCTTGGCCATGCTGGCAGGCGAGAACGGCTCGTCGGCCCCCTTCTCGAACAGCACCGCGCCGGTATCGGCGTCGATCAGGATCGCGTGCGGCGCCAGGGTCTGGAAGGCCTGCGCGCGGGCGTCGGAGGCCGCCATGGCGGCGCCGAGGAGGGCTGCCAGAGCCAATCCCGCGGCGCGGCGCGCGAGCGCCCTGCCCGCTCCGGTGGTCGCTATCACACGCATACCCCTACCGCTTCATCGTCCGGCCGAACCGGGAGCCTGCCGCACTGTGCCGCCCCGCTCGCGCCCGCGCAACCGCGCCTGTGCCGCAGTGCGGGATGGGAACCGTTTCGGATGTGGACCCTGGCGGGGACGGCAGACGCCGATCGCCCGACGTCCGCGTCCTCACCCCTCATCCCAACCACGACCTCATCCCGAGGTGTCAGTCGATCGACGATTGACTGACCTCGAAGGAGGCCTCCAGATCCCGCTGAGATCTCTGGAGGCCTCCTTCGAGGCTCACGTCGTTCGCGATCTTTGATCGCCAGACACCTCAGGATGAGGTCGCGGGTGGGGGAGCACGGACATCAACCCGGAAGGGTGCCCCTGCCCTCAATACATCCCCGCCACCTTCGAGCGCGGCGGCATGCCGGGCTTGTGGCCCGTCGCCTTGGCATCCTCCCGGTCGCCCTTCTGGGCGCCGGCCAGACGCAGCGGCGGCGCGATCGGCAGCGGGCCGTTCTTCGCGATCACGGTCGTCTTCGCGGCCTTGGCCCCGGCCGGGTGCGCGGCGGCCTGCATCGCCTGGGCGAGCGAGGCGCGGTCCGCCGCCGGATGGGCCGCGAAGGCCATGGCCTGGCTCGGGGCCTGGCTCGGGAGCGCCGGCCGGCGGGCCAGGGCGACGGGGGCGGGAGCCACGGACCGCGCCGCACGGGGCGCGGCGAGGCCCGGGTTCAGGCCCTCGACGGCGGCGACGCGGACGGGCGCGGGCCTCCGGGCCGGCCCGCGGGGCGCCTCGGCCCCTGGCTCGGCCGCTTGCTCGGCGACCTGGACCGGCACGCGGACGGGGGCGCGCAGGGCCGGGCGGCGGATCTCCGGCTCGGCCTCGGCGAGCTGGACCGGCGCGACGACCCGCGGCCTCTCGACGATCGGGCGGACCGGCTCCGGCTCGGGCTGGCGGAACGCGAAGGGTCTCGCGTCGTCACCGGCATCCGCCACCATGATGTTGGCGCCCAGCGGCGAGCCGGCGGGTTGTCCGTCGGTGCGCAGGGTCGCCATCAGCTTGCGGTCGTCGCTGCCGCCGACCGAGGCCTTGCCGACATACTCGACCCGGACCTTCGTGGTGCCGCGGCGGCGGAAGTCGAGGGCCTCGGCCACCGCCTGCGACACGTCCATCAGCCGGTCGGCGTGGTAGGGGCCGCGGTCGTTCACCCGCACCACCATCGAGTGGCCGTTCGCCAGGTTGGTGACCCGGGCGTAGCTCGGCAGCGGCAGGGTCGGATGCGCCGCCGCGACCGAGAAGCGGTCGAAGATCTCGCCGTTGGCGGTCTGGCGGCCGTGGAAGGCGGTGCCGTACCAGGAGGCCAGGCCCTCGCGCACGTAGCCGCGGGCGTCCTGGCGCGGCACGTAGGTGCGGCCGGCGACGACGTAGGGCTTGCCGGTCATCTGCCGGCCGCCGCCCTTCGGGATCTTGTCGTTCTCGCCGTAGAGCCGCGGGCTCGCGGCGACGCCGTATTTCGGGTCGATCTCGCGGCCGCCGCTCCTGACCGCCAGATTCTTGGGTGTCGGCCCGGCGCAATTGGCCGCCGCGAGCGCGATGCCCGCCACCGCGGCCCACCGCACGACCGGCATCGGCCGGAGGGCTCCCCGCTCCGTCTCCGGACGCGTGGAACCACTCTTCGAAGATCCCGCCATCGACCCCTCGGATCCCCCGTGCCGGCCTCGAGGCCCGCCGCCCGCCCGGGAGGGCTGGGAGGGCGGGCGCCAGGGCCGCACAGGGTTACGCTGCACTCGTGGAAGACCCTGCCGGCCCTGCGTAAATGAAATCTCAACGGGGCCTCCGGCGCGAGTCCCCTCCACCGCCGTCCACAGGCCCGTGCCGGCCCCGCCCGGGGATCGCGGCCCGGGAGCACTCCGCGGCGGGCCCGGCGGGCGACGGCTGCGATCGGGATGGCCCGGACGGCCGGGCGCTTCGCGGGCGGCGCGTAACCCCCGGATGACTCCTCTTTTCGGACGACTTGGATTTCTGGGCGGATCGGGCAGGCTCGATCCGGCGTGGGGCCGGCCGCCGCCGCGCGGCGGCCCGTGAGCGTGCCCCGCCTGGGAGGAACGCCATGGAACACGCTTCGAGGAACGCCCTGTCGCGGCCGCTCGCCGCGTCGCTGCTGGCGGCCATGCTGGCCTGCCCCGCTCTCGCGCAGCCCGCCCCCACCGATCCGGGGCCGGGCGTCCCGGCGGGGTGGTCGCAGGAGGTGCGGATGGTCGTCGCCCTCGCGGTGCCGGAGGAGAAGGCCCAGGCGCTGCTCCCGGTCGGCTGGACCGTCAACCCGGCCCAGCAGGGGCCGGGCCGGGGCGCCAACCTCTCGGTGGTCTTCCGCGAGCAGCTCGCGGCGACGGGACCGGACGGCAAGCCGGCGGGGGCCGAGGAGCGGGCCGCCGTGCTGGCGGTGCCGGCCCGCCGCGGCGACGAGACCGGCTTCGTGATCGTGCGCACCTTCGCCGATGCCCGGTCAGGGCCGGGCTACTACAAGGTCGGCGTGCCGGCGGCCGTGACGCTCGAGCGGCGCGGCAGCGCCACCACCCTCGCGGGCCAGGCCGAGGAGGCCTGGAGCGTGACCGCCGAGAGCGGCGAGCGGCTGAGCCTGCGGGTCGCCTATGCGCGCGGCACGCCGGTCCGGGCCCAGCCCACCGCCCTCAACCTCTCGGCCGCCGATCCGCGGGTCCGGCGGACCTACCGGGTCGACCAGGGCGTCGATCCTGTCCTGAGCCGCCCCGCCGGCGTCGACCGGACGACGGCCCTGTCCTTCGCGGCCTCGGGCGGCACGCTCGCCCCGATCTTCGACGGCCGGGAGCAGGTGGTCGCGGTCCTGTCCCTGCCCTGGTACGCGCGCCAGATGTTCGCGCCCGCCGCGATCGACTGACCGGGAGCCCGGCGCACCGCCTATTCCGCCGGCTGCGGCGCGCCGGATCGCTCCTGACCGGATCCCTTCTTCTTCCGCCCCGCCACCAGCCGCTCGGCCGCGACGTAGAAGACCGGGGTGACGAACAGGGTGAGCAGGGTCGCGACGAGCAGGCCGCCGATCACCACCGTGCCCATCGAGATCCGGGCGTTGGCGCTGGCACCCGTGGCGATGGCGAGCGGTACCGAGCCGAGGATGAAGGCGAAGGAGGTCATCAGGATCGGCCGCATCCGCAGCCGCACCGCGTCCTGCGCCGCCGCCACCGCGTCCTCGCCCGTCTCCCGCAGGTCGCGGGCGAAGGAGACCAGCAGGATCGCGTTCTTGGCCGCCAGCCCCACCAGCAGCAGGAGGCCGATCTGCCCGAAGATGTCGAGGGGCAGGTCGCGCAGCGCCAAGGCGCCGACGGCGCCGAACAGGGCGAGCGGCGTCACCAGGATCACCACGAAAGGCAGCCGCAGGCTCTCGTACTGGCCGGCGAGCAGCAGCACGATCATCACCACGCCGAGCCCGAAGATCAGCGGCGCCCAGCCGCCGGCGATCTTTTCCTGATACGCGACCTCCGTCCATTCCACCGCGTAGTCGGTCGGGAGCGCCGTGTCGGCGAGGCGCTCGACCGCGGCGATCGCCGCGCCCGAACTCGCGGACTCGGCGGTATCCACCGAGATCTCGATCGCCGGGTAGGTGTTGTAGGACAGGACCGCCGTCGGCCCGCTGACGAAGTGCGGCGTGACGAGGGCGCCGATCTGCACCGCCTCGCCCCGGTTGTTCGGCACCGTCAGCCGCGACAGATCCTCGATCGTGCGCCGCCCCTGCGACTCGCTCTGGACGTAGACCTGGTAGACGAAGCCGAACTTGTTGAAGAGGTTGACGAAGGACGAGCCGACATAGGTGCCGAGCGCGTCGAACAAGGATTGCAGGCTGACGCCGAGCTGCTCGGCCTTGGCGCGGTCGATGTCGAGGCGCAGCTGCGGCACGCCGTAGCTCGTGGTGGCGGTGGCGCCGCCGATCTCGGGCAGTTTCTTGAGTTGCGCGATGAAGCCCTCGGCGGTCTTGGCGAGCTTGAGCCCGCCCTCGCCGCTGCGGTCCTGCAGTTCGAGCGTCAGGCCGCCGCGGGAGCCGAGGCCCGGCAGCGGCGAGGGGTCGACGATGCGCAAGACCCCGTCGGGATGGTTCTTGAACTGCTTGCGCAGGCGCCCGACCACGTCGGCAACCGTCTCGGTGCGCTCGTCCCAGGGTTTTAGGGTCGGGATCTGGAAGCCGTAGAACGGCGCGGTGACGTCGGCCAGGATGCCGCGCCCGGCCACCCCGATCGTGCCGGCGACCGAGGGCTCGGCCATCGCCGCCTTGCCGACCTCCTCCACCATCGCGGCGGTGCGGCTGACCGAGGCGCCCTTCGGCATCGCGATGTCGGCGAAGAAGTAGCCCTGGTCCTCCTGCGGCACGAAGGCGCTCGGGCGGCTCATGACCATCCAGGCGGTGAGCCCGGCGAAGACGAGGAAGACGAGGCCGGTGGCGATCAGGTGGCGCGACAGCCGTCCCGCCGAGCCGACCGCGAAGCCGGTCGCCCGGTCGAGGACGGCGTTGAACCAGCGCAAAGGCGCCCGCCAGCGGCTCCGGTGCGCGGTCTTGTCGTGGGGCTTCAGCAGCAGGGCGCAGAGCGCCGGGGTCAGGGTGAGCGAGACGACGGCCGAGATCAGCACCGAGATCGCGATGGTCAGCGCGAACTGGTTGTAGAGCTGGCCGGTCAGCCCCGGAATGAAGGCCACCGGCACGAACAGGGCGGCGAGCACCAGGGTGGTGGCGATGACCGGGCCCGCGACCTCGTTCACCGCCTCGCGGGCGGCCTCGCGCGGGGCCTGCCCCTCCTCCATCAGCCGCTCGGTGTTCTCGACCACGATGATCGCGTCGTCGACCACGAGCCCCACCGCCAGCACCAGCCCGAGCAGGCTCAGGGTGTTGAACGAGAAACCGAGGAGCGCCATCGGCCCGAAGGTGCCGACCAGCGCCACCGGCACCGCGATCGCCGGGATCAGCGTCGCGCGCCAGTTCTGCAGGAACAGGTAGGTGATGACGACGACCAGCACGATCGCCTCGATCAGGGTCTTGACCACCTCGTGGATCGAGGCGTCGACGAACTCGGTGCGGTCGAGGGCGATTCTGTACTTGAGGCCCGGGGGAAAGCGCTTGGCGAGGTCCTTCATCGTGGCGCGCACGCCCTTCATCACCTCGACGGCGTTGGCCTCCGGGTTCTGGTACAGGCCGAGCGAGGCGGCGGGCAGGTTGTCGTAGGTCGAGCGGCTGCCGTACTGCTCCGAGCCGAGCTCGACCCGGCCGACGTCGCGGACGCGCACCACCGAGCCGTCGGGATTGGCCCGGATCACCACGTCGGCGAATTCCTTGGCTTCCGTCAGGCGGCCCTTGGTGACGATCTGCAGCTCGAAGGCGGGGGCGTCGCGCACCGGCTCCTTGCCGAGCGAGCCGACGGTGATCTGGGCGTTCTGCTGCTCGACCGCCTGGACGATCTGGCTCGGGCCGAGGCCCAGCGATTCCATCCGCGCCGGATCGAGCCAGATCCGCATCGCGTAGCGCTTGTTGGAGAAGTTGACGATGCGGCCCATGCCGGTGACCCGGCGCAGGGGCTTGATCACCTGGGTCTCGGCCCAGTTCGACAGGAAGAGTTCGTCGTAGCGGTTGTCGTCGCTGTAGAGCACGACGTTGCCGAGGCGCTGGCGCGACGACTTGACGATCTCCAGCCCCTGGTCGCGCACTGCCTGCGGCAGGCGCGATTCGGCGCGCTGCGCCCGGGTCAGCACGTCGGCCGCCGCGGCGTTGAGGTCGGAGCCGACCTCGAAGGTCGCGTCCAGGGTGACGCTGCCGTCGGCGTTGCTGGTCGAGTTGATGTAGATCAGGTCCTGCGCGCCGTTGATCTCCTGCTCGAGCGGGATCGCGATCGCCTCGTAGGCCTGCTGCGCCGTGGCGCCCGGATAGGTCGCCTGGATGTTGATGATCGGCGGCGCGATCTCGGGGAACTGGGCGATCGGCAGGGAGAAGCCCGCCACGGCCCCGATCAGGGTGATCAGCACCGAGATCACGCCCGCCAGAACGGGCCGGTCGACGAAGGAGGCGAACATCCCGGATCCCGCTGGACCGCCGGGCGCCGCACAGGCCCCGCGAGCCAAAACGGCCGGAAACGGGTCGCGGGGCCTGCGGCGGCGAGGTAATGGCTCTTGGGCAACGCGATCGCGTCCGAGGGAGTTCCCCCGCGGGAGGCCGGGCCGCCCCGGTCTCCCATGCCCCGGCCGCCGATGTCGCGGGCGGGGAACCGCGGGCCCGCCCCGGACCTTTGCGTCATCGTCGGGGAGATTCTTCCGGGGAGATCGGCATCGTGCGCGCAGGGCTTCGCTACGGCCTCATCGGTCTCGCCGGCATCGCGGCCGGGGCCGGCCTCTGGTGGGGTCTCGGCCATCCGCTGCCCCAGGGCGCCGCCGGCCTCCTGCCCGGCCCGGTGGCGCAGCTCGTGGCGCCGCAGGAGACGCAAAAGGCCCGCGGGCCCGAGGCGCCGGACTTCGACGTCGCGGTGGCGAAGGCGACGCCGGAGACCGTGCCGGTCGCCTTCTCGTATACCGGCACGGTGATCTCGCCGAAGGACGCCGCGCTCCAGCCCCGGGTCACCGGCGTGGTGGTGGAGCGGCCCTTCGAGCCGGGCGGCCACGTCAAGCAGGGCCAGGTGCTGTTCCGCATCGATCCGCGGCCGTTCGAGGTGGCGTTGCGCACGGCCGAGGCGCAGCGCGAGCAGGCTGTGGCGCAACTCGCCTTCGCCGACGCCGAGGTCGACCGCACCCAGACCCTGGCCGACAAGGGCTACGCCTCCGAGCAGCGCTTCCAGCAGCTCGAGAGCAACCGCCAGGTCGCCCGCAGCCGGGTGCAGGAGGCCGAGGCCGCGATCGCGCGCCAGAAGCTCAACCTCGAATACGCGGTGATCCGCGCCCCCTTCGACGGCCGCTCCAGCCTCTCCGACGTCAATCTCGGCGACCACGTCAACGAGAACACGACCCAGCTCGTCAGCGTGGTCCAGGTCGACCCGATCGAGGTGCAGGTCGCGCTCTCGGCCGAGGATTCGGAGGCGGTGCGCGCCGCCCTGAAGGAGGACCGCGCCGTCATCCGGACCCTCGACGCGCAGGGGCGCCCTGAGCGCAAGGCGACGATCTACAAGCTCGACAACCGCTTCGATCCCCGCACCGCCCGCCGCCTGGTCCGGGCCTGGCTCCCCAACGCCGACGAGCGCTACCTGCCGGGCGAGTTCGTGCGCACGCGGGTGCAGGTCGGCACGGAGGAGCGCCTGCTGGTCCCGACGGTCGCGCTCTCGTCGCAGCTCGACCAGCGCATCGTCTGGCGCGTGAGCGACGACGGCGACGCGGCCAAGGTGGCGATGATTCCGGTCGAGACCGGTGAGGAATTCGGCGACCGCACGGCGATCCTGAAAGGCCTGAAGGCCGGCGACCGCATCGCCACCGACCATCTCCAGCTCCTGCGGCAGGACCAGCGGGTCGGGATCAAGCGGGAGGGTCAGGACGGCCGGCAGGCGGCGAACGAGCCCGGCGACGCCGTTCCGCAATAGTCCGTCAGAACTTGCCCCGGCGAAGGTCCGGACGCTACGGTCGGCCGGCGATCCCCGGCACCCGAGCGACGGCCCCGCATGAGCGATTCCGAGACCGCGCCCGAGCGCACCGCGCTCACGAGCGACGTGCGCTTCTCGGTGGTGACCGCCGGGCCGAACGGGCTCGAGCTCGTGGTGACGTTCGGGCCGCGGGACTACGCGGTCCGGCTCACCCCCGCGGAGGCCGGCGAGCTCGGTCTGGCCCTGCTCGCCACCGCCTCGGTCGCGGCGGATGCGGCGCAGGACGTGCCGGCGGGCACCCGGGTCGAGAACTGCTTCTTCCCGGTCCTCGGCTGGACCGCCGGCGAGGTCGCACCCGGCGTGCCGGCCCTCGCCTTCCGGCTCGCCGAGGGCGCTGAGATCGCCTTCCAGTTCGACCGCGACGCCGCCCGGGCCTGCGGCCGCGACCTCGCCCGCAGCGGCCGGGTGCCGCTGCGCGAGCGGCTGCGCCGCGCCTTCCGGCGCCCCGTCCGGCCGGTCGCGCCGCCGGCCGGTCCTCAGGGCGCGTGAGCGCCGGCGCGCCAGGTGAGATCGAGGACGAGGCCCCGCGGCAGGGTGTCGAGGAGCGGCGTGACCGGGAGACCCGCGTCGTTGAGGAGCCCGGCACTCCAGTGGTTGCACACGGTGACGAGGCTGAAGCGCCCTTCCGCCGCGTAGAACAGGCTCGGGCCGTAGAGGCCGGGGCCCGCCTCGACCGGGTGGCCGTCGCGCGTGGTGAAGGACCGCGCGAGCGCCGCGGCGAGGCGCCGGAAGCCCGCTCGCGACAGCCGCACCGTCACGATCCCGGCCCCCGGGACGGCGGCGGGGTCGGCCGCGATCCCGACCACGTGCAGCACCGCCGGGCGCCCGCCCGGGGTGAACAGCGCCCTCAGCGCCAGCCGCCAGTCGAGGGCGTCGATCGTCGGGACGGCGCGGTAGAAGCCGGCATCGCCCCAGCCGATCTCCAGCGCCGGATAGGCCTGGAAGCGCTCGGTCACCGCGATCAGCGCCCCGGCGCCGGCCTCGGCTGCCGCCCGGGCGAGATCCTCACGGGGCAGGAGCAGACCGGAATGCCAGGCCCCGGCCACGACCCGCACGGTGACCGTCGCCTCGCCGGGCGGCGGCGGGTAGAGGCCAGGGGCGCCCGGCCGGGCGGTGAGCCAGGCCGCCGCCACGAGGACGACGGCGAGGGACAGAAGGGCGGCCGCGGCCCGCCGGGCGAGGTGCGGGCGGCGGCGCAAGGGTCAGGCCGCCTCGGCGAGCCGCCGCAGGTCCTGGTCGGCCGCGAGTCGCCCGGCCGAGGCCTCCAGGACCTCGATCCCCGCGACCGCGCCGGCCGCGTCGTAGGCGACGACGATGCCCGGCCGGACCTCCCGGCTCGCTACTACCTCGGCATCGGTGAAGCGGACGGACAGCACGTCGGTCTCGGTGTCGTAGCGGCCCTTCACGGCGTGGGCCGGACTCGTGCGGGGCACTTTGGAGACGGGCTTCGAGCTCATGCCTGTGCGGTTATCCGGGCGGAGGGTGACGGATCGCCCCTGCGAGCGCGTGTTTAAGCCCGGTCGCCCTGGACCGGCCGCCGCGTGGGCATCTCTCCCCGGAATTTTTCTTGTTGTCCGTGCCGGATGCGGGCGGCGCACCGCCCGCATCCGGAAGGCCTGCCGGCGTCAGCCCTGCAACCGCGCCAGCGCCTCGCGCACCTTCTCGCGGCGGGCGATGGCCGCCTCGCGGCGCTCGCGCTGCTCCTCGACCACCTCCTCGGGGGCGCGGGCGAGGAAGTCCGCATTGCCGAGCTTGGCGTCGATCTTGCCCACCTCGCCGCCGAGCTTGGCATCCTCCTTGGTCAGCCGCGCCACCTCGGCGGTGAGGTCGACCACGCCCTCGAGCGGCAGGGCGGCGACCTCGCCGCGCACGATCAGTTGCACGGCGTTGCGCGGGCTGGCGTCCGCCACGTCGATCGACGCGATGCGGCCGAGCCGGCGCACGGTGTCGCCCCAGCGGGAGACGCGCTCGCGCACCGCCTGGCTCGGCGAGACCAGCACCAGCGGGATCTGGGCGCCGGCCGGCACGTTCGTCTCCGAGCGGGCCGAGCGGATCTCCGAGACGAGGTCGACGACCCAGCCGATCTCGGCCTCCGCCTCGGGCTTGGCGAGCGCCCCGAGATCGGGCCACGCCGCCAGCGCCAGGAGCCCGCGCTCCACCCCGGCCTCGCGCGCCTTCGTCGCCCACAATTCCTCGGTGAGGAACGGCATGAACGGGTGCAGGAGCACGCAGATCTGGTCGATGAGAGTCGCGATCGACCGGCGCGTCTCCTCCTTGGCCGCGCCGTCCTCGCCCTGGAGCACGGGCTTGGCCAGCTCCAGGTACCAGTCGCAGAAGACGTTCCAGACGAAACGGTAGGCGGCGTTGGCGGCGTCGTTGAAGCGGTAGGCCTCGATCGCCCCCGTCACCTCCGCGACCGCCCGCGCGGCCTCGCCGAGCGCCCAGGCGTTCAGGGTCTGGGTCACGCCCTCCGGCCTGAAGGCGGGATCGAGCCGGCAGCCGTTCATCTCGGCGAAGCGGGCGGCGTTCCAGAGCTTGGTGGCGAAGTTGCGATAGCCTTCAACGCGTTGCACCGAGAGCTTGATGTCGCGTCCCTGCGCCGCCATCGCCGCGAGCGTGAAGCGCAGGGCATCCGCCCCGTAGCGGTCGACGAGGTCGAGGGGATCGACGACGTTGCCCTTCGACTTCGACATCTTCGCCCCCTTCTCGTCGCGGACGAGGGCGTGGATGTAGACGGTGCGGAACGGCACTTCATCCAGGGCGTGAAGGCCGAGCATCATCATCCTGGCGACCCAGAAGAAAATGATGTCGAAGCCCGTCACCAGGGCGGAGGTCGGGTAGTAGCGGGCGAGCTCCGGCGTCTCGTCCGGCCAGCCGAGCGTCGAGAACGGCCACAGGCCGGACGAGAACCAGGTGTCGAGGACGTCCTCGTCGCGGCGCAAGGAGACCGGCCGGCCGTGCTTCGCGGCGGCCTGGGCCAGGGCCTCTTCCTCGGTCTGCGCGACGAAGCAGTGGCCGTCGGCGTCGTACCAGGCCGGGATCTGGTGGCCCCACCACAGCTGGCGCGAGATGCACCACGGCTCGATGTTCTCGAGCCACTGGAAGTAGGTCTTCTCGTAGGTCTCGGGCACGAAGCGGGTGCGGCCGTCGCGCACCGCCTGCATCGCCCGCTCGGCCAGCGGCTTGACGTTCACGTACCACTGGTCGGTCAGGTAGGGCTCGATCACCACGCCCGAGCGGTCGCCGTGCGGCACCGCGTGGGTGTTGGGCTCGATCGTGACCAGCCGGCCGCGCTCCTCCATCAGGGCGACGACCCGCTTGCGCGCCTCGAAGCGGTCGAGGCCATGCAGCGCCAGGGCCTCGGGCTCCGGGCTCGACCCTTCCAGGAAATCCGCGTTGCCCTCGAGACTTATGCGGGCTTCCTCATCCAGGATGTTGATCTGCGAAAGCCCGTGCCGGCGGCCGACCTCGAAGTCGTTGAAGTCGTGCGCCGGGGTGATCTTGACCGCGCCGGTGCCCTTCTCGGGATCGGAATACTCGTCGGCGACGATCCGGATCAGGCGGCCGACGAGGGGCAGGCGCAGGCTCTTGCCGACGAGCGCCCGGTAGCGCTCGTCCTCCGGGTGGACCGCGACCGCGGTGTCGCCGAGCATGGTCTCGGGCCGGGTCGTCGCGACCGTGATGGTCTCGCCCGTCTCGTTGCCGGCCTCGTCGACCACCGGATAGGCGAAGTGCCAGAGATGGCCCTTCACCTCGACCTGCTGCACCTCGAGGTCGGAGATCGCGGTCTGGAACTTCGGGTCCCAGTTCACCAGCCGCTTGTCGCGATAGATCAGCCCCTGCGCGTGCAGGTCGACGAAGACCTTCAGGACGGCCTTCGACAGGCCCTCGTCCATGGTGAAGCGCTCGCGCGACCAGTCGCAGGAGGCGCCGAGGCGCTTGAGCTGGTTGACGATGGTGCCGCCCGATTCCGCCTTCCACTCCCAGACCCGGCGGACGAATTCCGCCCGGCCGAGGGAGCGCCGGTCGGGCTGCTGCTGCTCGGCGAGGCGGCGCTCGACCACCATTTGGGTCGCGATGCCGGCGTGATCCGTGCCAGGCTGCCACAGCACGTCCTTGCCGCGCAGGCGCTCGAAGCGGGCGAGCACGTCCTGGAGCGTGTTGTTGAGGGCGTGGCCCATGTGGAGCGAGCCCGTCACGTTCGGCGGCGGGATCATGATGCTGTAGGGCTCGGCGCCGGCCCGGTCCGGGCGCCCGGCCCGGAAGGCCTGGGCCTCCTCCCACTCGGCGGCGATGCGCGCCTCGACGGCGGCGGGATCGAAGGTCTTGTCCATCATCGCGAAAGCGCCACTCACCGACTTCCCGGGGCGCATCCACTGCGGGACGCGGGCCGCGCGGGCGCCGAAACCAGAAACGACAAAGGCCGGCCGCGCGAGCGGCCGGCCCCCGAGACCGCTTTCAAGCGGACCCGGGCCGTTCCGTCAACTGGAGTGCGCCCGGGAAGTCAGCGGCCGCGCGCGACGCGCTCGATCTCGGCCCGGACCAGGCGCTCGACCATCACCGGCAGGTTGTCGTCGAGCCAGGCCTTCAGCATCGGCCGCAGCATGTCCTGCACCAGGTCCTCGATGGTGCGGGCGTTGCGGGTCAGCACCGTGGTCGCCAGGAGGTCGAAGGCGTGGCCGACCGTGGCGTCGGTCGCCTGGGACAGGAGCCGGTCCTCCATCGCCGGGCGGGGCTCCGGCGGCGCGGCGGGCGGCGGGGCGACGGCCTTCGGGGGCTCCGGCGGCGGGGCGGGCTCCGGCTCGATCTCGATCGCGTCGAAATCCATCGGCTCGTCGCGGAACGCGATCTCCGACATCGGGTCGAACTTGTCGTCGAAGCTCGGCTCGGGCTCGGGCGGCGGTGCAGGTGGTGCCTTGGCGACCACCGGCTCCGGCTTCGGGGCGGGTTTCGGCGCGGGCTTGGCCACCATCGCGAGGTCGAGCACGTCGTCCTCGTCGGGCTCGGGGTTCGGCACCGCCACCGGGCGCGACCCGGGAGCGGGCGGCTCGGCCGGCTTCTGGTCGTCGGCGATGATGCGGCGGATGGAGGCGAGGATCTCCTCCATCGAGGGTTCCTGCGTCTTGTCCTGCGTCTTGGGGCTCGCGGCGCTCATCCGGCTCAACGCTCGAGTGCAGAGGATCGGGGGGTCTTGGGTCTTGGGTACGCAGTATTCCACAGGGCCGGCCCCGCACAAGCGAGGCGGCCCGGGCAACTCACAGCACGGCGCGCTCCAGGGCGTCGTCCTTCGGGGCGTCGTCCTCCAGGACGGCGCCGCGGGTCAGCGGCCGTCCGGCGTGCGCACGCCGTACCAGAGGTCCTTGACCTGGTCGTAATGCTGCTTGGCGCTGTACTGCGCCACCGGGACGGCGATGAAGCGGGTGGTGAGGCGGCCGACGGTCTGCACCACCTGGTAGGAGCCCACCACCCGGTCGCGCTGGGCGGCGATCAGGCTGACGCGGGCGGTCAGGAGCTCCTGCTGGGCGTTCAGCACGTCGAGGGTCGTGCGCTGGCCGACCCGGGCCTCCTCGCGCACGCCGTTCAGCGCCACCTCGTTGGCCTGGACCTGGGCCTGGGAGGCGATGACGCGGGCCTTGGCCGCCTCGAGGGCGCCCCAGGCGGTGACGATGCCGGCGCGGACCTGGTCGCGGGTCAGCTCGGCCTGGAGCCGGGTCTGGCCGACCGTCTCCTTGGCCTGGCGGATCTGCGCGTACTCGGCGCCGCCCTGGTAGAGGGGAACCGTGAGCTGGCCGACGATCGAGCCCGAGAAGTAGCGTGTGCCGGCGATCTGCTGGTCGAGGGTCTGGGCCGCGTTGCCGCTGATCGTCGCCGTCGGGTAGAGGGCCGATTCGGCGATCTTGACCTGCGCCTCGGCCGCGTCGACGGCGTGGAGGGCGGAGAGGATCGCCGGGTGCTCGGCGAGGCCGACCTCGACCGCCGCCGTCAGGGTCGAGGGGACGTAGCGGTCGATCGGCCGGCCGGGGGCGAGCTGGCGCGGCTCGACGCCGATCACCTGCCGGTAGGTCGCGATGCTGGTGCGCAGGTTGGCCTCGGCCAGGCTGACCTGGGCCCGGGCGCCGGCGAGCCGCGCCTCGGCCTGGGCGACGTCGGTGCGGGTGACCTCGCCGACGTTGAAGCGGTCGCGGGTCTGGCGGAGCTGCTCCTCCAGCACCTCGACGTTGTTGCGGTTGAGCTCCAGCGTGGCGGTGTCCGCCAGCACGTTCATGTAGGCCTGCGCCGCCGAGAACAGCGTCGACATCTCGGTGTTGCGCAGGGTCTCGCGGCCGCCCAGCACCTGCGACTCGGCCTGCCGGGTCTGGTTGTCGGTCCGGAAGCCGTTGAACAGGGTCTGCTGCACGCCGACGCCGACGGAGCGCGGGTACAGCGTCTCCTCACCGGCCCCTCCGCCGGAGGCCGTCGCCAGGGCGCTGAGCTTTCCCGAGATGTACGAGACCCCCGCGCTCGCGGAGCCGGTGACGGTCGGGCGGTAGCCCGCCAGGGCCCGCGGCACGTTCTCGTCGGTGGCGCGCTGGCCGGCGCGCTGCGCGTTGAGCGTCGGGTTGCCCGCATAGGCCCGCGCGAGGGCGGTATCCAGGGTTTCCGCGGCCGCGCCCTGGCCCGCCATGGCGAGCGCCATGGCGGCGAACCCGCCCAGCCGAAGCCTGCGGAACGCCTGAGTTCCTGTGTCAGTCACGCCTGTCTACCCTGTGCGGCTAGCTCACAATGACCGGCCCTGCACCGCGGGCGGCTGAGCCGGTTCGTCATATCGCTGTGCCCACCTCGATCATGACCTTAGCCGAGGGCGGTGCCGGGGGCATCGTCCCCGCACTGTGGATGACCGAGTTTGACCGGCGGTGCCGCAAAAAAGCGACAGGTATCGTTAGGGAAATCCGTGCCGCGGATCGGTGATTCGCGGGCGGTCCCGCGCCGGGCGACGACGGGGCGCGCGCACGCTGCAAGTCGTTGGTGAACGAATGCTTTCGCCCGCCGCCCTTCTCGCGGCCGCGGCCTCGGTCGCCCGGACCGGGCCCCGGGCCGGGGCGCCGGATCCGGCCGGGGTGCAGCCCCGATGGCGGGCCCGTGCGCAGCACCAAGGAAAAACCGCGCCCGGGGCCCGGGCCGGAGACGCCGGCCGGCTCACCCGATCGGCGCAGGACCACCCGCTTTCGGCGGTGGTCGGTGATTCGGCGCGGGACCGGCGAGGCCGTCCCGCGCCGGAGTGTCATGCGATCAACCGGCGTCGCTCGGGTGTGTGGAGCCGGAGGCTCCACCGCGCGGGCTCGTGATCCGACTCCCGGAAGGAATTTTCCGGAAGTCGGATCAGAACGCGAAGCCGGCCTCGACCGCGAAGGCGCGCAGCGGCGGCAGGGTGGCGTCGAAGAGCGGGCGCGAGCCGAAGGCGTCGCCGGAGCGCACCCACAGGGTCGCCTTGGCGGGGCGGCCCTGGCCCTGGACGCAGGCGAGGCGCCCGCCATCGGCGAGCTGCTCCAGCAATCCTTGCGGGCGCTGCTCGACCTGTCCGTTGATCAGGATCGCGTCGTAGGGCGCGTGGCCGGCTGCGCCCTTCTCGAGCGGGCCGACCTCGACGGTGACGCCGTCGCCGATCCCGCACTGCGCCAGCCGCTCGCGCGCCGCCGCGGCGAGGCCGGGGAGCGATTCGAGGGCGACCACCTCGACGCCGAGGCGGCGCAGGATGGCGGCGCCGTAGCCCAGGCCGGTCCCGACCTCGAGGACGCGGTGGCCGGGCTTGAGGGCGAGCGCCTGGATCAGGCGCGCCAGGACCATCGGGGCCGGCATGAAGCGGGTCTCGCCCTCCTCCGTGCCGACCGCCTGGGGCTGGTCGATATAGGCGAAGGCCTCCCGGTCCGCCGGCATGAACCGCTCGCGCGGGACGGCGTCGAACGCGTCGAGCAGCGCGATGTCGGTCACGTCGAACGTCCGGAGCTGGCAATCGACCATGAGGCGGCGCGCTTGCGCGTAGTCGAGCATGAACGTCTCTGGAGAGCTTGAGCGACGGCCAAGCCGCGACGGTCAAGCCGCCGGGCGACGCGGTTGTGGTGGATCGCCGGCCAAAAGGCAAGGATCCGGGCAGGGAGCCACGACGACCCGGTCTCGCGCACGCGCCGGGCCGATCTGCAGTGTGAAGCGAGAGAAGAGAAAGATGGAGGCCTCGCCCGGAATCGAACCGGGGTGCAAGGATTTGCAGTCCTCTGCGTAACCACTCCGCCACGAGGCCATCCGGGCCGGCGCTCAGCCGGCGATCGAGCGGGCCGGGCTTGTGAGCACCGGCAGCGCCGTCTCCCCGGCGTCGGGCGGACGACCCGGGGACGAGGGGTCATTAGCAGAGCCCGGCCCGGCTCCGCAACAGGGATCCGGCGGCAAAACCGCGATCGGGCCGCGAAATGAGCCGGCTTTCGAAAATCCCCGCCGAAGATCCCGCTTGGCCGGAGATCCGGACCAGAAACCCCTTGCGCCCCCTGCCCGCCTTGGGTAGACGTCCCGCCGCGATCCCCGATAGCTCAGTTGGTAGAGCAGGCGACTGTTAATCGCCTTGTCGCAGGTTCGAGTCCTGCTCGGGGAGCCACCCTCTCCCGCCCATCGCGAGACCGTCGCCGCACCGGCCCAAGCCCGTGTCCATGCCCGCGCCCCACGCCGGCGCGGGAGCCTGCACGGTCGCCCGCCGGCTTTCATCCGAAAAAATCGACGGAACCTGTCGCCCGGTCCGGTGGTTTCTCGTTCAACTTGCTGCAACGCTTCTCTGCACGGCGCCGCGAAGCAATCCAGCAGCCTTCGATACGGGAGTTACCAATGATCGGCTGGGCTATCACCTTCCTCGTCGTCGCCCTCGTCGCGGCTCTGCTGGGCTTCGGCGGCATCGCCGGCACCGCCATGGAGGCGGCCAAGATCGTGTTCTTCGTGGCGATCGTGCTGTTCGCCGTCTCGGCGATCTTCGGCCTGATGCGCGGCCGCTCGCCCAGAATCTGACGCCGGATCGGTGGGCGGGCTTCGATGAGCCCGCCTCCCCGGACCAGGGCGGCCCCGCGGGGCCGCCTTTTTCGTTGGCCGGATCTCGCAAGGCGGTTGCGGCGGCTTCAGCCCTCGGCGACGCGCCGCATCCCGTCGGCCGGTGCCGGCCGCGTCCGCGCCCGGCGCGGCACCAGCCGGTGCACCGTCGCGGAGGGCAGCGGGCGCGCCGCCGCGGCACGGGCGGCGCGCAGATCGGCGCAGAGGATGGCTGCGGCGAGGTAGCCGCGCGCGGAGACCTCGATCCTGTCGGGACGGATCGGCCATTCGAAGCGGGCCGTGGCCTTCATTCGCACCCTCCCTGTCACTGCAGTCTTCGAGTCACGCGTGGGATCGCACGCGCTCGGCGCGGCCCCGTTCGGTCGCCAGCGCGGACGGGCGGGCCAGGCAGCCCTCGGAGTCTCACTGCCTGGCCCGTCGACCACGCCCGGCCGTGCAAGGGAGAGTGGACACGGCGGGTGCAGTGCAAGAGGTATTGCAAGCGCCGTGCCAGATGCGGCGTGGGAGCGTCTCGGGATGCGGAAAACGCGACGGGGCATCGGCCGGGCCTCTCGCAGGGGGTGGGCGTCCTCGTTTTAGGCAGGCCCTGCCGCCCCCTCGTTAACATTCGATAGGAATTAGGTCCGGTCCGGGTTACGGGCTGCGGCATCACCTGCGGGCCTTGAGGGCCGATCCGCCCGTGGAACGCCGCTTTCGCGCGCGGACGGGTGGCGGCCCCGCCCGGAATTCGGGCACAATGCTCCCGACCGGCTCAAAAGCCCTTCAGGCTCGAGACCCCGTCTCGAGCGCCCCTTCTTCGGAGACAGACAGGCATGTCGATCGGCCCCTTCGTCACGGCGGACTGGCTCGCAGAGCGGCTCGCGGCGCCCGACATCGTCGTGCTCGACGGCTCCTGGTACCTGCCGGCGATGGGCCGGGACGCCGAGGCCGAGTTCCGCGCCGGCCACATCCCGGGGGCGATCCGCTTCGACATCGACGCGGTGCGCGACGAGGCGAGCGCCCTGCCCCACATGCTGCCGTCGCCGGAGGTCTTCGCCTCGCGGATGCGCCAGATGGGCATCGGCGACGGCATGACGATCGTGGTCTATGACGGGATGGGCCTGTTCTCCGCCCCGCGGGTGCGCTGGACCCTGAAGGCGTTCGGCGCCCGCGACGTCGCGATCCTGGAGGGCGGCTTCCCGGCCTGGGTCGCGGGCGGTCACCCGGTCGAGGAGGGCGAGGCGCCGCCCCGCGACCGGCGCCACTTCACCGCCCGCCTCGACCACTCGGCGGTGGCGAATGTCGGCGACGTGCAGCGGGCGCTCGCCGGCCAGGCCCAGGTGGTCGATGCCCGCTCCGCCGCCCGCTTCGCCGGCGAGGAGCCCGAGCCGCGCCCCGGCGTGCGCCCCGGCCACATGCCCGGCGCCCTGAACCTGCACTACGCGGCGTTGCAGGAGAACGGCCGGCTCAAGGACGAGGCGTCCTTGCGGGCGGCGGTGGCACAGGCCGGCATCGATCTCGACCGCCCGGTCGTCACCACCTGCGGCTCCGGCGTCACCGCGGCGATCGTCGGCGTCGCCCTCGAGAGCCTGGGACGGCCGCCCCGCGCCCTCTACGACGGCTCGTGGTCGGAATGGGGCGGCCGGGAGGACCTGCCGGTCGCCACCGGGCGATAAGGCTCGGCGGTAGGCCGCCCTCGCCCGGCCTCGTCGGCCGGGCGAGGGCCTCAATGCAGGATCTGGCTCAGGAACAGCCGGGTCCGCTCGTGCTCGGGCGCGCGGAAGAACGCCTCGGGGGTGTTCGATTCGACGATCTGGCCCTCGTCCATGAAGATCACCCGGTCGGCGACCTGGCGGGCGAAGCCCATCTCGTGGGTGACGCAGAGCATCGTCATGCCCTCGTCGGCCAGCCCCACCATCGTGTCGAGCACCTCCTTGACCATCTCGGGGTCCAGCGCCGAGGTCGGCTCGTCGAACAGCATGATCTTGGGGGCCATGCACAGGGAGCGGGCGATCGCCACGCGCTGCTGCTGGCCGCCGGAGAGCTGGCCCGGATACTTGTGCGCCTGGTTCGGGATCTTCACCCGGGTCAGGTACTTCATCGCGACCGCCTCGGCCTCGGCCTTCGGCATCTTCTTCACCCAGATCGGCGCCAGCGTGCAGTTCTCGAGCACGGTCAGGTGCGGAAACAGGTTGAAGTGCTGAAAGACCATGCCGACCTCGCGGCGGATCTCGTCGATCCGCTTGAGGTCGTTGGTGAGCTCGATGCCGTCGACGACGATGCGCCCGGCCTGATGCTCCTCCAGGCGGTTGATGCAGCGGATCAGCGTCGACTTGCCGGAGCCCGAGGGGCCGCAGATCACGATCCGCTCGCCCTTGCGCACGCTGAGGTCGACGTCGCGCAGGACGTGGAAGGCGCCGTACCACTTGTTGACCCGCTCCAGCGACACCGCGACCGGCGCGGTGGCGAGGCGCGCCGCCGAGGTGTTGCGGGGCGCGAGGTCCGGATCGGTCTCGGGCAAGGGACCGGGGGCCGTCGGAAGGGGGGAGGAAGCCATCGGGGAACTCACCGTGTCTGGCCGGCCGCGAGCCGCCGCTCGACGAAGCGGGCGTAGCGCGACATGCCGAAGCAGAAGACGAAGTAGAACAGGGCGGCGAAGGCGTAGCCGGTCATCACCACGGTCGGCGCCGCCCAGGCGGGATCGACCCGGGCCGATTCGATCGTGCGGATGAAGTCGAAGATGCCGACGATCGAGACGAGGCTCGTATCCTTGAACAGCGCGATGAAGCTGTTGACGATGCCCGGGATCACGATGCGCAGGGCCTGGGGCAGGATGATCAGGCGCATCCGGTGCCAGGGGCTCAGGCCCAGCGACATCGCCCCCTCGGTCTGGCCGCGCGGGATCGCCTGCAGGCCGCCGCGCACCGTCTCGGCCATGTAGGCGGCGGAGAACAGCGCGATGCCGACCAGCGGCCGCGCCAGCCGATCGACCGTGACGTCGCCGGGCAGGAACAGCGGCAGCATCACGTTGGCCATGAACAGCACGGTGATCAGCGGCACGCCGCGCCAGAACTCGATGAAGATGACGCAGAACAGCCGCACGATCGGCAGCCGCGAGCGCCGCCCGAGCGCCAGCAGGATGCCGAGCGGCAGCGAGGCGACGATGCCGACGAGCGACACGATGAGCGTCACCAGCATGCCGCCCCAGAGCGCCGTCGGCACGGCGGGCAGGCCGAGGCTCGGCACCCCGGTGAGCAGCCCGTACGAGGCGACCGGGAACACGACGAAGAAGTAGAGCGCCCCCCACGCGCGCTTGGGCGCGTCGAGCCACAGCATCCACCCCACCCCGATTGCCATCAGGGCGAAGAAGACGTTCGGCCGCCAGCGTTCCTCGATCGGGTACGAGCCGTAGATGAAGTAGTTGATCTTGGCTCCGACGAAGGCCCAGCAGGCCCCGACCGGACGGCCGATCACCTCGGCCCGGCAGGCGTCGCGGTTCTCGCCGGTCCAGACCGCGTCGAACACCAGGAAGCGCAGCAGCGGCGGCACCGCGAGCGCGATGACCGCGAGCGCCGCCAGCGTCATCACGGCGTTGGCGGGGCTCGAGAAGAGGTTCCGGCGCAGCCAGGCGAGCGGCCCGGCGACCAGCGAGGGCGGGGGCGCGGCGGGCACCGCCTCGCGGCGGACGAAGGTGAGCGGCAGGGGCTGGGAGCCGGCAGTCATCTCAGGTCACCGCTCGATCAGCGCGACGCGCCGGTTGTAGAGGTTCATCGCGAAGGCCGTGACGAGGCTGATCGTCAGGTAGACCGCCATGGTGATCGCCACCACCTCGACCGCCTGGCCGGTCTGGTTCAGCACCGTGCCCATGAAGACCTGGACGAGGTCCGGGTAGCCGATGGCCACCGCCAGCGACGAGTTCTTGGTGAGGTTGAGGAACTGGCTCGTCAGCGGCGGCACGATCACCCGCATCGCCTGCGGGATCACCACCAGCCGCATCGTCGGGCCCGGCTGCAGGCCGAGAGCCCGCGCCGCCTCGGTCTGGCCGCGGTTGACCGCCTGGATGCCGGCCCGCACCACCTCGGCGATGAAGGCGGCGGTGTAGACCGTGAGCCCGAGGACCAGGGCGACGAATTCCGGATAGAGCTGCATCCCGCCGCGCAGGTTGAACGTGCCCTTGATCGGAAAGTCGAGCGCCACCGGGGCGATGCCCAGCAGCGCCAGCACTCCGTAGGCGAGGAGCGGCAGGCCGAGGACCAGGGCGAGGCCCACCGCCAGCACCGGCAGGCGCCGGCCGGTCCGCGCCTGCTCGCGCCTGGCATGGGCCCGGAACAGCAGCGTGCCGATGATTCCGATCGCGAGGGCGAGGGGCAGCGCCCAGGCATCCGCCGCGAGGAGGGGTTTGGGCAGGTACAGGCCGCGCTGGTTGAGGAAGACGGAGGTGCCGAGCGCGTAGGAATCGCGCGCGGAGGGCAGGCTCGCCAGCACCGCGACGTACCAGAACAGCAATTGCAGCAGCAGCGGGATGTTGCGCAACACCTCGACGTAGACGGTGGCCAGCGTCCTGACGATCCAGTTCGGCGACAGCCGCGCCACGCCGACCGCGAAGCCAAGCAAGGTGGCGAGCACGATGCCGATCGCGGCGACGATCAGGGTGTTGGTGAGCCCGACCAGGAAGGCGGTGCCGTAAGTGGAGGTCGCCGCCGTGAAGGGGATCACCGTCTGGTTGACGTCGAACCCGGCGGTGTTGCCGAGGAAGCCGAAGCCGGAGGCGACGCGGGCGTTGCGCAGGTTCTCGGCGGCGTTGCCGATCGCGATCCACGCCACCACGCCGACGGCGAGCAGCAGCAGGATCTGGTAGGCCGCCCCGCGGATGCGGGGATCGTAGAAGGGCGAGACCCGGGGCGGACCGGACGGCGCATCGGCCGGAAGCTGCGTCGGCAAGGGGGCGTGCTCGCGTCTGTGGTGGCCGGGGGCGGCGCCCGGGGGCCCGGGCGCCGCGTGTCATGAGGTCAGCGGATCGGCGGGCCGTATTGCAGGCCGCCCTTCGACCACAAGGCGTTGACGCCGCGCTGGATCTTCAGCGGCGAACCCTGGCCGACGTTCTTCTCGAACACCTCGGCGTAATTGCCGACGAGCTTGATGATCCGGTAGGCCCAGTCGTTGGTGAGGCCGAGGTCGGTGCCGTACTTGCCCTCGGTGCCCAGGATGCGCTTGACGTCCGGGTTGTCGGACGACTTCACCATCTGGTCGACGTTTCCTTGCGTGATGCCGGCCTCCTCGGCGTTGAGCATCGCGTAGTGGGTCCAGCGGACGATGTCGGCCCACTGGGCGTCGCCCTGGCGCACCGCCGGTCCGAGCGGCTCCTTCGAGATGATCTCCGGCAGGACGATGTTGTCGTCCGGCGCCGAGGCGCGCAGGCGCTCGGCGTAGAGGCCCGAAGCGTCGGTGGTGAAGGCGTCGCAGCGGCCGGAATCGTAGGCCTTGAAGGTCTCGTCGGCGCTGGCGAAGGCCACCACCTCGTATTTCAGCTTGTTGGCCCGGAAGTAGTCGGCCAAGTTCAGCTCGGTCGTGGTGCCCTGCTGGGTGCAGACCGAGGCGCCGTCGAGCTGCTTGGCCGAGGTCACGCCGAGCTTCTTCTTCACCATGAAGCCCTGGCCGTCGTAGAAGTTGACGGCCGGGAAGTCGAGCCCGAGCGTGGTGTCGCGCGACATCGACCAGGTGGTGTTGCGCGACAGGATGTCGACCTCGCCCGACTGGAGCGCCGTGAAGCGGTCCTTGGCCGAGAGCGGGATGAAGCGGACCTTGGTGACGTCGTTGAAGATCGCCGCGGAGAGCGCCCGGCAGAAATCGACGTCGAGCCCGGTCCAGCGGCCCTGCGCGTCCGGCACGCCGAAGCCGGCGAGGCCCGGGTTCGAGCCGCAGGAGATGTAGCCCTTCTGCTTGATGCTGTTCAGCGTCCCTTGAGCCTGGGCGGCGCCCGCCAGCAGGGTGGCACCGAGCCCGAAGGCCAGGGCCGCAACGATTCTCTTCATGCGGTGTGCGTCTCCCGTTCCGGTTGCGGCGCTCTCTCGGCCGCCACCCGTTTGCCCAAGCACGAACGCTGCCTAAGCAAGAGGCATTCCAAGCGAAGCGGATTGTCCGGTCAAGGGGTTGGTCCGGTAGACGAACAGCGTAGACGGCGGCCAGTCTCCATCAGCCCAGGCTTGACGGCGACCGGCGGCCCGGGATGTGCTCCGGCGCGACAGTCACGCACCAGGGTCCCGATGAGCATCACCCCGCCCCGCGACAAGAGCCGCCTCGGCACCCGCACCCGCCTGGTCCATGCCGGCCGCGACCCGTCGCAGCAGCACGGCTTCGTCAACACCCCGATCTATCGCGGCTCGACCGTGCTCTACGAGAGCTACGACGCGCTCAAGCACCGGCGGTCGGAATACACCTACGGGACCGTGGGCACGCCGACGATCCGCTCCCTCGAGGCCGCCTGGACCGAGCTCGCGGGGGCGGCCGGCACGGTGCTCACGCCGTCCGGTCTCGCCGCCGTCACGGTCGGGCTGCTCTCGTGCCTCAAGGCCGGCGACCACCTGCTGGTGACCGATTCCGCCTACCGCCCGACACGGATCTTCTGCGACGGATTCCTGGCGCGGTTCGGGGTCGAGACCACCTATTACGACCCGACTCTCGGCGCCGGCATCGCGGAGCTGATGCGCGAGAACACCAAAGCCGTGCTCACCGAGGCACCGGGCTCGCAGAGCTTCGAGATGCAGGACATCCCGGCCATCGCCGAAGCGGCGCATGCGCGGGGCGCCTGCGTGCTGATGGACAATACCTGGGCGACGCCGCTGCTGTTTCCGCCGCACGAGCGCGGCGTCGACATCGCGATCGAGGCCGGCACCAAGTACCTGTCGGGCGGCTCGGACCTGCTGCTCGGCCTCACCTCCGCCAACGCCCAGTACTGGCCGGCCCTGCGGCGCACCTTCGACCAGCTCGCGATCTGCGCCGGGGCCGAGGACGTCTTCCTGGCTTTGCGGGGCCTGCGCACCCTGCCCTTGCGCCTGCGCGAGCACGGCGAGCAGGCGCTCGCCCTCGCCCGCTGGTTCCAGGGCCGGCCGGAGGTCGCCCGGGTGCTGCATCCGGCGCTGCCGGAGGATCCCGGTCACGCGATCTGGTCGCGCGACTTCCTGGGCTCGTCGGGCCTGTTCTCGATCATCCTCAAGCCCTGCCCGGAGGCCGCCTTGGCGGCGATGCTCGACGGGCTGGAGCTGTTCGGGATGGGGTTCTCCTGGGGCGGCTTCGAGAGCCTGGTGATCCCGTTCGACTGCGCGCCCTACCGCACCGCCAATCCGTGGGCGCCCGGCGGGCCGGGCCTGCGGTTCCAGGTCGGGCTGGAGGACATGGACGACCTGACGCGGGACCTCGAGGCGGGGTTCGCGCGGTTGCGGGCGGCGAGCTGAAAGCAGAATTCACTAAGATTACGTGTGGCATTGAAAAATATAGCGCGTCTCCCCTCTCCCGTGTGGGAGAGGGGCCGGGGGTGAGGGTGGCTCGGGTTCAGAATAGGTCACCAAGTGTCGAGCTGCGCAGCTCGACGCTCTGAGCCTTATACGGAAGCGCGCCACCCTCACCCCTACCCCTCTCCCACACGGGAGAGGGGATCCCGCGACTCAATTTTATTCCGAATAGACATAGAATTATTCTTACGGTGCCAGCCACGTCGCCCCCGGCTCCGCCCCGTCCCAGGTGAACAACGCCCGCCGGTGCCCCGCCCGGGCGAGGTACAGGAATTCGAGCCGGGCGGCCGTGAGCACCACCACGCGGAACTCCGAAAAACCCGCCTCCACCGCGGCGTCGTCCTGCGGCTGTGCAGTGGCGCCGCCCTCGGGCAGGGGCGTGCCGGGGCCGGGCGCGGTGCCGTAGCAGATCCGGCTCATCGGCCGCGACGCCGCCCAGGCGGCCCGCGCCACGTCGTCCTGCCCGTGCAGGCGGGCCGTGCCCTCGATCCGAACCTGGATCTTGGCCCTGGCGTCGTAGGCGTGAAGTGCCGCCCGGGGATCGGCGGCGATCTCGGCGGCCTTGGCGGAGCGGGCGTCGCAATGGATCCGCAGGGTGCGCCGCTCCCGGTCGACCCCGCGCAGCACCACCGTGCGCAGGCGCGGGGCCCCGTCGCGGCCGAGGGTGGCGAGCGCCGGCGCGTGGAAGCCGCTCTGATGGGCCGCCCCCTCCTCCAGCCGGCGCCAGGCCTCGGCGAGGCAGCCCGCGAGGTCGTCGTAGAAGGGGGGGCAACTCGGTCATGCGGGGCTCACGCCCTCCGGTTCGTTCACCAATCTAGGGCACGATCCGCGGAACCGGGATGCCCCGGTGAAGCTTGTCTGACGAAGCTTGTCCGTAAGGTCACCCTGCCCGAGGTTTTTGCGCCATGACGCTCCGTACGACGCTGGCTTGGCTGCCCTTGATGGCCGCCCTCACGGCCCTGCCGGCGATGGCGGCCGACATGCCCGGCGCCTACGCGGCGCGGGGCGGGGCGGAACTCTCCGCCGGCTGGCTGCCGCCGCCCCCGCCGCCTCCCGCCGTCGCGGTCGAGGCGGAGGTGGTCGTCGTCGAACCGCCGCCCCGCCGGCTCCTCGGCTTCGGCTACGCGCCGGTCCTGCCCTATTACGGCGTCTCGACCGGCCCCTACAACTATCCGCCGCGGCGCGAGCCCGGGGTCGGCGTCGGGCTGTTCTGAGATTCGGGCGCCCTGCAGGCGGCGAGCCGCTCGGCCACCAGCGCCTGCATCGCGAAGAGGTGGCGGTCGCGGATGCCCGTCGCCTCGCAGGCCGCCACCGTGTTGAGCAGGTACTCGGCGCTCGGCCCGGTGGGGCCGCAGGCCGCGGCGACATGCGCGGCGATCTCCGCATCGGTGAGCCGCCCGGCGTAGCGCGCCCCCGTCCGGTCGGCCACGAAGGCGAGCGCCGGCACCGGCCCCTCCGGGGTCTCGGCGGCGACCCAGCGGGCTGCGTAGCCGCGCCCGCGCATCTCCCGCCGCCAGACCGGCCGCACGGATTCGCGCAGATCGTCGCCGGCGATCCGGTAGGCGAAGCCGCGGCACTGCCCGCCCCGGTCGAGGGCCAGCATCACCCCCGGCCGCTCCGGCGTGCCGCGAAAGCCCGGCTGCCACAGGCAGAAGCGGCGGTGCCAGCCCCGCACCCGGGCCTCGCGGCGCTCACAGAACGGGAATTCCGGCCGCCACATCAGGGCGCCGTAGGCGAACAGCCACAGGGTGTTCGCGTCGCCCGGCTTTTCGGCCAGCGTCGCGTCGAGGCGCGCATCGGCCTCCGCCTCGTCCATCAGCGCCATGCCGTAGCCGGGGCCGCGCCCGTCGGCGGTCACCGGGTGGGGATGGGCCCGGGCGATCAGCGCGGCATCGAGCATGAGGGAGCGTTTCAGCATCGTGGCCGTTAGTCGGTGAGGGGTGCGGCAGCGCGGCCGTGAGTCGATCACGACGGATCGCCTTTTCCGCCAAGCGTGGCCGCCCCATGTTAGTGCCGTGCTAAACAGCACAGGTCTAGGTTGATCCCGGACGGTGATCCGGGATCGGGTTGTCCGGGAATGGAGGACGCGTCATGGCCATCACGGGTCGCTTCAATTTCCGCAAGACCCTCACCGGCAAGCTCATCCTGCAGGTCGAGACCGAGCGCCGGTCCTGGTGGCCCTTCGCCCGCGCCGCCTCGCCGGGCCATGTCTGGCGCGACGCGACGCCGAAGGACCTGACCGCGGTGGAATTGCAGCAGCTGCTGAACCTGCGCCGCAACCCCGGCTACATGCCGCGCAACCCGGTGATCTTCATGATGGGCCAGGGCCAAAAGGAAGCCCCCTCCGCCGAGGTGGTGACCCTGGCCGCCCACCGCGCCGCCGGCCAGCAGCAGGCGGTGTGAGGCGCGGCACCGCTCACGCTCCGCTGCGTTGTCCCGTCCAATAGGATGGGGCCGGCGGATGGCGGCCCCGGCGAACGGGAGAGCGCAGCATGGGCATGACCTCCGTGAACCAGGCCGTGATCGAGGCGCTGTCGGAGCAGATCGTCACGACCTACTGCGACGCGGCCGAGCCCGCCGAGGCGCCGGCCCGCGCCCGGCTGATGGGCGAGGTGATGCACGCCATCGAGGAGCCGGTGGGCACCCGCACCCTGGCCGAGCACGGCCCCGAGCGGGTCAACGCCGTGCTGGCCGATTGGGAGGCGCAGGAGGGCCGCAGCTTCGGCCTGCGGCTGATCGAGATCGATCCCGGCCGCACCCTCGTCACGATGGGCTGATGGCTCATACGATTTCCGATTGATCGCTCGGCGATTGCTGCGCAATCGCTGTCGCGATGCGGAAATCGGCTTCGCTCAGTCGCCGCGCGGGCTCGCGATACTCTTTTCGGAAGGAATCTTCCGGAAAGCGTATCAGACCCCGCCGAGCTCGACCAGCAATTGCGCCAGCGGGCCGGGGGCGCTCACCATCGCGTCGTGGCCGGTGGCCAGGTCCCGCCAGCCCCAGCCGGGCTGGCGCCGGACCCAGTCCCTGACGCGGTCGAGGGTGGCGTAGGACGGCGCGGTGCAATCGACGTAGGTGCGCGGCAGGCCGTTGCCGACCGGGCCGCGGATCGGCAGCGGGCTCTCGTAGGTACCGAAGGGGTGCGGGGTCAGGCGCCGCTCCACCCAGGCCGCGTCGGCCGGATCGAGCACCCCGAAGGCGGCGGCCGGCGGCGGCGGCAGGCTCAGGCCCCCGCTCGACTCGTCCGCCGCGCGGCGGCGGGCCGCCACCACCTCGGGCGGCAGCCCGTCGAAGGGGGAGCGGCCTGCTTCCGCGATCAGCGCGTCGAGGTAGACGAGGTGGCGCAGCCGCTCCGGCATCGCCTCGGCGACGCCGCTGATCGCGAGGCCCCCGAAGGAATGCCCGACCAGCACGACGTCGCTGAGCTCCTCGGCCGCGATCACGCCGGCGACGTCGCGCACGAAGGTGTCGAGGGTGATGTTTTCGGAGAGCAGATGCGCCCGCTCGCCGAGGCCGGTGCAGGTCGGGGTGAAGACCCGGTGGCCTTGCGCCCGTAGGATCTCCGCGACGCGCACCCAGCACCAGCCGCCGTGCCAGGCGCCGTGCACCAGCACGAAGGTCAGACCATCCGGCATCCCGCCCCTCCCGTCATCGGTCGGGAGAGCGAAGCGCGAACGGAGGCGGCGCGCAAGGACGGATCGCTCGGCAACCGGATCACTCGTCGGCTTCGTCCCGGTCCTGCCGGTTCGCGTCGAAGCCGGCGATCATCCGCTCCAGCGACTGGAAGCTGCGGACCGCCTCCTGGGTGCGGCCGGCGGCGCACTTGCCCTCGGCCGAGCGGTACCACAGCAGCATGCTGTTGAAGGCGTGCTGGTGCGGCGCCTCGGCGACGCGGGCGCGCCGCGCGGTCTCGGCGTCGAACCAGACCCGCACGGCGTGGCCGGCATTGGTGCAGACATCCGCCGAGGGCGGCAGGGCGGCGCGGGAGACGGTCGGATCGCACAGCATGGCGAACCAGATCGCCCCGGCGGCGAGGCCGGAGGCGCCGACCATGCCGGCGGCGCCGCGCAGGCGCCGGCGCCAGTCGGGCCGGGTCGGTTCGGAGGCCGGCAGGGCCTCCACGGCTTCGGGCCAGCAATGGGTGTAGTGCACCGAACCGTCGGTGTGGTGGTGGGGCCACGGATGGGTCATCGAGCACCCCCTTCGGGCAGGGTGGGACTCCGGGGCCTCGCGTGGGTGATCAAGGTGGCCGGGTCGCAGAGGGTCGGCAGGAGGGTCGCGGCAGGACGAAAAGCCGCGGCCGATCGCCGAACGATCTTGCGGCGGCATCGGGACCTCGCGAGGTGGGCGGAGATTAGGCGCGGGCCCCCGGACCCGGCGTGTTCCAGCGCACATTCCGCGCGCAGGAGGGGATGATTGTCCGGGCGACTTGCCCTTCCTGTCGGCAATGGCGCGGTGACAGCGCCCGTATCGGGAGGACGACATGCATCGGCATCCAGCAGCCGTCACGGCTGCGGTCTGTCTCGGACATGCAGCGGCCGTGATGGCAGCGATCTGCCTCGGGACCCTGTGGGCCGTCCCGGCCCGGGCGCAGGACGGGCGGACTTCGGAGACCCCGCGTTGGGCGACCGCCTGGGCCGGGTCGGTCCAGGGGCCCTACCCGGTCGGCAACCCGTCGGCTCAGCCCGATCAGAGCTTCGCCTTCCCCGACCCGGCCGAGGGCGCCCGCGACCAGACCCTGCGGCTGGTGCTGCGGCCGGACGTCTGGGGCCGCGAGGCGCGCGTCAGGATCTCCAACGCCTTCGGCACCCGTCCCCTCACCCTCGACGGCGTCCATGCCGGGCTGCAGCTCGGCGGCGCGGCCCTGGTGCCGGGGACGAACCGCCCGGTGCGCTTCGCCGGCCAGGACCGGGTCACGGTCCCGCCCGGCGGCGAGGTGTGGTCCGATGCGGTCGCCCTGCCCTTCGCGGCCGATCCGGAGGCGCCGCTGCTCGCCGGGCGCAAGCTCGCGGTCTCGCTCCACGTCGTGGGACTAAGCGGGCCGATGACCTGGCACGCCAAGGCGCTGCAGACCTCCTACGCCACGGCGCCGGGCGCCGGATCGCGGGGCACTGACGAGGGCGAGGCCGCCTTCCCGTACTCCACCGCCTCGTGGTTCTTCGTCGACGCCGTCGACATGGCGGTCGGCGCGCCGACCCCGGTCGTGGTCGCCTTCGGCGATTCGATCACCGACGGCACCGCCTCGACGATGAACGGCGACGATCGCTGGCCCGACGTGCTGGCGCGCCGCCTGCACGCGACGCTCGGCAACCGGGTCGCGGTGGTCAATGCCGGCATCGGCGGCAACCAGGTGGTCGGCCCGGCTTCGTACGGGCCGCAGAAGCCGTTCCCGGGCGGGCCTTCGGCCCTGTCCCGGCTCGACCGCGACGTGATCGGGCTGTCGGGCGTCGCCAGCGTGATCTGGCTCGAGGGCATCAACGATTTCAGCCGCAACGGCGAGGCCTCGCTTCCCGCCGTCGAGGCCGGCATGCGCGAGGGCGTCGCCCGCCTGCGCGCCCGCATCCCCGGCGTGCGGGTGATCGGCGCCACCCTCCCCTCCGCCAAGGGCAGCTCCAGCGCCGCCCACGGCCACCCCGAGCAGGACGAGAAGCGCCGCGGCCTCAACGCCTTCATCCGCGACTCGGGCGTGTTCGACGGGGTGGTCGATTTCGACGCCGCGACCCTCGACCCGGCAGCCGGGGGACTGCGCCCCGAGATGGTCCCGGAGAGCACCACCGGCGGCAAGGGCGACCGGCTGCACCCGAACCGGGCCGGCTATCTGGCGATGGGGAGCGGGATCGATCTCGGGGTGGTGCTGCCGAGGCGGTGACGGTCGAGCGGTGAAGGGAGGGGCCTCCCTTCCCACCTCACAGGGTCATCCCCGGGCCGCGAGAGCGGAACCCGGGATCCATAAAAGCTGGCGTTCGAGGATGAGTCGGACCGCGAGCCGCTTGGTTCGGCACCGTCCACGGTTATGGCTCCCGGGTTCTCGCTTGCAGCAAGCCCCGGGATGACGATGGAGACTGTAGGATCAGCCGAAATTCACCGGAAGTACGGAGCCTCACGCCCGCGCGTACAACCGGTCCGCCCGGCTCTCGAACGCGTCCGTGAACTTGCGGAAGGCCCGGTCGAACATCTTCCCCATGAGAAGTCCCAGAGCCAGGCTCTTGAACTCGTAGGTGATGAAGAACTCGACCGTGCAGCCGCCGTTCGGGGCTTCGCGAAAGGTCCATCGATTCTCGAGGTGGCGGAACGGGCCGTCGATGTACTCGGCCAGGATCTTGTGGTTCGGCCGGTCGAGGCGGACCCGGGTGGTGAAGTGCTCCGAGATCGCCTTGTAGCCGACGCCCATGTCGGCGACGAGCGTCTCGGTGCCGTCCTCGCCCTCCTGCCGGCGCAGCACCCGCAGCGAGTCGCAGAGCGGCAGGAACTCGGGATAGCGCTCGACGTCGGCGACGAGGTCGAACATCTCCGTCGGGCTGTGGCGGACGGTGCGGGTGGTGCGGAAGCTCGGCATCGGGTCAGACGGTCCCCAGCCGGTCGAGCCGGGCCTGCTTGAGCCGGGCGAAATCCTCGCCGGCATGGTGGGAGGAGCGGGTGAGCGGCGTCGCCGAGACGAGCAGGAAGCCCTTGGCGTAGGCCGTGGTCTCGTAGGCCTTGAACGCGTCCGGCGTCACGAAGGACAGGACCGGATGGTGCTTCTTCGTCGGCTGCAGGTATTGCCCGATCGTCAGGAAGTCGACATCGGCCGAGCGCAAATCGTCCATCAGCTGGAGCACCTCGTTGCGCTCCTCGCCGAGGCCCACCATGATCCCTGACTTGGTGAAGATGGTCGGATCGAGCTCCTTGACCCGCTGCAGCAGGCGGATCGAGTGGAAGTAGCGGGCGCCGGGGCGCACCGTCAGGTACTTCGACGGCACCGTCTCGAGGTTGTGGTTGAACACGTCGGGACGCGCCGCCACCACGATCTCGAGGGCGCCGTCCTTGCGCAGGAAGTCGGGGGTCAGGATCTCGACGGTGGTCGCGGGGCTCAGGCGCCGGATCGCGCCGATCACCGCGGCGAAGTGGGCGGCACCCCCGTCCTTCAGGTCGTCGCGGTCGACCGAGGTGATGACGACGTGGTGCAGGCCGAGCTTGGCCACCGCCTCCGCCACCCGCTCGGGCTCGGCCAGGTCGAGGGCCTCCGGCATCCCGGTGCGCACGTTGCAGAACGCGCAGGCCCGGGTGCAGGTGTCCCCCATGATCATGAAGGTGGCGTGCTTCTTCTCCCAGCACTCGCCGATATTGGGGCAGCCCGCCTCCTCGCACACCGTCACGAGCTTGTTCTCGCGCACGATGGCGTTGGTCTCGGCCCATTTCGGCGAGCCGGGCGCCTTGACGCGGATCCAGTCCGGCTTGCGCAGGATCGGCTGGTCGGGCCGGTGCGCCTTCTCCGGGTGACGGGGGCGCTGGTCGTTGCGCAGGAGATCGAGGACGACGGCCATGGGATCCGGGACGGCAAGGGGTTTCGAGACGAGGAGCGCCCGCGAACCCCTCGCGGCGCATCCGTGACTTAAGATGTCCGGGGCCCCGGGGCAAATGGGGCGTGACGCGCCGCCGCGCGGCGCGCCATGCATGTCGTGACTGTGCCGGACCTCGGCCGGACTTCGGAAGGAGTCCGGCCGGGCCTTCCGCTGCGCGAGGCGCGCCGGTCAGTAGCGCCGCTCGCCCCGGACCGCCCGCACCACCGCGATGATGATGACCGCCCCGATCGTGGCGGAGAACAGGTTGCGCCAGAACCCGAAGATCGGGATGTGGAACTGCGCCGCCAGGAAGTTGCCGACCACGCCGCCGATGATGCCGAGCACGATGTTGCCGAGCAGGCCCATGTTGGAGTTCATGAACCGCTCCGCCAGCCAGCCCGCCAGCGCCCCGACGACGATGGCCATCAGGAAGCCGACGCCCGGCTGACCGAGCGCTCCGTACACGTGACCGTCCATGGTGTTCCCCTGTCGCGCCGCCCTGCGCGGCCGCCAAGCTCCTAGATGGGGTCGGCCTCGCCGTGTTGCACCCGCCGCGCATCGCTCGACCGAAAACTCGGCTCGACCGAAAATCTGGCTCGACCGAAAACCTGGCTCGACCGAAAACTTGGCCGGACCGAAGACTTGACGATGCGGAACCCCGCCGGCGCGGGGCCGTTCTGCGAGCGGGCCCGCCTCGCCCCACGCGCGGGCCTCCCCCGGAGACATCTGTCCCATGACGCTGAAGACCGCCCTCGCGACGGCCGCCCTCCTGCTCGCCTCCCTGCCGGCCACCGCCCAGACCGCGACGCAGCCGGAGACCGGCGCGATGACGACCCGGCAGGTCAAGACCGCCACCGTGCAGTTCATCACCCTCGAGCCCGCCGCCGCGGTGACCTCGCGCCTCCTCGGCACCAAGGTCACCAACGCCCAGAACGAGTCGATCGGCGACATCGCCGACCTCGTGATCGCCGACGGCAAGACCGTGCAGGCGGTGATCCTCGGCGTCGGCGGCTTCCTCGGCATCGGCGAGCGCTACGTCGCGGTCAGCCCCGACAGCGTGACCCTGGTCCGCGACGGCGACGGCTGGAAGGCGAGCGTGGCCACCACCAAGGACGAGCTGAACAAGGCCCCGGCCTTCGAGTACAGGAAGAAGGGATGAGACGCCGCGCCCCGGTCCGCCGGGGCGCTCCTCAGGCGCGGGTGCTGCGGCGCTCGCGGAACACCAGGGCGAGGTTGCGCAGGTAGATCACCGTGCCGAGGCTCTGGCCGAGGATGAAGACCGGGTCGCGCCGGTAGAGCGCGTAGCCGAGCAGCACCGCCGAGCCGCCGAGCGACAGGAACCAGAACGAGAGCGGGATCACGCTGCGCCCCGCCTTCTCGCTGGCGATCCACTGGACCAGGAAGCGGGCGGTGAACAGCCCCTGCCCCACGAGGCCGACCATCAGCACGAGGTCGATGGGTCCGGTGAACAGCGACCAGAAATAGGCGCTGAGCCCGTGCATGATGTCGGCGACCATCGGGCTACTCCGTCTCCGCCGCGACCACCTGCGGCACCCGGCGCCGGCGGCGGATCAGCCACCACACCCCGGCGAGGTCGAGGATGCCGACCCAGAGCCGGTCGAACAGGCCGTAATTCGAGTGCCCGGTGAGGCGCGGCCGGTCGACCACGTCGGCGTGGACGACGGCAAAACCCTCGCGGGCGACGAGGGCCGGCATGAAGCGGTGGAGGGCGTCGAAATAGGGCAGGCGCAGGTACACCGCCCGGCGAAAGACCTTGAGGCCGCAGCCGGTGTCCCGCGTCGCGTCCTTCAGGATGCGGCCGCGCACCCCGTTGGCGATGCGCGACTGGATCATCTTGCGCCGCCCGTCCTTGCGGCCGACCCGCTGGCCTTGCGCCAGACCCGCCCCCGGCCCGGCCGCGACGAGCGCGGCGGCGAGCGCCGGGATGAAGGCCGGGTCGTTCTGGCCGTCGCCGTCGAGGGTCGCGACCAGCTCGCCGCGCGCCGCCAGCACGCCGGTGCGCACCGCCGCGCTCTGGCCGCAGCTCTCGCGGTGGCGCAGCACCCGCAGTTCCGGATGGCGCGCCTTGGCTTCCGCCAGGGCGGCCGGGGTCGCGTCGGTCGAGCCGTCGTCGACGTAGACGATCTCGAACGGGCGCAAGGATGCGCAGGCGGCCGCGATCTCGGCGACGAGAGGCGCGATGTTGCCGGCCTCGTTCTTCACCGGCACCACGACGCTGAGGCGGATCGCCTCCCGATCCGGCATGGCGTTCGGGCTTTCCTGCAAGGGCTGAACCACGGGCTGGATCACGGCGTCACCGCATAGGCCGACAGGCCGACCGGCTTGCCGCCGTTGATGTTGAAGCCCGTCACGCGGCCGACGGGCTGCGGCGGGGCTCCGGCCTTCGCCGTGCCGGCCGCTTCCGCGGCGCCGGCCGCATTCGCGGCCGCGAACGCCTGGGCGAAGCGGTCCTCGACGTAGACGAGGCGGCAGCCGCCCTGCCGGAGGAAGGCCGCGGCCTCCTCGGCCGAGTCGAGCATCGCGAGGTCGGTGCCGATCAGGAAGACCAGGCTCGGCTCGCGGTAGCCGAGCGTGCCGACCTTCGGATTCGCGCAGGGCAGCGCGTCGCGCAGGGCCGCGAGGCGCGGCGAGACCTTGAGGGCGGGCAGAGCCGGCTGGGTGAGCCCGAACACCGCCGGGCCGAGCAGCGCCCCGGCGAGCACCGCGACGGCGAGCGCGCGCTCAGGGAAACCGTCGATGAAGGCGCGCCAGGCCAGGACCGCCACCGCGCTCGCCGCCACCAGCAGCGGCAGCCCCGCCCACGGGATCGTCCCGTCGAGGCGCCAGGCGGCGATGCAGAGACCCACCGTCAGGCCGGCGGGGATGAACGGCACCAGCAGCGCCACCCATCGCGCGCCCGGCCGGTCGCGGTGGACCGCCCCGCGGGCGACCGCCATGACGGCGAGGATCGCGAGGGCGGTGCAGAGCGGCAGCACGTAGTGCGGCAGCTTGGTCGGCACCGCCTCGAAGACCAGCCAGGACGGCAGCACCCAGGCGATCAGGAAGGCGACGCCATCCCCCCGCCGGTTCGTCCAGGCGAAGGGGAGCGCCATCGCCGCGAAGGCCGCCGCCGGCCAGAAGGTGGCGAAGATGACGAGGAGGTAGGTGCCGGGCGGCGCCCAGTGCTGGGTCTGGGCGGTGCCGACCTTGCCGAGCATGTCGTGCCCCACCGCCTCGCCGTAGAAGGCGCCGCCGCTCTTGAGCGTGATCGCGACGAACCACGGCGCCACCAGGACCAGCACCAGGACGATCCCGAGCCCCGGCCGCAGCGCCTTCAGCCAGGCGCCGGAGCGCGCGGAGACCGAGAGGCTGAGCGCCGCGAGGCCGGCGAATAGCGGCACCATCGGTCCCTTGACCAGGATGCCGGCCGCCACGGCGAGCCAGAAGGTCAGGATGGTGGTGTTCGGCAGCCGGAGGGCGGTCGCGCGGGCGAGCCAGGCCCGGGCCAGCGCCCCCATGGCGGCGACCGCGCAGGCGGTGAGCAGCGCGTCGGTCTTGGCGAGCCGCGCCTCGGCCGAGAGCATGACGGAAGCGCCGACGAGGGCGGCGGCCAGGAAGGCCCCGCGCCGCGGCAGGAAGGCGAGCGCGGCCCAGTAGCTGAGCAGCACCGTGGCGACGGCGCCGACGAGCGAGGGGATGCGGTAGAGCCAGATGGCGGTGCGGGCGCCCGGCACGCCGAGCGCCTCGCCGGCCGCGACGACCGCGCTCTGGGCCCAGTAGATGCCGACCGGCTTCTTGTGCCGGGCCTCGCCCTGGAAGCGGATGTCGACGAGGTCGCCCGATTCGAGCATCTGTTTCGAGGCCTGAGCGAAGCGCGGCTCGTCCCGGTCCATCGGCTGGAGCGAGGCGAAGCCCGGCAGGAAGCAGACCAGCGACAGGACGGCGAGCAGCGCGCAGGCCGCCCCGTGGCTGCGCGCCCCGAGATCGAGGAGGCGCTCCGCGAAAAGGCCCACGGAGGCGGCGCGGCCGGGTCGGCGCCCGGCGGCAAGGCTCGTCAATGCAAAGCTCCGAACCGGGGAACCCGACGCCCACGGCGCCGGTCGCGGCGGGCGCCCGTGTCGGTGATCCGGTTCGGAAAGTCAATTTTTCGGAGTCGGGACGGCGTGCCTGCATCGGCACCACGCCTCCTCGTCCGTTCCAGCACGACCTGGGCAGGCTTCTCGAAAAGTCATTCTGCATCAACGACTAAGCGCAAAGCTCCCCTTTCCGCGAAGTCGTTGATCGTGCTTCAGGATCCGGGTTTATGCCCAGGTCGTGCTAGAGCCTGTCTCAGGCAGAGGCCGCGAGCGGAGAGGCGGCCGTGACAACATCCCGTGGATCGGGGCCGAACGGATTCGGCCCCCGCGTGCCACGCAGGAAGCCGCTCTCGATCATGTACCAGAGCTGTCCGATGATCGGGATGAAGATGATGAGCTGGAACCAGCCCGACCGGCCCCGATCATGGCAACGCTTGGCGTTCACGCAGATTCCCGACCAGATCGACAGGACCGCATAGCCCAGTGAGAGCAGGATGTACGGGAGGGCAGCGATGCCGGTGACCGTCACATCACCGCTTTCTCCAACGGTCCCGGGGAACAGGGAATTCGGCAGGTACGCGACCAGTGCGGCGGCCACGGCGACGCCGATGTAGATCAGCATGGCGAGCCAGTACTGGCTGCGTGGGATACGGCCCTCGATTGTGAAGAGGAGCTTTCTCATGTGCGATTCCTGCGCCGGGCACTTGGAACGAAGCGGGCGTGCGCCGATCAACGCGTGTAAGTGAAGGTCGAGATTTCGCAAACGTTGATGTTCCTCTTCACACTCTCGCCGCCGTTCTGGAACACGGCTCGAAAGTCAAAGCGGCAAGCTCCTGTGCCATCGTCAATATCTATGTCGAATGTTTCACCATTCGCAATTGTGTCACGACCTAATATATCTTCCTCCCAATTGCTTGATCCAGTACTGGACGCATAAAAATGCTTGAGCGTCATCCCGGTCTTGTTGACGATGTCGACGTGCCGGTTGGCAGCCATTGCCGCTTGACTGGAGATAACCAGGAGCATGGCAGTGCTGAAGAGGATGCGGGTCATGTAAGGTCTCTTTGTTGCTACGCTGCCCCCATGACACACCCGTGCTGGGTTTCCAACGATGACCGGCGGCGGATCAAGAAATTGGGACGCCCCGTCAAATTCTCTGGTGCACCATGCCGTCTTGCAGGACGCGCATGACCATCCACCGCAACTGGTCCTCGGCGGCGACGCACCGCGCGACGTACTCCGTCCACTTGCCGCGGGTGTCGGCGATCTCCCGTCCGACCTGCACACTCATACCCGAGCGACATCCTCGCCCAGGCGCCGCTGGTGTGGATCATGGACAAGGGCCACCGGCTCGCCTTTGCCCCGGGTTACTCGTCGTCGTCCGAACGCAATCGCGTCGACCAGGCTGCCAAGAGTACCTCCCCGCCTCGTACAACGTGCCATGGGAGTCGCACCGGGAAGCCTCGGACACATGGCCTTGACCGCTGGTTGCGTAGGGACGCTGCGCAAGCTCGACGAAGAGCGTGCTCAAATCAGGCGGCAGATCGGACGGAAACCGATCGCGCCAGAGTGGCAGTTCTTGCAGTGGGCGGAGATTGTGGTCTCGACCTCGGCGCGGGCAGGCCCGACCGTCGCCGGCGTGATCTCGCGCCCCTCCTCATCATAGGCCCGGCGCGAGATGCGGCTGCGCCTGACTTCTCGCTCCGCCCCATCTCCACCAGCGCCTGCGCCCGGTCATCAGCCCCGCTTCGCACGGGTCCGTCATGTCCAGATCTTCCCAGGCCGGGCAGGCCTGGAACGGCGGTCGGGAATGCTGGTGCAGCTCGCGGGCGATGACGTCGAGGGGGTCGGGGCTGGCGGGAAGCGGGTCACGGATCGCTCGCGTAAGCCCCCTCGGGTGCGATACCCGGCGTAGCGACGGAACGGCGTTCCCGAGAGCGCGATCTTGCGTTGCGCAATCTTTATGCCCTAGAGGCAACGTACGATAAATCGGTCGAGCGATCTATGTCCGAAATGGGAGCTATGGGCCGCCAAGCGGTAAGTCTGCAATTCTCGACTGACGTGGCAGCGCCATCCGGTCAGTGCGGCTTCGAGGCGTATCACGATCTCTACGCGACAGCGGCCGATGCGATGAGGCTGGACGAGACCTTCGCGGTCGCGGTCACGGCCGAGCGCCTCGGCGGCATGATCCTGTTCGACCGACGGCTTCGGGGCGTCGCGCACGTGCGCCCGCACCGGCGGGTTCTGCGCAGCGGCTTTGACCATTTTACGGCACAAATCGTCCTCGACGGAGCCCTGGCGGTTGGGACGCCGGACGGCATTCGGATCGTCGGGCCAGGCGAATGTGCTCTCATTGACATGAGCCGGCCTATGGAGACGAGGGCAAGCCAAGCCCGCGTCATCACGCTCTCTATCCCCCGCGACGTGATTGAAGCGGCCGTGCCCGAGCCCGGGCGCCTGCACGGTGCGGTTCTGCCGCAGGATCGCGCACGCCTGCTCACGGGGTTCCTACACTCTGCGCTCGACGAGATGCCTCGTCACGGCGCGGGCGACCGCCAGCGGTTGGAGCGCGTGACCGCAGAACTTCTCGCTCTCGCCCTTGCAGGCCACGCCCCGCCGGCGGCGGAAGCGGTGCGGACGGCCAACGCGGCGGTCTGCCGCCGCCGGGCACGACGCTACATCGACGCGCATTTGGGAACGACGCCCGACGATGTCGCTCTGGCCATCGGCGTGTCGCGCTCAGCGCTCTACAGAGCCTTTGAGCCGAGCGGTGGCGTCACCCGCGAGATCCGCTCCCGTCGGCTCGCCCGCCTGCGTGCCCTGCTGGCGCGGCCCGACGAGGGCGGTCGGATCTCCGATCTCTCCCGGGCCTGCGGCTTCTCAAGCGTGTCCGATTGCAGCCGCGCATTCAAGGCGGCCTACGGCCTATCGCCGAGCGACTACCGCCACCTCAGATGGGCCGAGGGCAGGCCAAGCGCCGCCTCCCCTCAAGGCCTCGCCGAATGGTGGGACGATCTGCGCTGAACTTACGCCGTTACGACCTGGCCGACCTGCCGGCACGGATCACGCGGCGGGCATCCATCGGGGCGATCAAGGCACGCTGGGTGTGCGGGCAGGCGCGTCCGCAGCCCAAGGAGGAACCCGGCCTCGACCACCTCGCGGGCCGCTCGTGGACTGGGCTGCATCGTCACGCGCTGATGACGTGCCTGGCCTTCGCTTACCTGCAGCAGCGTCGCCTCGCCGCGACGAACCTCGCGGGGCGGGGGAAAACGAGGGGTCGGCTTCCGGGACCGCCGCCTTCGCCGAGCCTGCCGGCCGTTCGCAGGCGATCATCGCGCGACTCTTCGAGGGTCTTCTCCCGCCCGTCCAGTGCCCCTGCTGCCAGCACTGCTTCCGCTTACCCTCACACCTTAAAGTGCCCAAGTCGTGCTAAGAGGCCGGGCGGCTGATCCGCCGCCGTCACGCCCTCTCGAACAGGAACCCGTCGAGAGCCGGGATCGGCACCGAGAGGCTCACCCCGCGCGAGGCCCGCGACAGGCGCCAGGGGCGCTCGCGGCCGGCGCGGACCGCCTCGGAGGGGCGCAAGGAGCGGGTGGCGCCGTCCTCGCCGACCTCGTCGATGGTGAGGAAGCCGTAGACGAGCAGGCGCGAGGCCAGGAGCTTGGTCTCCCGGTCGCCCGCCGCCACCGGCAGGGTGCCGGCCTCGTAGACCGTGTCCATCAGGCTGCGCTGGTCGCGCCGCGCGGCGGCGACCCGGGGGCTGGGGGCGAGCTCGTGATCGAGGCCGTGATCCGTGCGGGCCGGCCGCTCCTTGCGCCGGAACGCCACCACGGTGCCGCCCTCGACGGCGCTCCTCTCGCCCGACAGGTTACGCATACGCCCGATACCCTTCGCGACACGCCGATTTCGCAGACGTGGTCGCCGGTTGTGCGACGAAAATCTGCGAAACAACAAAAGCCTGAGCGGGCGAAGCGTTGGCCTGCCAACGCAACTCCGCTGAGCCGCCGGTCCATCGGGGCCGCGGCGATGCGCAGGATTCGACGAATCGGCTTAACGTCCGATTGACCCTGTGGCGGCGCGCCCCGTGCCGGATCGGTGCATACTCCCGCTCTCGCCCACCCCCGCCGGCCCGTGTATGAGCGCGACGCCCCGACACGCCCGCCGAGGAATCCCGTGATGACCGAACCGGCCCCGTCCCGCCCGGCGTCCGCCCTGGCGGTGGAGGACCTGGCCTGCCGCTTCGGCCGGGTGCAGGCCCTGGCGGGGGTCTCGCTCATCCTGCGCCCCGGCGAGGTGATGGCGCTGCTCGGCGATTCGGGCTGCGGCAAGAGCACGCTCCTGCGGGTCGTGGCCGGGCTCGAGGCGCCGGATTCCGGTACGGTGCGGCTCGACGGGCGCCTCGTCGCCGGCGAGGGGGCGGCGGTGCCGCCGGAGGCGCGCGGCGTCGGCCTGATGTTCCAGGACTACGCCCTGTTTCCCCACCTGACCGTCCGGGAGAACATCCGCTTCGGCCTCAGGGGCCAGCCGGCCGCCACCCGCGCGGCGGCCGACGAGCTCCTGGAGCAGGTCGGGCTTTCGGGCCGTGCCGACGCCTATCCCCAGACCCTGTCGGGGGGCGAGCAGCAGCGCGTGGCGCTGGTGCGGGCGCTGGCGCCCGGGCCGCGGCTGCTGCTCCTCGACGAGCCGTTCTCCAATCTCGACCGGCGCATGCGCGACCGGGTGCGGGAGGACACGGTGGCGCTCCTGCGCCGCACCGGCACCACCGCTCTGATGGTGACGCACGATCCCGAGGAGGCGCTCGCGGTCGCGACCCGCATCGCCCTGATGCGCCGCGGCCGCATCGTCCAGGTCGCCACCGGCGAGGCCCTGTACCGTCGCCCGGAGAGCCTGTTCGCCGCCCGCTTCCTCGCCGACGCGGCCGAGATCCCGGCCCGGGTCGAGGCCGGCCGGGCCGGGACGCCGCTCGGGAGCGTGGCCGCCCCCCACCTGCCCGAGGGCGCGGCGGTCCGGGTCTGCCTGCGGCCCGAGGCGTTGCGGGTCGGGCGTCCCGGCGAGGGCATCACCGCCCAGGTCACGCGCCGCACCTTCCTGGGGGCGGCGAGCGTGCTGCATCTCGGGGTGCCGGGGGTCGAGGGACCGCTGCGGGCCCGCCTCCCCGGCCCGGAACCCTACGGGCCGGGCGACGCCGTCGGGGTGACGCTGGTGCCGGACGCGGTGCTGGTCCTGCCCGAGGAGGAAGCGGCGTGACCGGCAGGTCCGGGCCGCTTTACATTGAAACAACTAAAATCTAACACGCTTGCTTTTGTTTCGGGTTTGCTTCTCAAGAGGGCGCCATTTCCGGGAGACGCCCCTTGTCCCTGTCACGCACCGCGCTCGCCCTCCTCGGCCTCGCCGCCCTCGCGGCCCCGGCCCGCGCCGAGAGTGAGGTGAACCTCTACACCACCCGCGAGCCCGGCCTGATCCGCCCGCTCCTCGACGCCTTCACCACGGCGAGCGGCGTGAAGGTCAACACGGTGTTCGTCGACAAGGGCCTGGCCGAGCGCGTCGCCGCCGAGGGCGCCCGCTCCGCCGCCGACGTGGTGATGACGGTCGATATCGGCAACCTGATCGAGCTCGTCGACCGCGACCTCGCCCAGCCGGTGCGCTCCCCCGCCCTCGAGGCGGCGATTCCCGCCAATCTTCGCGATGCGGAAGGGCGCTGGTTCGCCCTCTCGACCCGCGCCCGGGTGGCCTATGCCGATCCGGATCTGCGCGACCTCGCCGGGCTGACCTACGAGGACCTCGCCGACCCGAAGTGGAAGGGCAAGGTCTGCCTGCGCGCGGGCCAGCACCCCTACAACACCGCGCTGATCGCCGCCTACCTGGTCAAGCACGGCGAGGCCAAGACCGAGGCCTGGCTGCGCGGGGTGAAGGACAACCTCGCCCGCAAGGCCGGCGGCGGCGACCGCGACGTCGCCCGCGACATCGTCGCCGATCTCTGCGACATCGGCCTCGGCAATTCCTACTATGTCGGCCTGATGCGCAGCGGCCGGGGCGGCCCGGAGCAGAAGAAGTGGGGCGAGGGCATCCAGGTGGTGCTGCCGACGTTCCAGGGCGGCGGCACCCACGTCAACGTCTCGGGCGCGGTGGTGGCGAAGTCCGCCCCGAACCGCGACAACGCCGTCAAGCTGCTCGAATACCTCGCCTCGGACGAAGCGCAGGCGCTCTACGCCAAGGCCGATTACGAGTACCCGGTGAAGCCCGGCGTCGCGGTCGACCCGCTGCTCGCGGCCCTCGGCCCGCTCAAGGTCGACACCACCTCGCTGGTCGAGATCGCCCGCAACCGCAAGGCGGCGAGCCTGCTCGTCGACAAGGTCGGGTTCGACCGGTGAGATCCGATCCGCGTGATCCGGTCCGGTAGATGATAAAGGCGCGGGACTTCTCCTCTCCCCGCTCGCGGCAGGGCTGTCCGGGAAACAGGAGGGGCCCGGATTTCTCCCTCCCCCCTCCGCGGGGGAGGGTGGCCTGCGGAGCAGGCCGGGAGAGGGGAACCACGCTTCCGGATATGGCGGAACCGTTCTGACGGGCGCCCCCTGGATCAACGTCGCGCTGCCCCTCTCCCGACCCCTGCTGACGCAGGGGCCACCCTCCCCCGCAGAGGGGGGAGGGGAAAGCCGCGCTTCAGCCTGACAGGACCGGTCGGGCGGAGGCCCATCGATCACTACGCAGCCGACCGGAGCGAACGACAACCGTGGAGGGAAGAGCCTTCGTGCCGTCGGGCCCGCCGGCGGCCGCGCGGCCTCCCCGGCCGCGTCCCGTGGCGGCCGCGCGCTCGCGCAGCCCCTGGCTCTGGGCCTGGACGCTGGCCGCCGGCCTCACCGCCCTCCTGATCCTCGCCCCGGTCGCGGCCCTCGGTGTCGAGGCGCTGCAGGGCTCCGGCGGCCTCTGGCCCCACCTCCTCGCCCACGTCCTGCCCCCCGCCCTCGCCGAGACCGGCCTGCTGCTCGCCGGCGTCGGGATCGTCGTCGTGGCGGTCGGCACCGGGGCGGCCTGGCTCGTCGCGGCCTACGAGTTTCCGGGACGGCGCCTGCTCGACTGGGCGCTGCTGCTGCCGCTCGCCGTGCCGACCTATATCGGGGCCTACGCCTATCTCGACCTGCTGCACCCGGTCGGCCCGGTGCAGGGCGCGATCCGCGCCCTCCTCGGCTATGCCCGCCCGCGCGACCTGATCCTGCCCGACCTGCGCTCGCTGCCGGGCTGCATCCTGCTCCTCGGCTTCGTGCTCTATCCCTACGTCTACCTGCCGACCCGGGCGCTGTTCCTGATGCAGTCGGCGACCCTGGTCGAGGCCGGGCGCAGCCTCGGGGCCGGGCCGGCCTCGGTCTTCCTCCGGGTCGCCCTGCCGCTGGCCCGCCCCGCCATCGCGCTCGGCGCCAGCCTCGCCCTGCTCGAGGCGCTCAACGACATCGGGGCGGCGGAATTTCTGGGAGTGCGCACCCTCACGGTCTCGATCTACGACACCTGGGTCAACCGCTCCGATCTGCCCGGCGCCGCCGGCCTCGCGCTCGTGATGCTCGCCGCCTGCCTCGGCCTGATCGCCATCGAGCGCCGGGCCCGGCACGGGCGCGGCTATGCCGGGGCGGCGCAGCGCCCGCGGCGGATGGTGCGAAAGGTCCTCGCCGGCCCGGGGGCGCTGGCGGCTTTGGGTCTCGGCCTCGTGCCGGTCGCCCTCGGCTTCCTGGCGCCGGCGGGCTACCTCGCGGTCGAGGCGGGCAAGCGCCTGCACTTCGCCGGCCTGTCCAGGGCGATCCTGTCGGAGAGCCTCAACACCCTGCTCTATGCCGGCCTCGCGACACTCATCGCCACCGCCCTCGGCCTCGTCGTGGCGGCGGGCCCGCGGCTGCTCGGCGGGCGCTGGCGCGGCTGGCTCCTGCGCTGCGCCACCTTCGGCTACGCGGTGCCGGGCGCGATCCTGGCGATCGGCCTCCTGCCGCCGCTCGCCGCCCTCGACGGCCTGCTCGACGGGGTGAGCCGGGCGCTCGTCGGCGTCCCGCTCGCCGCGATGGGCCTCGGCACCGGGGCGGCTCTGGCCTACGCTTACGTGGTGCGCTTCCTCGCGGTCACCGCCGGCAGCAGCGAGGCGGGCCTCGCCCGGGTGCCGCGCTCCCTCGGCGACGCCGCCCGGGTGCTCGGCCGGGGACCTGCCGGCGCCCTGGCGCAGGTCCACTTGCCGCTGACCTGGCCGGCGATCCTGGGCGGTGCCCTGCTGGTCTTCGTCGATTGCGTCAAGGAGCTGCCCGCGACCCTGATCCTGCGCCCGCTCAACGTCGAGACCTTGGCGACCCACCTCTACGGCGAGGCCGCCCGGGGCACCTACGAGGACGGCGCGGTCGCCGCCCTCCTGATCGTCGCGGTCGGGCTCCTGCCGGTCGCGCTGCTGCTGCGGGTCTCGACGCCGAAGGCGTGAGGCTCAAGCGCGCTCGTTGCGGCGGTGCTCCAGGAAGAACCGCAGCATCTCCGCGCTGGCATCGGGCCCGCGCGGCTCGGTGTAGGAGCCGTCCGGGCTGCCGCCGGACCAGGCGTGGCCGGCCCCGTGCAGCACCCACGCTTCCACGATTCCCCGCCCCTCCGCGTCGGCGTGGACGCGGCGCGTATAGGCGATCCCGCCCGGCGCCTCGCCCCGCGTCAGGGTCTCCCGCAGCGGCGCCTCCGGCAGCGCCTGGGCCACGACCCGCTCGCCGTTGATCGGATTCACGGTCCGGTCGCCGTCGCCGTGGAAGACGATGGTCGGCACGGCCGCGCCCGGCCGCGGCGGGGCGCCGCCGCCCTGCCCCATCGCCGCGAAGGCCGAGGGCATGTCCCGGGCCGCGCCGCAGGCGAGACCCGAATGGATGCCGGCCGCCGCGAACACGTCCGGATAGGTCGCCGCCAGGATCGCCGCCGCCGCGCCGCCGGCCGAGAGCCCGGCGACGTAGACCCGGGCAGGATCGGCCCCGAACTCCTCCACCACGGCCCGGGCGATCCCGGCGATCAGCGCCGGCTCGCCGGCACCGCGGCCCTGGTCGCCGGGCTGGAACCAGTTCCAGCACTTCTGCGCGTTGGCCGAGCGCTCCTGGCGCGGATAGACCACGATCGCCCCTTGCGTCTCCGCGAGGTCGTTCATCCGCGTGCCCAGGGCGAAGTCGTCGGGATCCTGGGTGCAGCCGTGCAGCATCACCACCACCGGTAACGCCTGGCCCTCCCGGCCGGCCGGCACGTAGACCTTGTAGGTCCGGCTGCCGGCGGCGCTGGAGAAGCTGCGCTCCTCGAACCGCGCCCCCTCCGGCACCGGCACCGGACGGCGGGGCTTCAGGCCCTCGCCGAGGCCGCCGGCCAGGCCGCTCGCGAGGTTGCCGGCCAGGTTCCCCGCCAAGCCGTCGAAGGCGCCCTCGCGCAGCAGGCCGCTCAGCCCGGCCGGCGTGCGGAAGGTCTTCAGGGCCTCCGGCAGATCGCGCAGGGCGTCGGACATGCCCCGCAAGGCCTCGGATACGCCCGGCATGGCGTCGGGCATGCCCTTCAGGGCTTCCGGTCTGTCCTCCAGGGCTTCGGGCTTCGCCCGCGGCGGATGAGACGGCTCGGGCGCGCCGGCCTCCCCCGCGACCGTCCAGGCGCCGCCCGGCTCGGCCGGCGCCACGAGGTCGACCGCCGGCTCGGCCGCTCGCGCGGCGGGCGCGGGGGGGGCCGGCGGGCGCGCGGGCTCGGCCGGGGCCGGACGGCCCTGGATCAGCGCCACGGCCTCGGTCAGCCGGCCGGCGCGGGTGAGGCGGGTCACCTCGGCCATGTCGACGGTGGCGCCGAGCCCGCCCGGAGAGAAGGTTTTGAATGCGCTCATGATCGCGGTCCTGTGCGAAAAAGGGGTCAGACGATGCGGTCGGCGAGCGCCGCCTTGACGGCGGCGCTGGCGTGGAAGGCGCCGAGCACGTGGATCGACGCGATGGCCGCGCGGGCGAGCTCCGGCGTCACGTCGTCGGCGATGCTGGCGAGCCCGAGGACCTGGATGCTGAGCGGCGTGCCCGCATCCCGCGCCGCCTCCAGCTCGGCCCGCGTGATGGCGGTGAGTCCGAGGCTGAGCTGCCGGCGCGCCACCGACTGGCGCAACGCCTCGTCCTGCCGGTCGAGCTGGTTGCGCACCGCCGTGCGGATGAAGTCGGCCCGGTTGGCGTAGAACCCGTCCCGCACCATCAGGTCGATGCGGCCGAGATCGACGAAGCCGAGATTGACCGTGACCTTCTCGCTGTCGGGCAGCTTGGGGCCCGGCCCCTTGGGCCGCAGCTCATGCACGTTTTCGGTCATCGCCATCTCCAGACCATCCAACCGGATGGTCTGGAGATGGTATAGGGTGTCGGGCTCCGCAAGGGGTGCGAGGCCGGCGGACCATCGGGCGTCGGGCCCGTTCAGTTCCGGGCGCCGGCAGCGTCCCGGCCCGGACCATCCGGGGACTTTCCGAGGCTGAGCGAACGACCATCTCGCCTCGACGCATCCCCGTGTCCCGCGTAAGGCTTGACCTTGCAGGAGGGCGTCCCCTCGCAGGCAGGCGCGACCTTGCCGGACGGCTCGAGGCCCCAGGACGACTTCCCATGCAGGACGACTTCCCATGCAAGGCTGGCTTCCCATGATCGGCCCCGCATGAGCAGACCCCATCCGAACCCGCCGGACGGCGGCGCGGCGCCCGGCCCCGCCGGGGACGGGACCGGCCTCGCCGCCGGTCTCGCGGCGGGCACGGCCACCCGCGTGCTCGCGATGCGGCTGGTGATGCTGGGGGTGCTGGCGGTCTCGGCCCATCTCAGCGACGGCGCGCTGCATGCCGGCAGCCACTGGTTCATCCTGGCCGGCTACGCGGCGTCCTCGCTCTGGCTCGCCGCCACGGCGCGGCGGCGCAACAGCGAGCGCTGGGCCTGGATCACGACGTTGCTCGACGCGGCGCTCGCCGCCTACATCGTGCTCGAATACATGATGGCGGCGGCCGACGCCGCCGACGAGCCCGGCACCCTGGCGAGCCGGCTGCCGGCCTTCCTGCTGCTGCTCGAATCCGGCTTGACCCTGCGGCCGCGCCATACCGCGGTATTCGTCGCCCTCGTCGCCGGGGTGTGGTCCGGGGCGCTCGGCCTCGGCCTGCTCGAACCCCGCCTCGGCCTGCCGCCGGCGGGACCGAACATCTTCGGCCTGCTGTCCTTCCTGGTCGCGGGCGCCTTCGTGATCGAGGGGTCGCTGCGCCTGCGCCGGGGCGTGGCGACGATGCTGCGCCTGGAGCACGAGCGGGCGACCCTGGCGCGCTTCGTGCCCGCCGGCATCGACCTGGTGCGGCGCGACGGGCCGACGGCGCTCCAGCCGCGCCATGCCTGCCTGCTCGCCCTCGACATCCGGGGCTTCTCCGCCCTCACCCGGCGCTGGGGCGAGGCCCGGGTGCTGGACTGGCTGCTGGCGGTGCGGGCGCTCGCCCACGCGGCGGTCACCGGGCATGGCGGCCTCGTCGACAAGTATGTCGGCGACGGGGTGCTGGCCCAGTTCGTCGACGGCGCGCCGGCCGCGCAGGCCGCAGCGGCGCTCGCCTGCGTGCGGGAGATCGAGGTCCGGATGCGGCGGATGAACGAGGCCCGCGGGCACCAGGACCTGCCGCCGCTGGCGCTGACCGCCTCGCTCCATGCCGGCGAGGTGCTGGTGGGGGTGCTCGACGACGGCTTGCGGGCCGAGTTCACCGTACTCGGCCCGGCGATGAACGCGCTGGCCCGGGTCGAGGCCCGGGCCAAGCGCGAGAACCTGCCGGTCGCGGTCTCGAAGCGCGTGATGCGGCTCCTCGGCCCCGCCGCGCCGCCGGCCCGCCGCCTGCCGCGCCGCCCGGGCGAGGACGATTGCCCGGACCTGTTCGGCCTCGAACCCGTTCCTCTGACCGTGGCGTCGTGAGCGAGTCCCACATGACCGAGTTTCGCGGGTTGGAGAGGTCCATGGTCGAGTCTTCGAGGGCCGAATCTCCGAGGGCCGCGTTCCGCCCGCCGCCCCGGCCCCTGCGGGCCGACGGGACGCCCCGCCGGGTCGGCGTCGAGATCGAGTTCATGGGCCCCCCGGCCCGGGTCGCCGCCACGGCACTCGCCGCCGGCCTCGGCGGGCGCGTCGCCGAGGAGGATCCTCACGCCTTCCGGGTCGAGGGGACCTCGCTCGGCGACATCCGGGTCGAGCTCGACCTGCGCGCCGCCCATCCGCAGCGCCGGGTTCCCGCACAAGGCGCAGGGCCCGGCCTGCCGGTCCGGGCCGCGGGACGCACGCTGGCGGCCTTCCTCGGTCCGGTGGTGCCGCGCGAGGCGATCACCGGCCCCCTCGCCTTCGACCGCCTGCCGGAGGTCGACCGCCTCGCCGCCCTTCTGCACGGCGCCGGCGGGCGGGGGCGCGGGGCGGTGCTGCTCGGCTCCCTCGGGCTCCACTTCAACGTCGAGCCCCCGGACCTCGACGCCGCCACCCTCACGGGCCTGCTCCGGGCCTACCTGCGGCGCGAGCCGGATTTGCGCCGGGCGACCGCCGCGGGCGGGTTCCTGGCCGCCCGGGGCCTGCCGCCGCCCTTCCCCGCGCCTTACGTGGCGCGGGTGCTCGATCCGGGCTACCGGCCCGACCTCGACGCGCTCGCCCGCGACTACCTCGCCGCCAACCCGACCCGCCATCGCGGCCTCGACCTGCTGCCGATCCTCGCCCACCGCGACGAGGCCGGGGTGCGGGCGGCCCTGCCGCCGGACGAGAAGGTGAGCCCGCGCCCGGTGCTGCACTACCGGATGCCGCAGGCGCATGTGGGGCTGGCGGGCTGGAGCCTGGCCCCGGCCTGGAATCTTTGGGTGGGGGTGGAGGAGCTGGCGGAGGAGAGCGCTCCGCAGGCAGCAAGTCCGTAGGCAGCAAGCCCCGATCCCGCTTGAGCGGAACGCGGCCGCGGCGTAGAGCGTGACGGTGATGATCGACCACCGTTCCCCCCGCGCGACCTGCTGGTGGCGCTTCCTCTGAGGAAGCGGCCGTCGTTCATCCTGTCACGACCGATGCCGCCGTCCGGTGGGCACGGTCGTCGGTATTCCGGCACCCTTCGGCGCGGCGGCTCATCCTCCGGAGAGCCCCCATGTCCGTCGAAGCGCCGTCCCGGCCCGTCATCCTCACCGGCGACCGTACCACCGGTCCGCTGCATCTCGGCCATTACGCCGGCTCGCTGCGCAACCGCGTGGCGCTCCAGCACAGCCACCGCCAGTACCTGCTGCTCGCCGACGCGCAGGCACTGACCGACAACGCCCATGACCCGGCCCGCATCGCCCGCAACGTGATCGAGGTCGCGACCGATTATCTCGCGGTCGGCATCGACCCGGCGGTCACGACGATCTGCGTGCAATCGGCCCTGCCGGCGCTGGCCGAACTGACCCTGCTCTACCTGAACTTCGTCACGGTAGCCCGGCTGGAGCGCAATCCGACGATCAAGGACGAGATCCAGGCCCGCGGCTTCGGCCGCGACATCCCGGCGGGCTTCCTGTGCTACCCCGCTGCCCAGGCCGCCGACATCACGGCGTTCCGGGCGACCCTGGTGCCGGTGGGCGAGGACCAGGCTCCGCTCATCGAGCAGACCAACGAGATCGTCCGCCGCCTCAACCGTCAGGTCGGGTACGATCTCCTGCCCGAGGCGCGGGCGCTGATCCCGGAGGTCGGCCGGCTGCCCGGCGTCGATGGTCGGGCGAAGATGAGCAAGTCGGGCGGCAACGCGGTGCCGCTCTCGGCTTCTGACGCCGAGATCGCGGCGGCGGTGCAGCGGATGTACACCGATCCCGGCCACCTGCGCGTCAGCGATCCGGGCCGGGTCGAGGGCAACGTGGTCTTCACCTATCTCGACGCCTTCGACCCCGATCCGGAGGCGGTCGCAGCGCTGAAGGCGCATTACCGCCGCGGCGGCCTCGGCGATGCCGCGCTCAAGGAGCGCCTCGCGGGCGTGCTGCGCGACCTCCTCGGGCCGATTCGCGAGCGGCGGGCCGGGATCGCCCGCGATCCGGATCTCGTGATGGACGTGCTGCGCACCGGCACCGCGCGGGCGAGGACCGTCACCGCCGCCACGCGGGACGCGGTGCAGGACGCCCTCGGGCTGTTCCGGCTCTGACAGGATCTGCGCGACGGCGTCGACCCGCTCCGGGCCGTCCCAGGGCGCGGTACACGACACTCGTACAAGGCCAAGTTTCGATATGGCCAAGTTTCGATATGGCCAAGTTTCGATATGGCTAAGTTTCGATATGGCTAAGGTTCGGAGCGGCTAACATCCATTGGATCGACATTCCGTTTCCGCTTCTCCCCCTTTCCCGGACGACTGGAGCGTCAGCGGAAGGAGATCCGGGATCCAGCACAGGACGTGCCGCGAAGCGGCTCTGATTTTGCAACGTTGCAGACACAAGGACGCTTCGCGCCTTTTTGCGCTGGATCCCGGATCTCCTTCCGCTACCGCTCCAGTCGTCCGGGAAAGGGGGCGCGGGAACGGGCTGGCTAACGGAAGAACCTTCGGCGCGCTGGATCTCAGCTTTATGCCAGTGTCGCGTACTGTGATCCCGGGGCGCGGCCGGGCGCCCGGGATCCGCTCATCCCTCTCCCACGTGGGACAGGGGATCCCGCGCCCGGGCGAGATCGGACGCGGCCGGGCCGTCCGCGTCCTCCGCACCGCCCGCCCGGCGTGCGCTCGCCCGCTCGCCGGCCTCGGCGGCGCATTTGTCGGCGTGGACCGCCCGGTTGACCACCTGGAGGTTCGGCAGGCCCCAGTAGCCGAGGAGCTCGGGCCAGGGCCGCGCCCGCTCCTCGCGCCAGATCCGGTAGAGCGGCATCCGGTGGTCGACCTCGGCGGTGCGCAGCAGGCGCTTGCCGGACTGGGCGCAGCGATGGCCCTGGCGGCGCTTCAGCTCCTTCACGTGGTCGCTGGGAGCGGTCCAGAGCTTCCAGGCGGCGACGCAGGCGGCGTGCCACGCGGCGTTGCGGTTGGGCGTGCCCGCCCCCCACAGGTCGCGGTGCCAGCCGAAGCGGTAGACCGGCTGGCCGCAGATGCAGCAATGCCCCTTGCCCCGGGCGTAGGGCGTCTCGCGGAACGGCGCCGGCGGCATCCGGAAGCTGAACGCCAGGCCCTTCTCGGACACATCCTGTTCCGCCGGGTCGAGACGCCGGTCGTCGGGGCGCCAGCTGCCGAGGCGCCAGGTCCAGCCCTCGGGCTGGCCGGAGGCGGCGGCGAGCGCCCGCGCCAGCCGGTCGGCCCGCAGGATGTGGTGGCGCCAGTAGCTCTCGACGGCGAGCCGCGGCGTCGGCGGCACCAGGGGCCGCGACAGGGCGTGGCGCAGCACGGGCAACGGGAACACCACCGGCAGGGACTTTTCCAGCCGCGCCCGGGCGGCACCGTTGCGCGCCTCGCGCCACAGGGAGGTCGCCGAGGGCGGCTGGCCCGCGGGACCGGTCTCCGCGGCCACCGCCGTCGCCGGAAGCCGCTCGGCCAGGGTCGGCTTGGCGATCCGCTTGGCGGTCGGCGCGGCCACAACCCTCTTCTCCGGATCGGTCCCGCCCGGATTGTCCTCTGCGGTCCTCGCCTCCGCCGTCTTCGCCTTGGCCGCTCGTTTCGCCATGCCGGTCCCGAATCGGCCCGCGCCGGCCGCTGCCAGGGCATAACAGCGATGCGCCTCCGGACCAACCGCCGAGCTGCCGCAGCGTCGCGCCGGATCGGGGCCGTGCGCGAGCGTCGATACAACTTCTGAACGGGGGAGTGCGGGTTTCTCAATCGCAAAGAGATGGATTTTGAGCGATTGTCTCTCAAGTGCGTAGGAATATTATTATCGAGATGCGCTTATGAATATCTTCATATCGAAGAAAATATTGAATATTAGCGGTTATTTAACAAGATCTGCACTAGATCGACGGCGGGCCCGAGCGCAGCGTCCTGAGCGTGCTGCGATCGGGCGCCGCTCCGCCTGCTTGTTCAGCCGTGTTCGTGTCACCGGACGTCCGCCTTCGCCGAGCGCCGTCTCGGCGGGACGTGCTTGAGGAGAGATCGCTCGTGAAGACGGGTATTCGCACGCGCCTCTACGGCGGTTTCGGCATTCTGGTGGTGCTGTCGGCGGGCATCGGCGGCTTCGCCGTCCACACGACCGACGCACTCACGGGCAGCTACGAGAATCGTGCCCGCCTGGAGCGGGTGGCGCTGAAGGTCTACACCATCAATTCCGAGACCGCGCGGCTGGCGAGCCAGACCGCGCAGTACCGCGCCGCACCGGAGCCCGGCGGGTTCGCCGCGATGCTGGCCACCACGGACCATATCCACGCCGTGAGCGCCGAACTCACCCAGGCCGCCGTCAGCGCATCCCGCAAGGCCCGCTACGCGCTGATCGCCGAGACGGCGCAGCGCCTCAAGGCCGACATCCAGCAGCTCGGCCAGCTCGGCGCCGCCGCCCAGGCCGGACGGGGCAACCTGTTCCCCGGCGGCGACGTCCTGACCCGGGCGACCAGCACCCTCCTGGCCGAGGTCCGGGCGCTCGGCACCGCGACCGAGGCGGCCCGGGCCGCCACGATCGAGAGCGCGATGCTGCTGGTCCGGGTGGCGAACTGGCGCTTCCTGGCGGTCAAGGACCCGGCCGGCCCGGCGACCTTCCAGACCAATGCCAGCAAGGCCGAGGCGGCCCTCAAGTCCCTCGTCGACCTCGACGCGGCCGGCACCTATGCCCGTTCGATCGCCGCGGTGCGCGAGGCGTTGAACTTCTACAGGACGCAGTTCGAGGCGACCTCGCGGGCGATGCTGGCGGAGGCCGAGCTCTTCGACCAGGCGGCGCGGCCGAAATTCGAGGCGATCGACGCCGCCGGCACCGAGGCGCGCCACTCGGTCGAGGAGTCGGTGACCGAGATCTCGGCCGCGACCGCCGCCGCCGCCGGAACGGCGCGAATCACCCTGATCGGGCTCGCCGCCGCGGTGGTCGCCCTCGGCGTCGCCTTCGCGCTCCTGCTCGCCCGCGGCATCATCGGGCCGATCCGCGACATGACCGGGGCGATGACCCGGCTGGCGGAGGGCGACCTCGCGGTCGAGGTGCCGTCCCGCGACGCCGTCGACGAGATGGGCGACATGGCCAAGGCCGTCGACGTCTTCCGCGCCAACGCGGCGGCGCGCCGGGAGATGGAGTCGCGGGCCTTGGCCGATCTGTCGGACCGCGACCGGCGGGTCGCCGCCGTCGATCGCCTGGTGCGCGGCTTCGAGGCCGACATCGTCGCCTCCCTCGACGTCGTCGCGGCCGCCGCCACGCAGCTCGACGCTACCGCCCACGGGATGACCAGGGTGGCCGAGGGCACCAACCAGCGCGCCGTCGCGGTGAGCGCGGCCTCCGAGGAGACCGCCGCCAACGTGCAGACCGTGGCGGTCGCCGCCGAGGAACTGGCGGCCTCGCTCCAGGAGATCGAGCGCCAGGTGCTGCGCTCGAACGAGGTCGCGGGCCTCGCCCGCCGCGAGGCCGAGGCGAGCGGCATCGCGATGGGCGACCTCGCCCGCGCCGCCGAGGAGATCGGCACCGCCGTCACCATGATCTCGGCCATCGCGAGCCAGACCAACCTCCTGGCGCTGAACGCCACGATCGAGGCGGCCCGGGCCGGGGACGCGGGCCGCGGCTTCGCGGTCGTCGCCGCCGAGGTCAAGGAGCTCGCCGGCCAGACGGCGCGGGCGACCGACGCCATCGCGAGCCAGATCGCCCGGATCCAGACCGCGTCCGGCAGCGCCACCGGGGCGATCCGCCAGATCGGCGAGACCATCGTGTCGGTCAACGAGATCTCCGGCATCATCGCCGCCACGGTGACGGAGCAGGCCGCCACCACCAGCGAGATCTCCCGCACCATCGGCGAGGCCGCCCGCGGCACGCAGGACGTCTCGGGCAATATCGGCCAGGTGACGGCCTCGGCGAGCGAGACCGGCCACGCCGCCGCCCAGGTGCTCGACGCCGCCCGCAGCCTCTCGGCCCAGTCGCTGAGCGTGAAGGGCCAGGTCGATCGGTTCCTGGCGGCGATCCGGGCGGCCTGACCCTCCTCCTCCGGCAGGGTCCACGGCCCCGGCGCGCCTGCCCCGGGGCCGTCTTACGTCCCCGTCCCGCTGGTCCGCGGCGGAATGCCGCCTATCTGACCACGGCAACGCTCGCGGCGCCGGGAGGCGCCGCCCCGGACCAGGAGCCAAAGCCACCATGACCGCCCCGTTCCTCGGCCGCCTGCGCCTCCTCGTCCTGGCGCTCGGCCTCGCCACCACCCTCTCGGCCTGCGACGCGGTCAACCGGGTGCCGACCCTGGAGGAGGCCGCGAAGTCGCGCTGGGGCGAGGTGCAGAACCAGTACCAGCGCCGCGCCGACCTGATCCCCAACCTCGTCGAGACCGTGAAGGGCTACGCCCAGCAGGAGAAGGACGTGCTGGTCCAGGTCACCGAGGCCCGCGCCAAGGCGACCTCGGTCAAGGTCGACGCCTCGACGGTGAGCGACCCGCAGAAGTTCCGCGAGTTCCAGGACGCCCAGAACCAGCTCTCCGGGGCGCTCGGCCGGCTCCTCGTCACCGTCGAGCGCTATCCCGACCTGAAGTCGAACGCCAATTTCCTCGCCCTGCAATCGCAGCTCGAGGGGACCGAGAACCGCATCGCGGTGGCGCGGCGCGACTACATCCAGGCGGTGCAGGCCTACAACACCGAGATCCGCACCATCCCGGGCCGCTGGATCGCCTCCACGCTCTACCCGGAGGCCAAGCCCATGGAAGCCTTCACCGCCACGCCCGATGCCAGCCGCCCGCCGAACGTGAAGTTCTAGGGTGATGCGCCGGGTCCTGGGCGCGGTCCTCGCCCTTCTCCTGATCTCGCTCCTCCCGGCCCTCTGGGCCGGGGCGGCGGCGGCCCTCGATCTGCCGCCGCTCACCGGCCGGGTGGTCGATGGCGCCGGCCTGCTGCGGCCCGAGGAGAGCGCGGCGCTCGCCGCCAAGCTCAAGGCGCACGAGGACAAGACCACCGACCAGGTCGTGGTCGCCACCGTGCCTTCGCTCCAGGGCACCTCGGTCGAGGATTTTTCCAACCGGCTCTTCCGCGCCTGGGGCCTCGGCACCAAGGCGCGCAACAACGGCGTGCTGTTCCTGATCGCCCCCACCGAGCGCAAGGTGCGGATCGAGGTCGGCTACGGCCTCGAAGGGGCGCTGACCGACGCCCTGTCCAAGGTGATCATCGCGAGCGCGGTGGCGCCGAAATTCAAGGCCGGGGATTTTTCCGGCGGCATCCAGGCCGGCGTCGACGGGATTCTCGGCATCCTCGGGGGCGACGCCGCCGAGTGGCAGCGCCGGGCGGAGGTGCGCGAGGATTCGGGCGGCACCCTCGATCCTGTCCTGGTGCTGATCCTGCTCGTGGTGATCGGCTTCGTCCTCGTCCGGCTCCTCACCCGGGGCGGCGGCGGCCCGGGGCGGCCGCACCGGCGCACCGGCGGCCAATGGATCGTCGTGCCCGGGCCGACGGGCGGCTTCGGCGGCGGCTATGGCGGGGGATTCGGCGGAGGCGGCGGCTTCTCGGGCGGGGGCGGCTCGTCCGGGGGCGGCGGCGCCTCGGGGGACTGGTGATGCCGGGATCGATGAAGCCCGAATCGGCGAACCCGACGACGATCCTGAGCGAGGCGGAGTGCGCCCGCATCGCGGCCGCGGTCGCGGCGGCCGAGCGCGGCACGGCGGGCGAGATCGTCGTGATGGTGGCGGCCCGCTCGGGCGCCTATCGCAGCCTGCCGCCGGCGCTGGCGCTGGCGGGCGCGCTCCTGGTGCCCTGGCCGCTGATCCTGCTCACCGGGCTCTCCGCCACCCGGATCTTCCTGGTCCAGCTCGCCGTGGCCCTGGGGCTGCTCCTCGGCCTGTCCGCGGCCCCGAGCCTCGCCCGCCTGCCGCGCGCCCTGCCCCGCGCCTTCCGCCGCGCCCGCGCCCGGGCCGCCGCCCGGCACGAGTTCCAGTCCCGCGGCCTCGCCCGCACAAGCGGCCGCACCGGCGTGCTGATCTACGTCGCCCTGGCCGAGCGCTACGCCGACGTGGTGACCGACACGGGCGTCGGCACGACCCCCGATGCCTGGCGGCCGGTGCTGGACGACCTCGTGGCGGCACTCCGCCGCGACGCCCTGGCGGAGGGGCTGGTGCGGGCGGTGGCGGACGCCGGCGCGATCCTGGCCGCGGCCGCCCCGCCGCGCCCCGGCGACGCCGACGAGCTGCCGAACCGGGTGATCGTGACCGAGTAGGCGCGGCGGCATCCCCGGTCCGGTCGTGACCTGCCGGGTCGTCCGACGATGACCTCCGGGGTCATCGACGGGCGCCCGGTCTCCCGTCCATTCTCCTCCCCGCACCCACCCGGAGGAAGGACGCCCCGATGACCGACCCCGCCGCCCTCGCCGCCCGCTACCTCGCGACCTGGAACGAGACCGATCCCTCCCGCCGCCGCGCCCTCCTCGCCGAGACCTTCACCGAGGGCGCGCGCTACCGCGACCCCGTGATGGCCGGCGAGGGCCATGACGAACTCGACACCCTGATCGGCGCCGTGCAGGCCCGCTTCCCCGGCCTGCGCTTCCGCCTCGCCGGGCAGCCCGACGGCTACGGCGACCGCCTGCGCTTCTCCTGGGCCCTGGCGCCCGAGGGCGGCGAGGGCGTGGTCGAGGGCACGGACTTCGCCACCCTGGAGGGCGGCCGCCTCGCCGAGGTGACCGGCTTCCTCGACCGGGTCCCGGCCTGAGGGAGCCCCCGCCGATGCTGAGTCCCGCCGGCCCGCCGGGCGGCATCCTGCGGGCCTGGCGCCGGCGCCGGCACCTGAGCCAGCTCGACCTGGCGCTGGAGGCGGAGATCTCCCAGCGCCACCTGAGCTGCCTCGAGAGCGGCCGGGCCCGGCCGAGCCGGACGATGCTCCTGCACCTCGCCGAGCGTCTCGGCATCCCCTTGCGCGAGCGCAACGCCCTGCTGCTCGCCGCCGGCTACGCCCCGGTCTTCGTCGAGCGCTCCCTCGACGACCCGGCGCTGGCCCCCGCCCGCCGGGCGGTGACGCGGATCCTCGACGGCCACGCCCCCTACCCGGCCCTGGCGGTGGACCGCCACTGGACCCTCATCGCCGCCAACGCCGCGGTGAGCCCCCTCCTCGACGGGGTCGACCCCGCCCTCCTGGCCCCGCCGGTGAACGTGCTGCGCCTGAGCCTGCATCCCGGCGGCCTGGCGCCGCGCATCCTCAACCTGGGCGAGTGGCGCGCCCATCTCCTCGACCGCCTGCGCCGGCAGGTCGCCGCCAGCGGCGATCCCGTCCTCGCCCGGCTCGCGGACGAGCTCTCCGCCCATCCCGCCCCGCCGGGCGCACCGTCCGGGGACGGGAGCTGCGACGGCGCCGGGGTGGCGGTGCCCCTCGTCCTCGCCCTCCCGGCAGGCCGCCTCTCGCTCCTGTCCACCACCACGGTGTTCGGCACGCCGGTCGACATCACCCTGTCGGAACTCGCCGTCGAGGCCTTCTTCCCCGCCGATCCCGAGACCGCCGCCCTGCTCCACCGCCTCGCCCCGCCGCGCCTGCCCGGAGACACGGACCCATGAGCCTCCCCCCATGAGCCTCACCCCATGAGCCCCACCCCCATGAGCCTCCCCGCCTACGCCGTCGCCCATCTGCGCACCGTCGACATCGGTCCCGCGATCGCGACCTATCTCGCACGCATCGACGCCACCCTGGCGCCGTTCGACGGCCGGTTCCTCATCCACGGCGCTCGCCCCGACCCGCTCGAAGGCGATTTTTCCGGCGACCTCGTCGTCATCGCCTTCCCGGACCGCGCCCGGGCCCGGGCCTGGTACGAGTCCCCCGCCTACCAGGCGATCCTGCCCCTGCGCAAAGCCCATTCCGACGGCGTCGCCTTCCTGATCGACGGCGTCCCCGCCGGCCATCGCGGCCCCGACGCCCTCGCCGGTTGACCCGCGCATGCGGAAGGGGCTTGCGTCGCGATGAGCGCGGCGCTAATACCCCGCTCGCCCTCTTCGGGGCGTCGGAGCGTAGCGCAGCCCGGTTAGCGCACTAGTCTGGGGGACTAGGGGTCGGAGGTTCGAATCCTCTCGCTCCGACCATTAAGAAGTCTGCTATAGCAGAGACATTACGACAGGCGGCCTTCGGGCCGCCTTCGTCGTTTCTGGGGTCCGCATGGGCGAGTTCTCGGAGGGGGGAGGGTCCCTCCCTGGGCCGGTCACGGCGAGCGAGGCGAGGCGCGACTGCGGAAGGGTGCCCGACCGTGGAGGGGAAGCGTAGAGCGAACCTGCGGGCTAACGAACAACAACCGGATAGTCGGCGATGCCGAGCAGGGTGAGCGGGCAAACGACCGCGAAGCTCTCGTGACCAAGGCGAGGCAGCGTCGATCCGGCGGTCGTGCAGGGACGGGACGCGGTCTCGACCGCGGGATCTCGCCTCGTGCCCGAAAAGGCGACGCCGTCGATGGACGGCGCGATGTCAGCTGCGGCCAAACGCTCGCTGCGGCGCGGGGCCAAGTAGCAGAGCCAAGTAGCGCAGAGCCAAGTAGCGCAGGGATACGTCCTGCGCGTCTCGGTTCGAGCGACGCGGCACGACAGGCACCACCGGCCTCCGGGCTCACCCGCCCGGGATCGGCGTGATGAACTTGGGCTTGAGGAAGTTGGGCTTGAGGAACTTGGCCTTGCCCCGGAACGACCAGGGCCCCTCCAGCCCGTGCTCGGCACAGAACGCGTCGACGGCGCGGCCGACGCCGGGAAATTTTCCGCCGAGGCGGTCGTAATCGTCGGCGATGAACAGACCGCCGGGGCGCAGGACCGGCCACCACGCCCGGAGATCCGCCGCCACCGAGGCCTCCTCGTGGCCGGCATCGAGGTGGATCACGTCGGCGGCGACGCCGCGCAGGCGCAGAAGCTCGGCGGCGTTCACCGAATCGAGCGGCAGCGGCACGATCCGGTCGGCCATGCCCTCGCGCAGGACGTTGGCCAGGAAGGTGCGGTAGAGGCTCGGATAGCCGTTCTCCATCGCGAGCTCCGCGAACAACGCCGGATCGGCCCAGTGGTCGACGGCGCCGAGCCAGGTATCGACCGCGATCACCGTGCCCGGAACGCCGCCCGCGGCCATCGTCCGGGCGAGGTGGAGCGCGCTCGCGCCCTTCCAGGTGCCGATCTCGACCACTACGCCGGGGCGCCAGTCGTGCACCGCCTCGTCGAGATAGGGGTGGACGCTGCGCCAGCCCTGGAGGTCGAGGGGGCGCAAGGTCTCCGGCGGGTTCGCGAACGGGTCGCGGCCGTGCCACAGCGCGTCGATGATCGTCTGGCGGGTCATGGTGCGGCTCGGGAGGCGGGGGACAAAGATGGCGCGCCGGCGCGGGCCTCGGCGTAGAGGGCCTCGCAGGCGTCGAGCCAGCGGTCGCGGGTGAACAGGCGCAGGACCCGCTCGCGCGGGACCCGGCGCGGGATGGCGAGGGCCGCCGGGATCGCCCCGGCGAGGGACGCGACGTCCTCCGACGCAACCAGGCGGCCGGCCTCGCCGACGATCTCCGCGGCGGCGCCGCGGGCGAAGCCGGCGACGGGCAAGCCGCAGGCCATCGCCTCGATCGCCGCGAGGCCGAACGGCTCGTCCCAGCACGGGGTGAACAGGAAGACCGAGGCGCGCCCGAGCTCGGCGGCGAGCGCCGGTCCGGGCAGGTGGCCGCCGTAGCGGATCGGCCCGCCGAGCAGCGGGACGATCGCGCCCTCCCAGTAATCCGGTTCCTCGACCGGCCCGAACAGGGTCAGGGGCAGGCCGGCGCGCCGCGCCGCGGCAATCGCGAGGTGCGCGCCCTTCACGGCCGCGAGGCGCCCGCTCCAGACGGCGGAGCCGTCGCCGCGCGCGCTCCAGGGCCAGGCGGCGGGATCGATGCCGTTGTGGAGAACGGACGCCTCCGGCGGGGCGCCGTCCGGCCACCAGGCCCGGAGATGCGCGGCCGAGGTCGCGGTGAGGCGGTGGGTCGGCGACGGAGAGTCGTGCACGAACCAGCGCAGGGCGTCGTAGGGCGGCGCGTGGAGCGAGGTGACGGTGGGAACCTGTTCGGTGCGCCGCCGCTCCAGCGGCAGGCGGCTCAAGGCGTTGTTGTGCAGGACGTCGAAGCCGCCCGTCGCGATCCGGTCGCAGGCGGCGGCGTAGGCGGCGTCGACATGGGCCTTGAGGCCCGAGTCGCCCCGGTGCTCCAGCCCCGGGAAGCGTGCCTCGTGATGGACCGGGCTCACCGCGTCGAGGGTGAAACGCGGGTCGCTGTCGCCGGAGGCGAACAGCACGACCTCGTGGCCCCGGGCGGTCAGCCCCGCGGCGAGGTGCCAGCAATAGGCCTCGAGGCCGCCCGCGAAGGGCGGCGCGATCGGGTGGCGCAGATGGGCGAGGAGCGCGATCCTCACGCCGGCACGGCCGCGCCGCGGGCCTCGATGGCGCGGATGACGGACGCGGAATTGGTGTAGGGCTGGTGGCCCTGCTGGCCGGTGAGGGCGAGGTCGTCGGCGTCGGGGCGGCGCAGGATGCGGATCGGCCGGTCCGGCGTGTCGTCGATCAGCCCCATCACCCGGAAGGCGTGGAGCCAGTGCCCCATGGTGCGGTAGCCCCACTTGGCCTCGAACAATTCGGCGTTGCGCACCACGCTGTCGAGGTGGTGGACCGGCGGCATGTGGTGCGGGTGGTACTGGTGATAGGCGAGGCCGCCCTTCATCCAGGCGATCGGCAGGCCGCCCTGGTCGAGGGCCTTGCCGAAATCGGTGTCCTCGCCGCCATAGCCGGTATAGCGCTCGTCGAAGCCGCCGGAGGCCAGGAAGGTGGCGCGCCGGATCGCGAAGTTGAGCGACCAGAAGCAGCGGTAGTCGGGGCAGATCTCGAGGCCGGTGGCCGGGGGCCCGCGGCGGTCGGAATGCTTTTCCGCGACGCTTGCCAGTCCCTCGTAGGTCCAGTCCCCGGCCGTGGCGTGCTCGGGCAGGTGCAGGACCTCGCCCATCAGCAGGCCGTCGAGGGCGCAAAGCCCCGCCGCGTAATCGGCGACGAGATCGGGTGCGGGAATGCAGTCGACGTCGAGGAAGACGATCGCCTCGCCGGTGGCCCCCGCGACGCCACGGTTGCGCGCGGCGGCGAGCGGCAGCGCCGCGCCCGGCACCCGGATCTGGCGCACCGGAAAGGACGCCTGCGGAAGATCGTAGAGGTCGTCCTGCATCACCGCGACGATGAACTCGACGGGCTTTTGCGTCTGGCGCTCCAGGCCGCGCAGGACGTTCGCCAGATGGGCCGGCCGGCCCTTGGCCAGGGTCACGACGGAAACGGTGGACATGCGGGCTCTCGGCTCCGGCAAGAGGAATTCCGGCAAGGGGGATGAGGAGGGGTCAGCCGGCCGCGACGACGCGCAGGGCTCTGGCTTCTTGATTTTGCTGCATTTTCTGCGACGAACCGGCATCCGCTTCGTCGGAAAATGCTCCGGCGCCCTGCCAGAGCTCGTCGGTCAGCCCTTCGAGCCAGCCGGCGGCGCGGGCGGCGGCGTCCGGCGCGTAGAGGCTCTTCAGGGCGGTCCCGTCGAGGGCGCGGGCGCGGGCGAGCAGGTCGCGCCAGCCCTGGAGGTCGCCGGGCCAGACCGGCGCCTGGACCGCGGCGCCGAGGCGCACCAGGGCCTCGGCCTTGCGGGTCTGCTCGCCGAAATAGCGCCATTCCGGCATCACGATCAGGCGGCCGCCGACCCGCGCGACCTCGTGCACCGTGTTGTCGCCGGCCGAGGCCACCACGAGGTCGGCTGCCGCCAGGTACTCGGTGACCGACGGCACCCAGCCGAGCTCGCGCAGGTTGGAGAAATCGGTCTCGTGGCCCTCGCGGTGGGTCGGCCCGAGGGTCAGCCACAGGGCGTCGGGCGCGGCGCGGGCCGCGACCGTGAGCGGCGCGTAGGGCGTGCCGCTGCCCCCGCCGCCGGTGACCGCCACGATGATCTCGCGGTCCGGGTCGAGGCCGAGCCTGGCCCGCGCCTCGGCCCGGTCCGGCACCCGGTCGACGCTGGTGCACAGCCCGCCGCTGTAGAAGGTCTTTGCCCGCAAGGCCGCCGGATAGTCGTCCTGCTCCAGCCGCGCGTCGAACGGCGCCAGCATCCCGACGCAGGCCTCGTAGGACCCGACATGGCCGATATCCTGGCGGTCGCCGTGCATGCGGATCTGCACCGCCGGCACGCTGGCGATGCGGGCGAGCAGCGCGATCTCGGCCGAGACGTCGACGACGAACAGGCCGATGCCGCGCTCGTCGAGGTGGTCGAGGATCTGGCGCATCGTCCGGCGCATCTCGGCGAGCCCGAGGGGGACGCAATGCATCACCTGCGGCGTCGGCTCGGCGTAGAGGCGCGGGGTCGGCACCGCGGCGCCGATCATGTTCGGCAAGGCCACGATCTCGATGTCGCGGGTGAATCCCTCGAACAGGTGCGGGCCGGCGGTCAGCACCGAGACCGGGCGGTCGCGGGCGAACTCCGCCGCCACCGCCATCGTGCGGTTGGCGTGGCCCCGGCCCTGGTGGTGGACGAAGAACGCGATCGGCTTCTTCATGGAATCTTTCAAGCTGGGATCTCTCAGGAGAACAGGGCGTCGGGCCGCAAGGAGGCGGCGATCTCGGGGAGGGTCGGCGAGCGGACGAGGCGGATCGCGTCGGCGCCCTCGTCCCAGTCGATCAGGCCGGCGTCGCGGAACTGGCCGAGCCAGTAGGTCATGCACCAGCGCCCGTGCCGGGCCCGGAAGCGCGCCGCGTTGGCGAGGATCGGCGCGAAATGCTGCAGGGGCGGCACGTGGACCGGGTGGTGCTGGTGGTAGGCCCGCGCGCCGGCGACCCAGTAGGTCGGCAGGCCGTTCAGGCTCAGGCGGGCGGCGAGGTCGGTCTCCTCGCCGCCGTAGCCGGCATAGGCCTCGTCCATGCCGCCGACCGCGCGCCAGGCCCGCGCCGGCAGCGCGAAGGACAGGCCCCAGAGCTGGCCGGCATCGGGCTCGGGGCGGATCCCGGTCACGGGCGCCGGGGGCCGGGCCGGATGGGCGCGGCCGAGCCGGTCGAGCGCCGCCTCGTCGCCCGCGGCGGCGTCAGGGGGCAGGTACAGCACCTCGCCGAGGAACAGGCCGTCCGTGTGTGATGCGGCCTGCGCGTAGGCCGCGACGAGGCCGGCGCCCGGGATGCAATCGACGTCGATGAAGACCAGCAGGTCGCCGGACGCCGCCTCCGCCGCCCGGTTGCGGGCGGCGGCCAGCGGCATCAGCTCGCCCGGCACGTGCAGGTGGCGGAGCGGGCAGCCGGGATCGGGCAGGTCGGGAGCGGGCTCCGCCTGCATCCAGGCGATCACCAGCTCGCGTGGGCGCGCGGTCTGGCGGGCGAGGCCGCGCATCAGGTTGCGCAGCCGGTCGGCCCTGCCGCGCACCAGGGTGAGCACGCTGGGTTCAGCCGGCATGGGCGTCGGCATGAGCGTGCGCCCGGCGGAAATGCCCCACGCCCTCGATGATGCCGCGGGCATGCGAGGCCCGGGCGACGTAGGAGTGCCGGAGCGCGGCGTGGCCGGCGAGGTCGTCGGAATAGTTCGCCACGATGATCGACTGGGCGCGGGCGCGCAGCATCTCGACGTCGTTGCCCGAGTCCCCGGCCACGAACAACGCCCGCTCGGGCAGGCCGTAGAGGGCGCGGACGTGGTCGACGGCGGTCCCCTTCGAGGCCCGCTCGGGCAGGACGTCGAGGTAGCGGCCGTGGCTGTGGATCACGCTGGCGCGCAGGCCCGCGCGGGCGAGGCGGGCCCGCACCGCCTGGGCCGCCGCGGCGTCGCCGAAATAGCTCAGCTTGAACGCGCGCTGTTCCAGCGGGCCCTGGGGCTTGAGCCCGTCGAGGCCGCCGAGCGCGGCGCGCACGGCCTCTCGCTCCCAGCCGGCGGCGATCGTCCCGCGCCAGGCGGCATCCGCCGTGTAGGTCACGCCGTTGCCGTCGAGGTGGTAGATCTCGGAGCCGACCGAGGTGATCATCACCTGCGGCCGCGGGCTGTCCTGCTGCTCCAGCACCGCCATCGCGCTGTGGAACGAGCGCCCGGTCGCGACCCCGAAGGCGAGCCCGGCCTGGCGGCTGCGCCAGCGCCGGAAGGTGCCGAGGGCCGTCGCGCAGCCGACGAGCGTGTTGTCGATGTCGCAGATCAGGAGCTGGCGCGGCGCCCGCAGGGGCGGCACGGGCGTGCCGAGCGCCCGCAGCAGGGCGTGGTAGCGCGCCGCGTGCCGGTCCCAGTCATAGGCGGCCGCCGCCCGCGCGCCGCCGGCGACGCAGGCCGCGTAGAGGGCCGGATCGTCGAGGATGCGCGTGCAGGCCGCCGCGATGGCGCCGGGGTCGCGCGGATCGACCAGGAGGCCGTTGCCGCAGGTCTCGACGATGTCGTTCGGTCCGCCGCTGTCGGTGGCGACCAGCGGCAGGCCGGCGGCGGAGGCCTCGAGCAGGGTCAGGCCGAAGGGTTCGTTGAGGGCCGGGTTGACGAACAGGCCGCCGCGCGCCCGCGCATGGGCGTAGAGCGCCGGCACGTCCTCGGGCCGGTGGGTCTTCGGGTAGGCGATCCGGCCGTAGAGGTCGTGGCGGTCGATCAGCACCAGGAGGTCGCGCATCGTCGCGGCCATGTCGCCGTCGAGGGCGTCGATGTCCTCCCGGGTGCCGGCGACGACGACGAGGTTCGCCCGCGCCTGGAGGTCCGCGCTCTCGCCGTAGGCCCGGACCAGGGCGGCGAGGTTCTTGCGCGCCACCGGTCGGGCCAGCGCCAGCAGCACCGGCTTGCCCGGATCGTGCAGGAAGCGCGCGATCGTGGCATCGACCCGCGGGTCGGGCCGGCTGTCGGCGAAGCGGGCGAGGTCGCTGCCCGGCGGCAGCACCCGCACCCGGCCCGGATCGTAGGCGGCGTAGCCCGCGTACTGCACCTCCGCCTCGTCGCGCGAGGAGGCGATGACGAGGCTGGCGCGGGCGAGGGCCTCCTCCTCCGTGGCGATCCGGCGGGCGAGGCCGGGGTCCTCCGCCGCCGCCTCCCCCAGCATCGACGCCTTGGCCCGGCCCAGCGAATGGGCGGTGAACACGAACCGGATGCCCAGGCGCTCCTCGACGATCGCCGCCACCGCGGCCGCGTCGGCGTAATGGGCGTGGATCAGGTCGGGGGCCGTGCCTTGCGCGGCGATCCAGGCGATCAGGCTCTCCGCGAAGCTCGCCACCTCCGCGTGCATCTCCTCCTTGGTGCGGTAGCCCGGGGACGCGCTCGCCAATCGCACGAGCGCGATCTTGTCGCCGACCCGCTCTTCGGGCACGGCGTAATCGGGCCCGGGCGGGCCGTCGAACAGGCGCGTCGCCACCACGATCCGGTCGATCCCGGGATCCTGCGCCGAGGCGGCGACGAGATCGAGCAGGTAGCGGATATGGCCGCCGGTATCGGCGGTGAGCCCGTAGACGACGTCCCGGCCGCGCAGGCAGCCCTGCAGGGCGACGTGAAGAACGAACATCAAGCCGCTGCCGTAGCGGAGCATCCCGAAGGACAGGACGATTCAGGTGAGGTACAGTCTGTGATCCGCGTCGCCCAAATCGCCCCGAACATCTTTCCCATTCCCCCGACCCATCACGGCGGCACGGAGCGGGTCATTCACGACCTCAGCACTGCGCTGCGAAGCTTGGGCGTGGAGGTAACGCTGTTCGCCCCCTCGGACAGTGCGACAGACTTACCCCGTATCGGTGCCCGTCCGAGCCTCGCGGCCCTGGAGCACCGCTACGGCAAGGTCGCGCCCGGCGTGCCGGCCGCCCTCGACGCCCTGCAGCTCGAGGCCCTGCGCCGGCGCCTCGACGACTTCGACATCGTCCACGGCCACGGCGAGTTCGCCCATGCCGCGCTCTTGGGCGAGCGCCGGCGCCGCAGCCTGACGACGATCCACTGGCGGGTCGACGAGCTCGACCGGGCGTTGTTCTTCGAAGGGTTTCCGGATCTGCCGGTGGCGGCGATCTCGGCGGCGCAACAGGCCGGCATCCCGGCCGCGAACCGGGCCGGGATGGTGCATCACGGCATCGACCGGGGCCGCTACGCCGCCTGCCTCGCGCCGGGCGGGCACCTCGCCTTCGTCGGGCGGATGACCGACCAGAAGCGGCCCGACACCGCGATCCGGGTGGCGCGGGCGGCGGGCTTTCCGATCCGGCTCGGCGGCACGATCGACGTCGGCAATCCGGGCTATTTCGACCGCGCGGTGCGCCCCTTGCTCGGCGATGACGCGGTCTATCTCGGGCCGGTCGACGACGCGGCCAAGGGCGCGCTTCTCTCCGGCGCCGCCGCGCTCCTGTTCCCGATCGACTGGCCGGAGCCGTTCGGCCTCGTGATGATCGAGGCGATGGCCTGCGGCACCCCGGTGATCGCCTGGAACCGCGGTTCGGTGCCGGAGATCGTCGAGGACGGGGTGACGGGCTTCGTGGTCTCCTCCGAGGACGAGGCCGTGGCGGCGCTCGCCCGGATCGGGGCGATCGACCGGGCGGGGGTGCGCCGCCGCTTCGAGGAGCGCTTCACCGCCGAGCGCATGGCGCGGGACTACCTCGCCCTCTACCGGCGCCTGCTGGCGGCCTGATGCGCACCGCCCTCCTCGCCTGGGACTACCCGCCGGCCCCGAGCGGCCTCTCGACCGCGGCGCGGGAGATCGCCGAGAGCCTGGCGGAGGCGGGCACCGACGTGACGGTGTTCACCCTCGACCGCACGGGCACGGCCCGGGCCGGCGGCGTCGCGGTCGTCGGCCTTGGCCTTCCGCCGGCGGAAGGCCTCGCGCGGTTGCGCCTCTGGGGCTCGGTCGGCCACCTCGCCGCGCCGCTCGCCTTCCGCCGCGCGGTGCTCGCCGCCCATGCCCGCGCGCCCTTCGACGTGGTCGAGGCGACGAACTGGTACGCCCCGGCCGCTCTGCTCGCCGGGCGCCGCGACCTGCCGCTGGTGACGCGCTCGTCGACCCCGGCGGCCTTCACCCGCGGCCCCGCGCCGACCCTGCGCGACCGCCTCGACGGGGCCACCGCCGACGCCCTCGAGCGGCGCCAGGCACGCGGAAGTGCCGGCCTCATCGCCAACACCGCGGCGCACGCGGCGGTGATCGCGCGGGCCTACCGCCTCCCGGGCCGCCGGCCCGAAGCGGTGATCGGCCTCAGCCTGCCGCCGGAGATCGCCACGAGCGCCCGCGACGCGCCCTACCCGGCGGCGGAGGCGCCCGTGCGCCTGCTCTTCGTCGGGCGGGCGGAACCGCGAAAAGGCTTCGACGCGCTGCTGGCCGCGGTCGCCCTCCTCGCCGCGGAGCAGGAGCGGGGCGGGGTGCCGCCGTTCCGGCTCGACCTCGTCGGGGTGCCGCCCGGCGACCTGCCGGCGGACCTGCCCGCGGCGGCGTTGGAACGCCTCCACGCCCGCGGCCGGATCGACGCCGGGGCACTCGCCGCGGCCTATGCCGAGGCCCACGTGGTCCTGGCGCCCTCGCGCTACGAGAGCTTCGGCCTCGTCTACCAGGAGGCCCTGGCCTATGGCCGGCCGGTTTTGGCCTGCGCCGAGGATGCCAGCGCCCGCGCCTTCGTCGGCGCGCCCGACGCGGGACCGCTCGCGGTGGCCGCCACCGGCCCGGCGCTCGCCGCGGCCCTGCGCCCGCTGCTGCGCGATCCCGCCCTGCGCCGGGCCTACCGCGCCCGTGCGCTTGCGGCGGCCGGGCGGTTCACCCGGGCGAGCCTGGGGGCTGAGACGCTTGCATTGTATCGGCGGGCGATCGCGGCTCACGGGGGATGACGCGGCTTCCGCTCGGTCCAGCCGAATAAAGGTAAGGCACACCTCCCCTCTCCCGTGTGGGACAGGGGTCGGGGGTGAGGGTGCTACGCGTCCACGTAAAGCGCTGAGCGTGGTGCTGGCAGCTCAACAGTCAGAGTTTAATCCGGCACCGTGTCACCCTCACCCCTACCCCTCTCCCAATCGGGAGAGGGGATCCCGCGATTTATCCTGATGTTGTTTTACTCAGAGTAAGGCCGCAGCAACGCCTCCTCCTCCTCGATCCGCCCATGTCCCGGATCGAGCGCCTCGTAGGTCCGCGACCGGGCCAGGACATGGGCGCGGCTCAAGCGGTGGTCGATCGCGCCGTGGAGGGTGATGAAGCTGCGGCGCCAGCCGCCCTCGAGGACCGGGCGCTCGTGGACGCGGCCGGCATAGCGCACGGTCGTCCGGTTCAGCCGGTACTGCACGTCCGGGTAGACGTCCGACAGGATCCCCTCGACGCGGTTGCGCCGGGGCAGCCCGACCGAGACGACGTCGCCGTCCTCGGCCAACGCCGCGAGCGCCGGCAGCAGCCGGCCGGTCTTGAGATCAAGGGTCTCGTCGGCGTCGAGTTGCAGCATCCAGGCGTGGCGCGCCAGGTCCTGGAGGGCGTTGCGCTGCGCCGCGAAGTCGCCCGCGAGAGGCCGGCTCGCCACCCGCACCGCGCCGTCCGCGAAGCCCGCGACCGCCACCGCGCGGGCCGGCGCGGCTGCGCCGTCGAGGAGGATCGCGACGTCGTCGGCCCAGGCGGCCTGAGGCGCGAGACCGGCCAGTACCGCGGGAAGCTCGGCCGGGCGGCAGAGGAGGCCGAGGGAGACCGGGGGACCCTGCGGTGCGAGGTCGTGGAGCCGGGCCCGCGCCGCACGCGGGCTGTGCGGCGCCAGGAGCGCGGCGCGGTCCTCCGGATCGAGCGGGGAGAGGCCGCGGCCGAGGCGGGTCGCGGCGATGCGCAGGGTGTAGAGGTCGAGGCCGTAGGGCGCCTCCGGGTCGGGTAAGAAGATCGGCCGGCCGAGACGACGCCCGAGGTCGCGCCAGCACGCCGCCGGATCCGCGTCCCGCTCGGTCAGGACGCCGCAGGAGCCGCAGGCCACCGGGAAGGCGCGCTCGCGCCCGGCAGGATCGGTCAGGCGGCGGTCGCTCGGCGCCAGCATGGCGGCCGCGCAGAGGAAGCAGCGGCGCGAAGAGATCGTCAGGGGCATTGCTCGGGTCCGTACCGGTCGGGGCTGGTCGCGCGGGCCGGGCGCCATACCTCCGGGGTCCATCCGACGAACCCCCGCCCTGAGACATCTGCCGCGCGTGCCCGACGACGTCGACCCCCTCCGCGCGGCCTGGCCGGGCCTGTCCGACCTCGGCGCGGTCGCCCTCGTGGGCAATGCCCCCGGCACCGAGGCGAGAGCGGCCGACGCGGCGGCGGCCGTGCTGCGCTTCAACAACGCGCCGGGCTTCGGCGGCCGGAGCGGATCGCGGGTCACCCATCTCGCGCTGGTCAATCGCGGCGGGCAGATGCGCGAATGGCTCGCCGATCCGGGCTTCCTCGACCGCCCGGTGGTCCGGCAGGCCGAGGCCTTCGTGCTGCCGTTCCCGATGCTGCCGGAGGCGCAGAACCGCCCCGAGCCGATCTGCTTCACCCGCGGGGCGCTGGCGCTGCTGCGCCCGCTCGGCAAGCCGGTCCACGTCCTGCCCGAAGAACTTCACGACGAGGCCCGGCGCGTGCTCGAGGCCGGCACTGGCGCCGGCGGCCGGCCGAACCCGAGCACCGGCTTCCTCATCGCGCTCGCCCTCCTCCTCGGGCGCCCGGCGGGCGCTCCCGCGGTCGAGGCCCACGGCTTCGGATTCGCCGGCTGGCCCGGCCATCCCTGGGCGGCCGAGCGCGCCTGGTTCACCGACGCCGCGGCGGCCGGCCGCTTACGCCTGCACCCTCCCCCGGCCGACGGATGACCTCTCCCTCAATGACCCCTTTCCCATGGCAACCCTGATCACCGTCCTGAAGAGCGGCGGCCGCTACGACGCAACCTGGGTCGCGCGCCTCGCCCGCGGCGTGCGGCGCCACGCGCCGGCGTTCGGGCGGATCCTCTGCCTCACCGACCTGCCCCTCGCGGTCGCGGGCGTCGAGCGGGTGCCGCTCCGGCACGACTGGCCGGCCTGGTGGGCGAAGATGGAGGCGTTTCGCCCCGGCCTCGCCGACGGGACGGTGCTCCTGTGCGACCTCGACACGGTCCTGACCGGGCCGGCCGACGCGCTGGCCGAGCCGGGCCTCGCGGCGATGGAGGATTATTTTCACAAAGGACGCGTCTCGAGCGCGCTGCTGCGCTGGCAGGGCGACGACCTGTCCCCACTCTACGCGGCCTTCGCGGCCGAGCCCGAGCGCTGGATGGAGCCGGGCTCCTGCGGCCCGGTCCCGAACGCGGTCCACGGCGATCAGGTCGTCATCAACCATTGGCTCGCCCGTCGGGCGCTGAGGCCCGCCTTCGTCCAGCACCGGTATCCGGGCCTGCTCGACTTCTACGATCCGCGCCGCGACGCGCACGGCCCGGTCGTGATCTTCATCGGCGAGGCGAAGCCCGACACCGCCCGCGGCATGGTCCACGCGGCCTGGGCCGGAGAGGAAGGCCCTGCGCCGTCATTGCCGGATCGGTGACGGCGCGGCGGCCGGCCCTTTCTTGGAAGCGTCAGCCCTCGGCCGCCCGCAGCGAGCGGGCGCAGGCCGCGAGGATCGCTTTGGCGTGTTCGGGATACTGGGCGTGTTCGGGATCATCGTCCCGCAGCACCGCCTCGAGGGTGCCGATGGTCTCGGCGAGCAGCGCCTCGCCGTCGGCGACGCCCTGCTTGTGCAAAGCCACCGCGAGGGCGGTCGCCAGGGTGGCGAAGGCTATGCCCACATCCTGGCCCACATCCTGATCGGTCATGAGGGACATCCCCGTCGGCGAGGAGACAAGACGGTAACGGATACGAGAGGGAGGATGGTGGGCGCGACAGGGATCGAACCTGTGACCCCTACGATGTCAACGTAGTGCTCTCCCGCTGAGCTACGCGCCCATCCGGCCTGCCGTCATCGATATCCGGAGGCCTTGTCCGGCAACCCTCGCGAGCAAGGGGCCGTCACTCTCTTTCATCCGATCCGGACCAACCAGTCCGGCACCGCTCCGGGGAGATGAACTCCCGACATCCGGAGTGGCGATGGTGGGCGCGACAGGGATCGAACCTGTGACCCCTACGATGTCAACGTAGTGCTCTCCCGCTGAGCTACGCGCCCTCGGCGCCGCGTGTCGCGGCCCCGGTGTGAGAGGGCGTATAGAGGCAGTTGCGGCGGGTGACAAGCGGGTTCCTTCGCCGGCTCCGGCGGCAACGCAGTTTTCCGTTTCCGGCCCTCGACGGTGCCGCGATCGCGCGCCGACCATGCCCTGGCGAATCGGGGAGCGGGCGAATCATGGACCTGATGCAGGATCGCGCGGCGCGGACGTTCTGGGGCAAGGCCCGGCCCGACGCGAGCGCCGCCCACCCGTTTCACCCGGCCTGGGCCCACGGCCTCGACGTGGCGGCCGCCGGCCGGGCGCTGCTGCGGGCCCGGCCAGGTGCTCGTCGCGACCCAGGTCGCCGAGAGCTCGCTCGACCTCGATTTCGACCTCGCGGTCACCGATCTCGCGCCGGTCGATTCGGTGCTCCAGCGCGCCGGCCGCCTGTGGCGCCACACCGGCCGCGACCGGCCGATCCCCGGCCCGGAGCTCGTCGTGGTCTCGCCCGATCCCGCCGGCGCCGTCGCCGCCGCCTGGGCCGCCGCCGCCTTTCCCCGCGCGGCCTACGTCTACCGCGACCACGGCATCCTGTGGCGCACCGCCCGGGAGCTGCCGGCCCGCCCCGCCTTCCGCGTGCCGCAGGACGTGCGCCCGGCGATCGAGGCGGTGTTCTCCGAGGACGAGACCGACATCCCCGCGCCCCTGCTGTCGATCCACTTCGACGCGGTCGGCCGGGCCGGCGCCGAGCGCGCCGCCGCCCACGGCGCGCTGCTCGCCGCCGCCGCCGGCTACTGGCCCGACCAGGCCTGGCCCGACGAGGGCACGGTGCCGACCCGCCTCGCCGAGGAGAGCCGCAGCGTGCGCCTCGCCCGGGTCGCGGACGGCCGGCTGGTGCCCTGGCATCCCGACGCCGATCACCGGCTGGCCTGGGCCCTCTCCGAGGTCACGGTGGCCGTGCGCAAGCTGTGCGGCCACCTCGCCCCCGCCGCGCCCTGGCACGCCGCCGTCGCGGCGGCCCGGGCCGGCTGGAGCCGCTTCGACGCCGCCGTGATCCTGCTGCCCCTGGAACCTCAGCCGGACGGCACCTGGCAGGGGATGCTGGTGGCGGAGGATGGCGGGTCCCTCATCGTGACGTATGGGTCGCGGCTCGGGCTCATGCTCTGAGCTGACTTCGCGTCTTGGCGCGTCGCGCTCTGAATCCTGGCGCCCGGCGCCGATCCGGGGCATCGTCGGGCTCGTCCGGGAGGCCGACACGGGCCGGCGAAACGGAGCGGGAACGCCGGTGGGTTCTTTGACATTGTGAAACGTGAGGTGGATCAATCGCTTCCAGAAGGAGTGTTTCCCGCAGGCGCGGGGATGAACCGGTCCGCCGCGGCACGCTCACGCAATGATCGTGGTGTTCCCCGCAGGCGCGGGGACGAACCGCTGCGCCATCACCCGCACCCCGCCCGCCGCCAAATCGCCGATTGACCCGGGCCCGCCGACCGGCTTTCCGTAGCGCGATTTTTCCTCACCCCGGACGACACCCCATGAAGCGCGCCCGCCGCACCAAGATCGTCGCGACCCTCGGCCCGGCCTCCGAGGATCCGGCGGTGATCGAGGCGCTGTTCGCGGCCGGGGCCGACGTCTTTCGCATCAACATGAGCCACCTGCCGCGCGAGCGGCTGAGCGAGCGGGTGGCGACGATCCGGGGCATCGAGCAGAAGCTCAAGCGCCCGATCGCCGTGCTGGTCGACCTGCAGGGGCCGAAGCTCCGGGTCGGGCGCTTCGCCGCGGACGCGGCGATGATCGAGAACGGCCAGAGCTTCGTCCTCGACGACGATCCGACCCCGGGCGACGCGACCCGGGTCCACCTGCCCCATCCCGAGATCCTGTCGGCGCTCGAGCCCGGCCACGCGGTGATCGTCGACGACGGCAAGCTGCGCCTCGTCGTGACCGAGGTCGGGCCCGGCCGGGCGGCGACCCGGGTGGTGACCGGCGGAAGGATCTCGAACCGCAAGGGCGTGTCGCTCCCCGACACCACGATCCCCGTCGCCGCGATGACCGAGAAGGACCGCCTCGACCTCGAGGCCGGCCTCGCGGCGGGCGCCGACTGGATCGCGGTGTCGTTCGTGCAGCGCCCGGAGGACGTCGCCGAGGTCAAGGCGGTGGCGCAGGGGCGTGCCCTGGTGATGGCCAAGATCGAGAAGCCGCAGGCCGTGGCCGCCCTCGACGCGATCATGGCGGTGGCCGACGGGCTGATGGTCGCCCGCGGCGATCTCGGGGTCGAGATGCCGCTGGAGCAGGTGCCGGGCGTGCAGAAGCGCATCACCCGCGGCGCCCGCCGCCTCGGCAAGCCGGTGGTGGTGGCGACCCAGATGCTCGAATCGATGATCACCGCCCCGGTGCCGACCCGGGCCGAGGTCTCGGACGTCGCCACCGCGGTCTACGAGGGGGCGGACGCCGTGATGCTCTCGGCCGAGAGCGCGTCGGGCGCTTATCCCATCGAGGCGGTCTCGACGATGAACCGCATCGCCGAGCAGGTCGAGCAGGACGGGATCTACTGGTCGATCATCGCGGCGCAGCGCAACCAGCCGGAAGCGACCGCCTCCGACGCCATCGCGGCCGCCGCCCATCAGATCGCCGACACGCTCGGGCTCAAGGCCGTGATGGCCTGGACCGCCTCGGGCTCGACCGCCCTGCGGCTCGCCCGCGCCCGGCCCGACGCCACCGTGATCGCGCTGACCCCGAAGCGCGAGACGGCGCGGCGCCTCGCGCTCGCCTGGGGCACCCACCCGATCGTCACCAACGACGCCAGCGACATCGACGACATGTCGTTCCGCGCCTGCAAGTTCGCGGTGCGCGAGAATTTCGCGGGCGTCGGCGACCGGGTGATCGTGGTGGCGGGCCTGCCCTTCGGCACGCCGGGGGCGACCAACCTCGTGCGCATCGCCATGGTGACGCCGGAGCATGCGGCGAAGGCGTGAGGCCCAGGCCGGATGCATGACCCTAGGTTCGCGGCGATAGATAGCAGATCTTAACTCGATGTTATGGTCAATGAAACTCCGTCATCTTGCGCAAAGCGCTTGAGGAACGTGGAATTGTCGAGAACAGGGCAGATTTGCCCTTGGGTTGGGAATATGTGGCGCATTATGCTCAGGCATGATTCTCTCGCCCTGGCTTGAAATCTCCGAAGGGTGAGCCAAACTTCGGCGGAGCGGCTGCGAGCCTCTTCCCGGTAAGGGGCGGCTGAACACTGCGGAATGGTGGCATCGTCCCGGCAAGGGGCCGCCCTTCACCGTCCCGGTCGAGGAGGATGGGCGCAGCGACTTCTGGGCGATCCAGCGGATCTGCGATGCGTTCCGCGATGTGCCCTGGCTGCCGCTGGACGATTAGGCCGCATCATGGTGTATCGCCCTTCGCGGGTGTTCGGCGCTACGGAACGCGGACACTCCGCGCAACGGCCCGCCAAACCGCCTGCTCCGGCTTCTCATCGGCGGCTCCGAGGCTGACGAGGCCATCGGCCCGATAGGTCAGAATACGCTTGGCCGGCAGGTACAGGGACCATTGCTCCTCGTCGTTCCCCTCGCAAGGCCAAGTCGTCAGGCTCGCGCCGAGATCGAACGAGAAAACGGCCTGCCGGGAGGTGGTGTCCAGCGTGAACGCCGTCAGCCGCTGCCCGTCCATCGTCCGCGCGGCGGCCTCGATCTGCGCGGGAGGGCTGTCGTCATCCGCCAGGACCTGCCCGTAGGCGATGAGGCGCCAGTGGCAGCAGAAGACGAAGAGGTTCCACTCTCCGACCGGCTTGACGATACGCCGCGCCGCCAATTCCCTCAGCCTGGGGGAGGACGAGGTCGAGACGTACGGCTCTCGCACGAAGAGACGGGGTGATCCGAACTCGAGGGAGAGGATGCTGCCCTGCCCGCGCTCGACGCTCCAGCAGGGCAGGCCGATCAAAGGTGCGAAGGCGGTGGTGACGGCGTCGTCCATGCGCCCGATCATGGCCCGCGCCATGAGGTTCGCAAACCCACACGCTTCCGGACTTCCGCGCGAACCCGCGACCAAGCAAGCTCGGTGACCGATGAGCGCGCCCCCGATCCCGATCCTCCGCACCTCCCGGCTGACGCTGAGGGCCCTCGGCGAGGCGGATCACGCCGCCCTGCACGCGCTCGCGCATGACGAGGCGGTCGGCCGCTTCATGCATGAGGGCGAGCCGCCGTCGATGGCGCAGATCGCCGCCCGCGTGGCGGGATCGCTGCGCCAGTGGCACTCGCGCGGCTACGGCATGATGGGTGTGGCGGGTGCCGAGGGGTTCGTCGGGCGTCTGGGCCTGTTCCACCCTCCTGGAGCCGCGGATCCCCTCCTGGTCTACGCGCTGGGTCGGCGCGGCTGGGGCCGGGGTTATGCGACAGAGGGCTGTCGCGCGTTCCTGCACTGGCTCCGCGACACGCACGGACCGATGCCGGTCCTGGCGCAGATCGACCCGCGCAACGACGGGTCGGCGCGCGTGGCGGCGAAGCCCGGAGGCGTGCAGACGGGGACGGCGTCGCGGGCGGGCCACGTGCTGGACATCTGGACCCTCATGGCCTGAGGCCGTCCGCGATCCGCCGCGCCGGCCCGGAATCGAGCCCCCTACTCCGCCCCCGCCCGCTCCCGCGCCGCCAGCGCCTCGATCTCCGCCACCACGGTGTCGGCGGCGACGTACTGGAGCATGTGGCCGACGCCCCGCAGCACGACGAGCTTCGCGCCCGGCACCTCGCGGGCGAGCGCCGCGGCATGCACGTCGGTCTTCACCACCGGATCGATGTCGCCGGCGATGATGACGGTCGGCGCGGTGATCTCGCGGTAGCGCGGGCTCTGCTGCTGGAGGAAGGCGTAGAGCCCGTCGAGATCGCGCAGATTGGCCCCGAAGGTCGAGGGGCGCAGGATCAGCGGCACCCGGGCCCCGTCGAGATAGCCCTCGGGGAGCCCTTGCGGGCGGAAGACCACCTCGGCGAAGCGGTCGAGCGCCGCGAAGCCCAGCGGCGCCGCGACCGTGTAGGTGGCGAGCGTCAGCAGCATCCGCCCGGGCAGCGAGCGGTACCAGGCGGCGTAGCCGCCGACCGAGCCGCCCGGCCAGGGATGGCTGACGGGGGCGAGGAGCGCGAGGCCGGCGACGCGCTCAGGAAAGTCGAGGGCGAGCGCCGTGGCGAGCGCGCCGGACCAGGAATGGCCGACGATCAGCGCCGGGCCGACCTTCATCGCCGCCAGCGCCTCGCCGATCAGCCGCGCCTGCACCGCCGGCGAGGCGGCGTCCGGGGCGATGCGGTCGCTGTAGCCGAAGCCGGGCCGGTCGAAGGAGAGCACCCGGAAGCCGTCGCCGGCGAGCCGCCGGCCGATCGCCTGCATCGGGTCCATGGCGTTGGCCGACGCCCCGTGGAGCAGCACCACGGTGCCGCGGCTGGGCGCGCCCTCGCCGGGGCCGGCCTCCAGCACCGCGAGGTGCCCGCCCTCCACCGCCACGCGCCGGCCCGCCGGGGGATAGCGCGCCTCGACCACCCCCGTGATGATCCAGGTCGCGAGCAATCCCGCGGCGACGAGCGCCAGCACGAATCCGGCGAGCAGGCCGGCGATCAGGGTCAGCACGCGGGAGATCCGTCCTTGGAGCCGGCGCAGAGGCCGGCCGGTCACAGGTCGCGGCCGTCGACGTCGGGGGCGAGGCGCTCGATCGCCTCGTGGACCTTGCCCATGCGGGGATAGATCGCCTCGGCGCGGCGGAAGGCGGCGAGCGCCCGGGTCTTGTCGTCGCTCGCCATATAGATATGGGCGAGCGCCGCCCAGGCCTCGAAGTGGCGCGGCTCCAGGGACAGGGTCTTGTGCAGGTCGGCGAGCGCGCTCGCCTGGTCCTCGAGCAGGAAGAACGCGGTGGCGCGCCGGCTCCAGCCTTCGGCCCAAGCAGGCTCCAGCACCGTCACCCGGTCGAGGAGCTCGACGGCGAGCGGGTAATCCTTGGCCTGCATCGCCTCCGCGGCGCGGCTCGCCAGGAGATCGACGGTGTCGCTGCCGGAGCGGTCGAGGCGGCGCTCGATCAGCTGCGCGACGCCCCGGGCCTCGGCATCGTCCTTGGCCGCCTTCAGCCGGGCGAACAGGTCGTCGAGGGTGACGGGCGCGCGAGGGGCATCCTTCGGGGCATCCTTGGAAGAGGCGTCCCTGGACGCGTCCTTCGGGGCCGCGATCGCCGGCGTCGCGATCGGCACGATCGCCGAAACGACGAAAGCCGGCGCTCCGAGGAGGCCGGCCATCATGCAGATCGGAAGAGAGAGACGGCGCATGCCGGCACTGTCCGGCGCCGGCGCTGCCCCGTCAACGCGATGGCTTGCCGCGGTTCGCCGCGGGCAAGCCCCACGCCTCTTATATCAACGGCCTCGTCGATCTCGGGCCTGCCCGAGATCGACGAGGCCGTTGACCCATCTCGAATTTTCGATGCCAAGCCAGAGGCTTGGCGAAAATTCGAGAACGGAACCAAAGGTCGTTTTCAACGACCGTTGGTATTAGCCCTGGCGGGCCTTGTAGCGCTTCTGGGTCTTGTTGATGACGTAGACCCGGCCCTTGCGGCGCACGAGCTGGTTGTCACGGTGCCGGCCGCGGAGCGACTTCAGCGAGTTGCGGATCTTCATCGGTCTGGTCTCACGTCGGTGCGCCGGAACGCCCGGGCGCGGATGGGAAAGCGGGCTCGCGGCGAACGCCGACAAGACGAACGCCGACGCCGGGCGATGCGGAGCACCGCCCGTGCGGAGGCGCGTGACTTACCCGGCCGGGACCCGAAAAGTCAACCGGACCGGGGCGAAAAGGTCGCGGCCCTACAGCCGGGAGAACGGCGCGTTCGGGGTCAGGGCCGGCGAGCCGGGGCTGAGCGGCTCGCTGTCGCCGATCACGCTGGTGGTGCCGCCGGGCGGGCCGTCAAAGCCGACGACGCCCATCGGGTTGCTCGGGGTCACGTTCGGGTTCGGCCGCAAGGGGCGGACGCTGCCGGTGGCCAGCGGGTCGGCCGGGTTCGTCGCGCGGGGGCTCACCGTGATGTCGAGGGCCCCCTGGGCCGAGGCCGGGCCGGCGAGGCCGAGGGCGAGGAGGCCGGCGAGGGCGAGGGTCGTCTTCATGGTGGGGGTCTCCGGTGCGGCCATGCCGCTCTTCGCGGGTCATGCGCGGCGCGGCGGTTTCGTTCCGCCGACGATCCTCCTCCCGCCCACGACCTCATCCTGAGGTGCTGCTGCTTGCAGCAGCCTCGAAGAGGGCTCCAGCTCGCTCGGAGATGCCTGGAGGCCTCCTTCGAGGCTCCGCGATCTGCGATCGCGTGCGATCGCCAACACCTCAGGATGAGGTCGTGGGTGGGAGGGTGCCCTGCCCCCGTGAGGAACGCCTCCGGCGCGGCAACATGTGCCGTTCCGCCCGCGTTGACCCGTCTTCCCCCGAGCCTAGCTTGTCCGGGACGGGCGCGTCGCCCGTTCGGGAGAGGCGTGATGGCGGGGACCTCGGTCGCGGTGGTCGGCGGCGGATTGGGCGGTCTGGCGGCGGCCTGCGTGGCGGCTTCGCGGGGGCACGACGTCACCCTCTACGACAAGAACGCCTGGATCGGCGGCAAGGCCGCGGTGTTGCACGAGGGCGGCTTCCGCTTCGACATGGGGCCGACCATCCTGACGGTGCCCCGGGTGCTGGAGCGGATCTTCGCCGAATCCGGCCGCTCGGTGCACGATTACATGGACCTGCGCCGCCTCGACCCGCAATGGCGCTGCTTCTTCGACGACGGCAGCCGCATCGACCTGATGGAGAACGTCAAGACGATGGCGGCCGAGATGGACCGCTTCGCCCCCGGACAGAAGGCCGGCGAGGGCTACGAGCGCTTCCTCGCCCTGTCCGAGCACCTGCACGGCGTCTCGGAAAAGTTCTTCTTCTGGAAGCCGGTGCAGGACCTGTTCGACACGATCGACATCCGCGCCAACCTCAATCCCGGCACCCTGCGCGACGTGCTCTCGCTGCGCATGCACGCCTCGGTCGCCAGCACGATCCGGGGCAAGGTGCGCGACGCGCGCCTCGCCCAGATGCTCGACCACTTCGTGCAATATGTCGGCTCCTCGCCCTACGGCGCGCCGGCGGTGCTCTGCGCCATCGCCCACATGCAGACCGCCGACGGGGTCTGGTACCCGATGGGCGGCACCCGCGCGGTGGCCGAGGGGCTGATGAAGCTCGCCGGCGACCTCGGCGCCACGCTCAAGGCCGACAGCGAGGTCGAGGGACTGGCGATCGAGAACGGCGCCGTCAAGGGCGTGCGGGTCGGCGGCCGGGTGGCGCCTTATGATAAAGTCATCTCCAACATGGACGCGGTGCGCACCTACCGCGAGCTCGTCGGCGGCGAGGTCGGGCGGACTTACGAGAAGCGCAGCTTCGAGCCGGCCTGCTCGGGCGTGGTGCTCTATCTCGGCCTGAACAAGCGCTACGATCACCTCGCCCACCACGACTTCGTGTTCTCGCGCGACCCCGAGGAGGAGTTCGACGCGATCTACCGCAAGGGCGAGCCGGCCCCGGACCCGACCGCCTACCTGGCGGCGCCGAGCAGCACCGACCCCTCGGTGGCGCCCGAGGGCGGCGAGGCGCTCTACGTGCTGGTCCACACGCCGTATCTTCGCCCGCACCACGACTGGTCGCAGATGCTGCCGGCCTATCGCCAAAAGATCCTCGACAAGCTGAAGCGCACCGCCGGCATGCCGGACATCGAGGAGCGCATCGTCGTCGAGCGCCACCTGACCCCGGCGGACATCCATTCCCGCTACAAGGTGCTGAACGGCGCGATCTACGGGCTGGCCTCCCACGGCCGGATCATGGGGGCGTTCAAGCCCGGCAACCGCTCGCGGGAGGTGCGCGGCCTCTACCTCGCCGGCGGCGCCGCCCATCCGGGGCCGGGCATGCCGATGGTGATGATGTCGGGCTGGATCGCCGCCGACGCCCTCGACCAGGACGCGCGCGGCCAAGATGCCCGCGATATGGCCGAGGACCTGAAGGCGGCCTCGTGAGCGGGCGGGACGGCCCGCCCGGACGGAATCTGCCGTCCGACCCGGTCGCGGCCCGCTCCCCCGCCATCTGGCGCTTCATGGGCGTGTACTTCGCCCGCTACGTGCGGCGCCACCTCAACGGCTTGCGGCTCGCGACCTGGGGCCAGCCCCCGGCCGCGCCCGCCGCCGGGCCGGTGGTGGTCTATTGCAACCATCCGGCCTGGTGGGACGCGGCGATCATCATCCTGCTCGCGCAACGCTTCTTCCCGGCCGCCGAGAGCTACGCGCCGTTCGACGCCGCGATGCTCGCCCGCTACCGCATCTTTTCCCGGATGGGCGCCTTCGGGGTCGATCTCGACAGCCCGCGGGGCGCCGCCTCGTTCATGGCCGCCTCGCGAAAGATCCTGGAGCGGCCGGGGCGGGTGCTGTGGATCACCGCGCAGGGGCGCTTCAGCGACGTGCGCGAGCGGCCGCTGGGCTTGCGCCCCGGCGTCGCGCGGCTGGCGGAACTGGCGCCCGACGCCCTGTTCGTGCCGCTCGCCCTCGATTACGCCTTCTGGGAGGAGCGCGGGGCGGAGGCCTGCGCCGCCTTCGGGCCCGGGATCCCGGCCCGCGACCTCCTCGCCCTCTCCCGCCCGGACCGCCTCGCCCGCCTGGAGGCCGACCTGACCGCCACCCTCGACCGCCTCGGCGCCGACGTGCGGAGCCGCGACCCCGCCCGCTTCGCTTCCCTGCTGGACGGGCGGCGCGGCGTCGGCGGCGTCTACGATGCCTGGCACCGGCTGGTGGCGGTGCTCACCGGGCGCCGCTTCGTCGCCGGCCACCGCGAGGGCCGGGCGCCGTGACGATCCTGGCGTGCCTCGCCCTCGCGCTCGCGCTGCTGCCGGCCGTCCTGGCGCTGGCCAACCTGCTGGCCCTGCGCGGGACGCCCCCTGGAGCGACGGCGCCGGACGGCCTGGTCTCGATCCTGATCCCGGCCCGCAACGAGGCCGCCAACATCCGCCCGACCCTGGCGGCGGCGCTCGCCAGCACCGGCGTGCCGATCGAGGTGATCGTCGCCGACGACCATTCGACCGACGGAACGGCGGCGATCGTGGACGACATCGCCGCCCGCGATCCCCGCCTGCGCCTGATCGCGGTGCCGCCCCTGCCCGCGGGCTGGACCGGCAAGAACCACGCCTGCCACGTCCTCGGCGAGGCCGCGACCGGCCGGTTCCTGCTGTTCATCGACGCCGATGTCCGCCTCGCGCCTCACGGCGCCGCGTCCCTGGCGGTCGCGGCCTCGCGTGCGGCCCTCGTCAGCGGCGTGCCGCGCCAGGTCACCGGCACTCTCGGCGAGCGCCTGACCGTGCCGATGATCAACTTCTTGCTGCTCGGTTACCTGCCGATCCCGCTGATGCGCCGCTTAGGCGATCCCGCCCTCGGGGCGGCCTGCGGCCAGCTGGTGATGGTGCACGCCGACAGCTATCGCCGGGTCGGCGGCCACGGGGCGATCCGCGCGAGCCTGCATGACGGCGTGCGGCTGCCCCGGATCTTCCGCCGCGCCGGCCTCGGCACCGACCTCGTGGCGGCTTCCGGCCTCGCGACCTGCCGGATGTACACGGATTTTCCCCAAGCCTGGGCCGGCTTCTCGAAGAACGCCCACGAGGGCCTGGCGACGCCCCGCGCCCTGCCGGTCTGGACGCTGCTCCTCGGCGGTGGCCACGTCCTGCCCCTGCTCCTCGTGATCGCCGCCCTCATGGGGGTCGGCGACTTGGGGGTCGGCGACTTGGGGGCCGGCGATGGTATTCTCGCGGGGGCTGCCCTCGCCCTCTCCCTCGGCACGCGGGCGGCGATCACGCTGTTCACCCGCGAGGACCCCTGGACGATTCTCCTTCATCCCCTCACCGTGGCGCTGGCCCTGGCCTTGCAATGGAACGCGCTCCTGCGCCCGCGCCGGGCCGGGGTCGCCACCTGGAAGGGGCGCACCTATCCTGCCGGGTGAGTGGCCCGGCCGGGTCGAGTCGATGAGGGAGACAGCATGACCGAGATCCGCGACCTCGACGGGACCGCGATGGTGCAGGCCTACCGCGACCGCACCCTCTCGCCGCGGGAGGTGGCGGCGGATGCCCTCGCGCGGATCGACCGGTACGGCCCGGACCTCGACGCCTTCGTGCTGGTGGACCATGACGGCGCGCTCGACGCGGCGGCGGCCTCCGAGGCGCGCTGGGCCAGGGGCGAGCCCCTCGGCCCCCTCGACGGCGTGACCTTCACGGTCAAGGACAACATCGCCTGGGCCGGCCACCCGATGCGCCGCGGCTCGCTCACCACGCCCGACACGCCCGCGACCGAGAACGCCCCCATCGTCGACCGGCTCATCGAGGCCGGGGCGATCCCGCTCGCCAAGACCACGATGCCGGAATTCGGCTGGAAGGGCCTCGGCGACTCGAGCCATACCGGCTCGACCCGCAACCCCTGGGATACGCGCACGACCACCGGCGGCTCCTCGGCCGGGGCCGCGGCGGCGGCGGCGCTCAATCTCGGCCTTCTGCATATCGGCACCGACGGGGCGGGCTCGATCCGCATCCCGGCCGCCTTCTGCGGGATCTTCGGGCTCAAGCCCAGCTTCGGCCGGGTGCCGGCCTTTCCGCCCTCGCCCTTCGGGCCGGTGGCGCATCTCGGGCCGATGACCCGGGGCGTGCGCGATTCCGCCCTGATGATGCAGGCGATCAGCCGGCCCGATTCCCGCGACATGGCGGCCTCGCTCGCCGAGCCGCCGGATTACTCGGCCGGCCTGGAGGACGGCGTGCGGGGCCTGTGCGTCGCCTGGAGCCCGCGCCTGGGCTTCGCCCCGCAGGTCGATCCCGAGGTGGCGCGGCTGACCGAAGCGGCGGCCAAGCGCTTCGCCGAGCTCGGCGCGATCGTGGAGGAGGCCGATCCGGGCTTCGCCGACCCGGTCGAGACGCTGAACGGGATCTGGCTCGTCGGCGCCTGGTATGTTCTGCGCGGGATCCCGGAGGAGACGCGCGGCCTCGTCGAGCCGGCCTTGCGGGCGGCGGCCGAGCGCGGACGGCAGATCTCGGCGCCGGACTTCGTCGCCGCCCTCAATGCCCGCGGCGCGCTCTACACCGCCATGGCGCGGTTCCACCGCACCTACGACCTGCTCCTGACCCCCGCGCTCGCCACCCCCGCCTTCACGGCCGGCAACCTGACGCCGCCGGACGGGCGCTTCGGCGACGACTGGCTCAACTGGACCCCGTTCTCCTACCCCTTCAACCTGACGGGGCAGCCGGCCGCGAGCGTGCCCTGCGGGCTGACGGACGGAGGCCTGCCGGTCGGGCTGCAGATCGTCGGGCCGATGGGGGCCGATGCGCGGGTGCTCGCGGCCTCGCGCGCCTTCGAGGCGGCCTATCCCTGGCCGGTCCTGGCCGAGCTGCGGGTGACGCATCGGGGGTGATCCGGCGGTCGCGGTCCGTCGCGGCGCCCATTTCGGCAGGCACGTGCCACCCGATTGCACGGCCAGCCCGTGCAGGGAGCGCGGGTCGACCGCCGTGCCCAGCCGTCTCGCCGGGAAGGCCGGCGGGATGCCCGATCGCCTCAGCCAGTGGGTGGGAGAAGGCGCCGACCGCCTCCTCCCGCGCCGCCGCAATCTCCGACCCTCTCTCGTCGGCAGCGGCTGCCGTCGCGGGGCCTCCGGATTCAGATCATTGCTGTTGGATCGTTGCTGTCATGGCGACGCTGTTCTGGCTCAGGCAACCATGCACCTTGTCGTCGATGAAGGTGTTGACCAGCGAGCACGGCACGATGACGCCGACGGATCGTCGATCCAGGCGATGGTGAAGCCCGACGCCGAGGCTTTGCCCTGATTCGTCGTGATCGTCACGCCGTAGCCGGCGTGACGTCGTTGTCGATGAGCATGGCGCAGGCGAACAGGGCGATCACCAGGCGCAGTTCGGCTAAATAATCTTTCCATGCTCGAATCGTCTGCCACGGGCGAGAGTGTGCAGGAGATGAAATATTGACCTGAAACGGCGGTTTTTGGGAATATACATTCAACGATCGAGGCTCCCGGTGAGAACGATTGTCCTGGACCCGCCGCAGCGGCGAGAATGCCCGGACCGTCCGCCCCGTGCCGCCGGCTTCCGGGAGGCCGCTGCCTCACGAAGCCGCGAGCCGGCGGCATCCGGCGCGCCGGCGCCGAACCGCCCTTGTTCACCGGCGTTGTTCGGCCCTGAGGAAACCCTTTCTTCACGATCAGGAGATGGTGCCATGAGGCATCTCGTTCTCGCATCCGCGCTCGCCGCGGGCGCCCTCGCCCTGTCCACGGCCGGGGCCGATGCCCGCGGCGGCTTCGGCGGCGGCGGTTTCCGGGGCGGTGGTTTCGGGGGCGGCGGCTTCCACGGCGGCGGCTTCGGCGGGGCCGGTTTCCGGGGTGGCGGCTTCGGCGGTGGTTTCCGTGGCGCGGGCCTCGGTGGGGGCTTCCGCGGGGCCGGTCTCGGCGCGGGCTACCGCGGCGTCGGTTTCGGGGGTGGCTATCGCGGCGGCCTCGGCGGGTACCGCGGCGTCGGCTTCGGCGGCTACCGGGGCGGCTACGGGGGTTATCGGGGTTACGGCTACCGCGGCGGCTACGGGCGCGGCCTCGGCTACGGCCTCGCCGGGGTCGGGCTGGGTCTCGGGCTCGGCTACGGGCTCTCCAACGTCGGCTACTACGGCGGCTACGGCTATGGCGGCTACTACGGCGCCAGCTACGGCGGATGCGGCCCCTACGCCTATTACGACGACGTCTACGGAACCTGCGTCTCGTACGGCTACGGATACTGACGGATGAGGCGGAGCCGGTCGCGACCGGCTCCGCCGCCCGCTTCACCGGAGGGACACCATGGCGGATACACCCGAGCCGGGAGACCGCAAGCCAGGAGACAAGGCGGATCCCGGCACGCCCGGCACCGGCGAGAACCTTTGTCCGGCTTGCGCCGGCACCGGCCGGATCCGGGGCGAGCCCTGCCCGGACTGCGCCGGCACCGGCACGGTGACCGAGCCGATCGGCGGCGCCTGAGCGCAGGAATCCGGGACGCCGGCCCGCGTCCCGTCAGGGCTGCGCGCCCGTCAGGGCTACGCGCCCGTCAGGGCGCCAGGATGATCTCCGCCAGCGCCACGGCCTTGGCGAGCGCCGCCTCGGTCTTCGGCGTCGGCGGGGCCGGCACCTGGGCCTCGCGCCGCAACGCTGCCAGCACCGCCTCCCGGGCCTGCGGATCACGCTCGGCCCGCTCGCGCAGGAGTGCGGCCACGATCAGCTCGAGGGCGCCCAGGCGCGCCTCGACATCGTCCTCGAAGGTGAGCGGCGCACTCATGAGTGCCTCTCCCGGTGGCTCACGGACCCGCCTCCTGCAACTCCTGGATCCGCGCCCCGAGGAGCCGGATCTTGCACGACGAGGCGAGCTGCCCCGCCGCCGAGCCGCCATGGTAGTCGAAGTCGTAGAGGCTGTCGCAGTGGCGCCGGAAATACTCCTCCCAGGCCCCCTGCGTGGCGAGGAAGGCCTTGCGCCAGTTCTCCGCATCCTCGCGCCCGGCGAGGCTGCCGGGGCTCGGGGGACGGGTGGCGACTGCCGCGATGGCGGCGAGCCGGCGCTCCACCAGCATTCCCAGGCGCTCGCGCAGCGCCTTGGCGGCATCGTCGAGGCACGCCCCCTTCCGGTATTCCGGCAGCGCCTTGCCGGTGCAGGCGCGTAGGGCCGCCGCCGCGGAGGCCGGCTTGTCGCCGGGAGCGGCCGCGCGGGCCGGGGCCGCCAAAGAGACGAGAAGGACTGATGCGACGAGCACGACGGTGGGAACCGCGAGGGCGGGCACGCGGCCCGCCGCGCCGTGGCGGCGCCTCATCCGGGCCAACGCCCCAGCCAGTCGCCCCCGGCCAGCGCAACGCCGACGGTCACGATGGCCGCGCCGGTCAGGAGCAGCAGCGCCTGCTCGCGCGACGGCAGGCGGCGTCCGCGCGCCTGCCGCCAGGGATTGGCCAGCGCCATCCTACTCGGCCGCGGCTTTGCGCGAGCGGCGGCGGGGAGCGGGCTTCTCCGCCGGAGCCTCCGGCGCCGCGGGAGCCGGCGTCGGCTCCGGTGCGGCCGCCTCCGCTTCGGCGGCCTGCGCCGCCGCGGCGTCGCGCCGGCGCTGCCCGAGGCCGAGGCTCTTGGCCAGCGCCGAGCGCTGGGCGGCGTAGCTCGCCGCCACCATCGGGTAATCGTGCGGCAGGCCGAACTTCTGGCGGTACTCGGCGGGCGTCATGCCCTGCGAGGTGAGGTGGCGCTTCAGCGAGCGGTAGGGCTTGCCGTCGAGGAAGCTGATCAGGTGGTCGGGCGTGACCGACTTGCGGATCTGCGCCGGGGTCGCCCGGCTCTCCTCGATCACAGGGGCCGCCGGCTGGCCGAGCGCCGACAGCGAGGCGTGCACCGACGCGATCAATCCCGGCAGCTCGGCGACCTGGAGATTGTTGTTCGCGACATAGGACGAGACGATGTCGGCCGCGAGGCCGACGAACTCAGACTGCTGCTCCAGGTTGACGTCCGACACGAGGTTCCATCCCGATCTGAGCAACCCGGTTCGTTCCGAGTCGTCCAGGCATATCGGGCGCGGCACGCCTTCATCAAGTGAAACCGTATCGACGCGAAGGAAAACCTGTGTATCCCGGAGGAGCTCTGGCGTCTCCCGATCGTTCTTCATCCGGCCATCGGCTGCCGCGACGTTGGTCACGCGGCGCAGGCCCGACGTGTTGCACCGCCCCCGTCGCCGCCTCAGCCTTCGCGGCCCGACAGCGAGACCGGCACCGTCGGCCCTCGGCCCGCCGAAACCTTCCGGGCATCGGGCCCGGCCGGGATCGATCCGCCGCGGCCTCGGCCTCCCGCCCCCGCGCGCATCCGGCGAAGATGCCCTGTGCCCCGAAGAATGCCCCGAGCCGCGCAAGAATGCCTTGACCGGTCCGACGAACCGGCCTATCAGCACCGCACCCGAGGCGGTGACGCGCCACCCCGGACAGACGGATCGCTCCTCTGCTCCACAGCGCGAAACGCCTCGTTGGGGGATAGTTTAACGGTAGAACAGCGGACTCTGACTCCGTTAGTCGTGGTTCGAATCCACGTCCCCCAGCCACCATATTCTTCAAGCACTTAGCGACTAAATCGTTCTCCTGCCTGGGCTCCCCGGCGCTGTTCTAGACACGTGATCTAGACACCTGACCCAGGTACCTGTTCGGCGGTCGGGCGCCTCGCTCTCCCCGTCTGGGTCCGCCTTCTCTCCATACAGATCGTCGATCACGCGCTTGTTCGAGCGCCGCCCGTCCGCGGTCCGGACGTAGTCGGTACAGCGTCGGTCGTCCTCTGGTCGAGGATGTCGGCGATCTCGCGCTCGGTCTTGCCGCGCTCGCGCAGGCCCAAAGCCACCGAAGGCCGGATCCCGTGAGGCGTCTGCCCGGGCTTGACTTTCCCCTCCTTTCCGAGCCCAAGGCCGCGCCCGGCGCCAGCTCGCGTGAAACCCGCCCTCGGATCATGGCGCGCCGTCCGAGTTGCACAATCAGATGCGTGGCGTGATCCGGCTGCGCGTCGAGGATCCGGACCCATGGCTCCGGGCACGGCATCGTGACCCTCCCCCACCCCGTGCCGGTGACGAAGGAGATCATCGCGCCCCGAGAGGCATCGCGCCGCATCCTGCGGACGTCGCGGCTCACGCATCCGGGGCGCAAAGTTCAGGGCCGACTGGAACGTATCGAGCGCCAAATCGTAGTTCGGGCAGACGTGGGGCGCCCGAGTGGCACCTGACAACTCGCATTCGGAAGTCGAACGGTCATGTTGCTTTTTGAAGTGACGGACGCCCTTGGCGTGGGCGGTCTTTTTCGCGACGTCATGAGGCCGCTCGACACCTATCTCTCCCACGGCGAGGTCGAGGCAGGTCAGCCGATCGGGCGTAGCGATGCCGATTCGTCGGCGACCGCGCTGCGTGACGGGACCATCCGGCGAAACGCCATTCGGCGCGTGCCGGAGACCGTCTCGGCTCACGGGTGAGGGCAGCGGCCTCACCGCGCCCTCGCCAAGCGTCTTCTCGCCAAGCGTCTTCTCGCCAAGCGTCTTCTCGTATCGAGCGTCCCTCACCACAAGGAGGGCGCGCCGAGCGTCTCTGGGCGCGGTCGAGCGTCGCCGAAAGGCGCGCTGGACCCGCCAAGATCTCAGCCCGCCCGGGTCACCCCGTGGCGGGCTTGTCTATGAACGAGCGCGGTCCCGCGCGATGGGGTCACATGCCCTCTCGCGCGCTGTCCCGATCAGGCAGCCGAGCGAGCGGCCTGGAGAGAGGGGGCTGCTCCGGCTGCCTCGTCGGCGTGACCGGCCTCGGTCCCGGCGCTCGGCGCGTTCCAGCGCAGAAGATCCCGCTTCGCGACTTCGACCAGGAGCGTGAACTCCCCCTCGTGCCCGTCCTCGTACCCTTGCCACAGGCTCCGGGGCAGCAGGGCATCCCCATCCGTCCAGCGATGCAGGCCGCCCGAGGCAAGCGGCTCGACCGGGTAGAAGCCCCGGCGCAGGCGCGCGTCGTCCAGGCCGATCTCACGCCAGACGCCTTGCCCGTCGCACAGCGCCAGCCGCTTGAGATCGACGCCCAGCCGGCGCCCGTCCCGGCTGTCGCTCACCCCCGACGGCGTGCTGGCGAGGGAGCGCAGTCGCACGTCGCCGCAAGCGGCCGGCAACCGGAACCGCGCGATCGCGCCGTCCAGGGCCGGGTGGATGACCTGCTCGCCGACCTCGACATGAAGCTCGGCGATCGAATTCTGCTCGAGCGTCCAGCCGTTCTCGAGTGCTTTGGCGCGAAGGCGGGCCCGGACCTCGTCGACGAGCGGACCCTTGCCGACGAAGGGCCGGCAGAAGTCGGCGTGGGTGCGGGCAGACGCGTCCGCATCGGGGCAGGCCGCGAGGTCGACGACCGGCTCCTGCGCGAAGAAGCGGCGGTTGCCCATGTCGAGGTAGCTCTCGGCGGGCAGGCCGTTGGCGAGGAGCACGTCGTGGCTGTCGAGTTCGACGTGCCAGTAGGTGACGGTGTCGACCGCGACCTGGGTGACGGCGGCGCCGTTGACGAGGGCGGAGGCGGGGATGAACACCTCGCCGTCCACGTCCAGGCAGATGGCGTGCCCGGGCGAGACCCAGAGGTCCTGAGAGGGCCTGGCTGGACCGAAGGCGTCCCTGCTGATGCGGACGGGCAAGACGGCGAGCGGATTGGGATGGTTGCGGCAGTTGAGGGTGCGGTGGCCGATCCACCGGATCGCGCGGTGATCGCCGGAGGTGGTCACCACCACGTCACCGATCGTCAGATCCTCGACGGCCACCTCGCCCCGGTCCGTCAGGATCAGCGATCCCGGGCAATAGCAGGGGGCGGAAGGATCTGAAATGATCGCCCCTGCGCCGCCGAAGCTGGCGTAGCTGTGGCCGCCGCCGCCGCCGCCGGCTCCGCTCGAGATCTCTCCCGAGCTGCCGCCCCCCGATCCCGCATCGCCGCCATGGCCGTAATGCGTGTTGTTGCCGTAGACGCGGGCCCCGTCCTGACCGGCCTGATCCGGGTCGCCCCCGGCCCCGCCGACATCGTTGCCGACCGCACTATAGCCGTTGCCGCCCTGGCCGCCGTGGCCGCCCGTGCCCGTGTCGCCCGTCGCGGTGACGTTGCCTGCGCCCAGCGTCAGGCTCGCACCCGCCTCGTTGAGCACCGCGCCCGCCGCCGAGCCGCCCGCGCCGCCGCCCTGAGCCTGCGGCCCGGTGCCCGCGAAGGGGTTGCCCGCGTAGTTCGTGCCCGCCGCGCCGTCGCCGCCCACGGCCGTGTCGTCGAGGAAGCGCGTGGTCGCCACGGTGAGCTGCCCGACGTTGAGGATTGCGCCGGCCGCGTCCCCGCCGGCACCGCCCACACCCACGTTCGGCGTCGCGCCCGCACCGCCCGTGGCGGTGTCGTGCTCGAACACGGAATGCGTGACGGTGAGGGTGCCCTCGTTCAGGATGCCGCCCGCTGCGGCGCCGCCGTTCGGGGCATCCGCCGTGCCGGCCCGACCCTGGCCGTGGCCATGCGCGATGTCGAGCCCGTCGAGGCTGACGGTCGCTCCCGAGGCGACGTGCAGGACCGTGATCTGGTCGCCGCCGCTCAGCGTGATGTCGGGCAGGCCCGTGGCCTGGTTGATGTGGCCCTGGATCGTGACGTCCTGGCGCAGCTCCAGCGTCTGGTTGAGCGTGATCGTCTGTCCCGCAAGGCTCGGATCGAAGGTGATCGTGGCTCCCGGCGCGGCATGTGCCACCACGTAGCCCAGGCTACCCGCTACGCTCGCGTCGCTGCTGAGGCTTGTGACTACATTTTCTGATTGCAATGAAGACTGTGGCAACTGAAGCCCCCCGGAACGATACGGCGAGATCGTTATGTTTTGTTGGATTGAGCTCGATACGGGTAGGGGTTCGAGGCGTTCTTTCACGAACGTCTGCATCTATCCTTACCGCTAACACCCAAGGATTGCTTACTCTACGAGCGCGAGCGGCGCGTAAAGATAGCAAGCTTGGTCTGGGACAAAGCGCCAAGTGATTGGGACGTCGTGCCAAGCCGCGCCACGACAAATCGGTACCGGCTGTGGCGAAATTTCAGATGCGTTGGGAGTGAGATGATTTATGGATCTATCGTCCCGTAAATTGCCTTCAAGACCATCCTCATGCGCGTCGTCACTCCGCGGCCCTCTCCGCCCTTGAAGCGTGCGACGTTCTCGACGGATGAGATCGAGCCTGAGCAACGTCTTGAAGCCTGGCGGGCTCTGGTCGGGTTGACCCACGAGGTCGAAGGCTCGGCACATGCCTTCCATGGCAAGGTCAGTTCGACCGCGTTCGGGAGCATGGTCGCGAGCGAGATGTCCGCCTCGCCTCTGACCGTCGCTCGCTCGCCACAACGAGCGCGCCGCGATGGGCTCGACCACATCGTCTTGCATCTCACCACGGCGGACTTCGCGGTCGATGTTGAGGGCGCGAGCCTTCACGTTCCGCGCGGCGCTATCACGGTCAACACCCTCTCGCGCCCATTCCGTCGTGGCGCTGCGGCGGAGCGTAACTCGCAGATCCTCAGCCTGAGCCGAGATCTCGTTGTTGAGTTCCTTCCCGACCCCGAGGCGTTCCACGGGCGAGTCCTTCATCGCGGCTTCGGCGACATCCTCGGCGCGCACATGCGCACGCTTGTCGAACACGGCACCGCGATTTCTCCGTCAGAGGCTGCAGGTGTCGCCCGCGCAACGGCGCAACTGATCGCGGCAGGCCTCGAGCCAACACGCACCAGGTGGAGTGCTGCCAAACAAGGTCGCGACGCCGCACTGAGCGTGCGCTGCCGGCGTTACATCGAAGCTCATCTACGCTCGCCAGGGCTCACGCCCGACTCGATCTGTCGGGAGATGGGCGTCTCACGATCTGTCCTTTATCGGTTGTTCGAGGATGAAGGTGGCGTTGCCGGGTATATCCGAGCACGGCGTTTGTCGACGGCGAGAAGCCTGCTCGCCAGCGCCGACACGTCCGTCCGTGTCTCCGAGATCGGGTCCGCGCTTGGCTTCACGGATGCGACGTCGTTCAGTCGAGCTTTCAAAGCTGCCTTCGGTATGAGTCCAAGCGAAGCGATCGGACTTAGCGGCACTTCGAGCGATCAAACCGACATCTTCGGGCACTGGATGCGAACGATCGCTGCCGTCGGACGGTAATGGCCGGCTTTCACGGCTGCGGTGCCTCACTCGCGTGTCTCGCGTTATTCTGCGTCGCGCAGCCCGCGGCACGGGACGACGCCCGGCGACAGGCTGGCGGGGCCGCGGGACCGTTCGAAGATGGTCGGGGAAGGGCTTCTGGGGGCAGAACCATGAGCCTGAAAGTGGACGAGAGGCCGGATTTCTCAATCAATCGGGATGCGGCCGGACGCAGGCAAAGGCACTAAGTTGTTGGTTTTTGAGTTTTGAAATGGGACCCTGACTCTGTTGGCCGCGGTTCGAATCCACATTCTCCAGCCATTTATTCTTTAGTCGCGTCGCAGAAGCGCTTCCCTTCCCGGGATCATTGGCGCTGTTATGCGCATCTGAACTACGGACTTGTCCAGCGATCGGGGGGGCGCTCGCCCCGTTCGGGTGCTTCTTCTCTCCATGCAGATCGTCGCTCACGGTCGCGACGCCGCTCGTCCCGCCGGAGAGCGGCCTGGGCGCGTCATCGCGCCGTCATCGCGCCGTCATCGCGCCGACGATCGCGTCGAACGCCGCCTCGGCGGTCGCGGGCTCGATGCCGTTCAGCGTCTCCTTGAGGCCGAGCTCCGCCTTCCAGCGCAGCCGCGCCGCGATTGCCCGGGCCATGACCGGATCGATGCCGGCATCGGCCACCGCCTCGGCCGACATCTCCAGCTCCTCCGACCGGCGCCTGGCGTGGATCACGCCCGACGGGATCAGCGCCTCCACCGTGTCCATCCAGGGCCGCGCCAGCGTCTTGCAGGCCGAGGCGAGCACCGCCTGGTCGACGCCGTAATGGCGCGCGGCGAGCATCATCTCGTCCGTCAGCGCCTCGATCCCCTTGAGCAGCACCGAGCGCAGGATCTTGATCCCGGACGCGGTGCCGAGCCGGTCGCCGACGAAGGCGATGGTCATGCCCCAGGGGACGAGGAGGTCGCGCACCCGCTCGCCGGAGGGCCCGCTGACGAGGATCGGCATGGCGTAGCCGTTGCGCGGCGTGCCCTCGATCGAGCCGTCACCGACGCAGGCGCCGCTGCCGGCCAGGCGCTCGGCGACGCCGAGCTTGATCGTCGGCGTGGCGGAGGCGAAGTCCGAGAAGACGTGCCGCTCGCTCAGGCACCCGGCGAGGGCCGCGGCGCTCTCCAGCGAGACCGAGCCCGGCGTCACGCTGACGATCAGGTCCGCGGCGTCGGCGAGGTCCTGGGTCGAGCGCACCAGGGTGACCCCGGCCTCCCGCGCCCGGCCCTGGATCAGGCCGGCGAAGGGCCCGTCGAAGGCGTGCTTGTCGTAGGCCGCGACCTGTTCCAGGCCGGCGCCCCGCAGGCCGCGGCCGAGGGTGCTGCCGATCTCGCCGTAGCCGACGAGGCCGAGCCGGACTTGCTGCTTGTGGACCGACATGGGGGTGTCCTCCGCCGGAAGGGGTTTTTGGTGTGGGGTGGCATCGCGTGCGGGCCGGGCGCGCGTGGCGGGGACCTACCCGGCCGCCGCGGCCTCCGTCTCGACCGGCTCGACGACCAGCAGCATCACGGCGAGCGCCACCAGGGCCGAGGCCGCGAGGAACAAGAACACCGCGTCCCAGCTGAAGGCGTCGAGCAGCAATCCCGTGAGGAACGGAAACAGCGCCCCGCCGGCCTGGCCGCCGGTATTCACCACCGAGACCGCGAGCGGATAGGCGTCCTTGGTGGTCAGCCCTGCGGGATAGACGGTGAAGGACGAGTAGCCGACATTCAGCAGGAAGCCGGTCAGGAACAGCAGGATCGCGAGCGTCACCGGCTCGTTCGGCGCGTGGATCAGCGCATACATCATGAACACGGTCGAGACCGCGCTGATCAGGATGGTGGGCTTGCGCCGCTTGCCCACGACCCGGTCGGAGAACCAGCCGCCGATGACGTTGCCCAGCACGCCGCCGACGAACGGCGCCGAGGCCACGAACCCGACATTCATCAGCGAGAACTGCTTCACGGTGGTCAGGTAGGTCGGCAGCCAGGCCAGGATGACGTTGATGATCCCGGTCATCATCAGGTAGCCGAGGGCGAGGCCCCACACGTTGCCGGACCGGAACGTCTCTCGGGCGGTGGCGATCAGGCGGACCGGGCGGCCGCGGATGACGCGATCCAGCCGGTCGAAGCGGCGCGCGGGCGGCGCCGCGGCGACCGCCGCCGCGTCGGGCCGCGACGACGGCGCGTCGCGGATGTGCTCGGCCTCCGCCGCCGACACGAAGCGGCTGCGAGCCGGCTCGTCGACGACCAGGACATACCACAGCACCGCGAAGACGATCCCGGGCGCGGCGCAGATGTAGAAGACATATTGCCAGCCGAGCGTGGCGATGATCAGCGCGCCCAGCGGCGGCACGATCACGGGGCCGAACTTCGCGGCGGCCAGGAACAGGCCGACCGCGGTGCCCTTCTCCCGCGCCGGGAACCATCGGTTCACCGTCGAGAGCATCGAGACGGGCAGCGGCGCCTCGGCGATCCCGAGGGCGAGGCGGTTGAGCTTCATCGCCAGGATGGAGCCGGACGTGCCGAGAAGTCCCGTGAACAGCGACGTCAGCAGCATGAAGACCGGGAACACGACCCGGGTGCCGAGCCGCCGGACCAGGAAGCCGGCGGGGATCTGCATCACCGCGTAGCCGACGAAGAACAGGCTGACGACCGCCCCGGCCTCGGTGTTGGACATCGCGAATTCCTTCTTCACGAAGGGAAGGACGATGCCGATATTCGCGCGGTCCGCCGCCGCCAGGGTATAGACGATGAAGATCAGGCCCATGACGACCCAGCGGTAGCGGGTGGTCGTCCGGGACGTCGCGGCGGATCCCGCGGCGACCGTGGCGTTGTGCATGTCGTTTCCTCCGGAGAATCGAAGCATCGACCGGAGCCCGTGCCCGCGTGCTCCGCCGTTCCCTGGACCGGGACTTCTGTTCGAGGCGGGGCGAGCCGTGAGGGGGATCGGACGCGCCGCCGCCGATCCGGCATGTCCCGGGCGAACCTGCGCCGCTGACGAGACGCGTCGTTCGCCGGATCGCCGGTTTCGGTAAGACATACAAGGAAAATACAAATGGTCAATACGTCGGCTTGCTGCGCCGGGATATCGACGTCGATCGTACAAAATATGTACAAATTTCGGCCGCTCGGGCGATTGCCCGGGCCCGGCGCCCGGCGCTAAGGTCCGGCGGCATCGCGAGACAGGGGTCGCCTCGATGGCGCGCGGACAGGACAGGGCGTACGGCGTGCTGCGCCAGAGGCTGGTCGGCGGCCACTACCCGCCCGGCTTCCACCTCCGCGAGGAGCCGCTCGCGGAGGAATTCGGCCTCAGCCGCACGCCCGTCCGGGCCGCCCTGAAGCGACTGGTCGAGGACGGGCTCGCGACGACGGACGCCGGCCACGGGATCCACGTGGCGGAATGGAGCGAGGCGGATATCGAGGAGACGTTCCGTCTCCGCATGCTGCTCGAGCCGCACGCGACCGAGCGCGCCGTCGAGCGCGGCGGCGATGCCCTCGTCGAGCGCCTCGAAGCGAGCAACCGCACCATGGCGCTCGCGATCGAGCAGGGCGACGGCGAGGCGATCTCCGTCATCCAGACGACGAACAAGGAGTTTCACCGCACCCTGCTGGACTTCTCGGGCTCGCCCCGGCTGCGCGCCATCCTGGAGACGATGATCGACATGCCGATCGTGGTGCGGTCGTTCTTCATCTACTCGGCTTCCGAGCTGTCGCAGAGCCTCCATCACCACCAGGACATCACGTTCGCGGCCCGCGTCGGCGACGGCGAGCTCGGCCGGCGCGCGATGCAGCTCCACCTGCGCATGTCGTATGCCCGCGTGATGCGCCATCGCGGGTCGTGGCGCCGGATCGCGGCGGCGGACGGAGCCTGAGCGTCGCCGCCGCCCGGCTGCTCAAGGATCGTTGCCCAAGGATCGCCCCGTCCCCGCCCCTGGAGCGGAGGACGGGAGCGGATGACCGTCAACCCGACCGGAAGGAACCGACCATGACCGACGCCCCCGCCCTCTCCGCTCAAGACCGCGCCGCCAGTGCGGCGGCGGTCGATCAGTTCCGCGGCGTCGCGACCGCCTTGATCAGCGACAACCTGGACCGGCTGCCGGGCCTCGTCGGCCTGCGCCCGTTCCACCGCGCGGGCACGCTCACCGGCATCGCCCTCACGGTGCGCGTCCGCAGCGGCGACAACCTGGCGATCCACCAGGCGCTCAACCTCGCTCAGCCCGGGGACGTGCTCGTGGTCGACGGTGGCGGCGACACCAGCCGGGCCCTGGTGGGCGACATCATGAAGGCGATCGCGGAGAGCCGGGGCGTCGCGGGGTTCGTGATCGACGGCGCCATCCGCGACTCCGCCGCCTTCGCGGTCTCGGATTTCCCCTGCTACGCGCGGGCGGCGATCCACCGGGGGCCGTACAAGGCGGGCCCGGGCGCGATCAACGGTCCGGTCTCCGTCGGCGGCTGGACCGTCCGTCCCGGCGACGTCGTCGTCGGCGATGCGGACGGGGTCGTCACCTTCCCGGCCGCCATCGCCGCGACCCTGATCGCGGCCGTCCGGGCCCAGGAGGAGCGGGAGGCCGAGATGCTCCGGATGATCGGCGAGGGCCGCTACGACGGCCGCTACGGCAAGGTCGCCAAGTAGCAGATAAGTCTCAGAGCCGGTTCGACATGACGGACAGTATCGTCACCCTCCGTGTCATCCCGGGGCTCGGCGAAGCCGCAAACCCGGGATCCATAACCGCTGACGGTTCAGGACAAAGCGACCGGCGCTCCGCTTCGTCGTGGACCGCTGGCGGTTACGGATCCCGGGTTCCGCTGCGCGGCACCGGGATGACACGGAGGGTTTGAGAGCTGTATCGCTCGGTCAAGCAGGCTCTCAGCAGAGGCAGTTCGGTTCGGCCGCCGGTCGCGGCACCCGGCGCGGGTCTTGCAACCCGCTGTCGGCGTTGGCCGAGACATGAGAATTCCCACGGTGAATCACCCGGCCTGGAGTCGTCACGTGAAGACAATCGCGTTGTTTCTCGCCCTGTCCGCCCTGGCGCTGCCCGCACACGCGGCGGAACTGACGGGAACCCTGAAGAAGATCAAGGACTCGAACCGGATCGTCCTCGGCGTGCGCGACGGTGGTCCGCCGTTCAGCTACATCGACAACAACCAGGCGTATATCGGCTACACGATCGACATCTGCAGCAAGATCGTCGATGCGATCAAGACGGAGGTCGGCGCGCCGGATCTCAAGGTCGAGATGCTGCCGATCACCTCGTCGACGCGCATCCCCCTGATGACGAACGGAACGATCGACCTCGAATGCGGGTCGACCACGAACAATCCCGAGCGCCAGAAGCAGGTCACCTTCACCAACGCCCACTTCGTCACGGCGAGTCGCTTCGCGTCCAAGAAGGCCCAGAAGATCGAGACGATCGACGACCTGAAGGGCAAGTCCGTCGTGTCCGTGGCCGGCTCGGTCAACATCGTCCAGATCAACAAGCTGAACGCCGAGCGGAAGCTCGGCCTCACCATCCAGACGGCGAAGGACACCGTGGAGGCCTTCCTGCTGCTCGAGACCGATCGGGCGGCGGCCTTCGTGATGGACGACGTGCAGCTCAGCATCCTGATCGCGCTGTCGAAGGACCCGGCGGCCTACACGATCAGCACCGAGGCGTTCGGGCCGCCCGAGCCCTACGGGATCATGCTGCGCCGCAACGACGAGCCGTTCAAGGCGGTGGCGGATCGGACCACGGCCGACCTCTACCGCAGCCCGGAGATCGGCGCGATCTACCGGAAGTGGTTCGAATCCCCGGTCCCGCCGAAGGGGATCAACTACCGGTTCCCGATGCCGGCGGAGCTGAAGCGCGCCTTCGAGCATCCGACCGACAGCCCGGACCCGGCGGCCTACAAGGGCTGAGCGAACGCGTCGTCCGCGTTCGCCGTCACGGCGCCGGGCGCTCCATCGCGGCGCCGGCCCGGCGCAGGGTCTCGTCGAAGGGGTTGAGGCGGGCGGCGATCCCGGCCGCCTCGCGCCGGAGCATGCCGGCGATGGCCTCGCGGCGCTCGCCGGCGAGGCGGTCGACGGTGCTGCCGACGCTGAGCGCCGCCACCGCGCGGCCCTCGGCATCGAGGATCGGCACGCCGAGCCCGGCCATGCCGGGGATCAGGCCCGACGCCGCGGCGCAGTAACCGAGGGTCCGGGTCCGCGCGATCTCGGTGTGCAGGAAGGCCTCGTCCAGGCTCGTCGCCTCGCGGATTCGCGGCAGGTTGTAGCGGATCACCGCCTCTTGCTCCTCCGCCGGCAGGTGCGCCAGGATCGCCAGCGAGCCCTGGCCGAGACCCAGCATCACCCGGCCGCCGATATCGCCGGTGAAGGAGCGGATCGGCAGCGGGCCCGCCGAGCGGTCGATGCAGACCGCGTCGTAGCCGCTGCGCACGAGGAGGAAGACCGTCTCGCCGAGCGCCCCCGTGAGCCGCAGCAGGGCCGGGCGGGCGAGGTCGCGCAGGCCCAGCGGGTTGCCGGCCTGGGCGGCGAGCCGGAACAGCCCGAGGCCGAGCCGGTAGGTCTTAGGTCCCGGATCGAGGTCGACCAGCTCCTCGGCGACGAGCGCCCGCAGCAGCCGCAGGGCCGTCGGCGCCGGCAGGCCGGCGGCGGCGGCGAGCGCGCTCAGACGCGCGCCGCCCGGACCCGCCTCGCCGAGATGGCGCAGCAGCCCGGCGAGACGCGCCGGCCCGGATCGGTCGGTCGATTTCGTTTCGGCCGGGCCTGTTTCGTCGCTCACGCTCATCTTTTTCATCCAGCGAAAGAACGCCGGCAAAATCGTTCGCCTGCCGAAATAGGTGTTGCTCAAGGCACGGCAACGATCAATCCTCCGGTGGCGAACGGGGAGATGGCGTCGATGCGGCGATCACCGGGACAGCGGGGCGGCGATGCTTGAGCCGGCGGGACGGGTCGCGATGGTCTCGGGCGCCTCACGCGGCATCGGCCGGGCGGTGGCGGAGCGGCTGGCCTCGGCCGGCTACCGGATCAGCGCCGGCCTGCGCGATCCGCGCTCAGTTCCCGCCCCGTGGCACGCCTGCCGCTACGACGCCGCGGAGGCGGGCGCCGCCGAGGCCTGGACCTCTGCCACGCTCGACGAATTCGGCCGGATCGACGTGCTGGTGAACGCCGCCGGCATCAACCCGATGGCCCGTTTCCTCGATCCCGACGAGACCGCCTTCGACGCGCTGATGGCCGTCAACGTCAAGGCGCCGATGCGGCTGATCCGGGCGGCCTGGCCGCACCTCGTCGCGTCGGGGTCCGGGCGGATCGTCAACATCGCCTCGCTCTCGGGCAAGCGGGTGCGCAACGACAATGCCGGCTACGCCATGGCGAAGGCCGCGCTCGTCAGCCTGACCCAGGCGGTGCGGCGCGAGGGCTGGGAGCACGGCATCCGGGCGACCGCCTTCTGCCCCGGCTTCGTCGAGACCGACATGACGGCCCACGTCACCAAGCAGCCGCGGGACCTGATGTCCCGGCCGGAGGACGTCGCGGCCGTGATCGAGACGCTGGTGCGGCTGCCGAACACCGCGAGCGTCGCCGAACTCCTGCTGAACTGCCGGCACGAGGACATGCTGTGACCGGGCTGTTCCGCCGCCTCGCGCAGCGGCCCGGCCCGGCCGTGCCCTTCACCATCGACGGGGTGGCGGTCGAGGCGCAGGCCGGCGACCTGCTGCTCTCCGCGATCCTGCTGCACCGGCACTCTCTCCGCCGCTTCGAGTTCGGGCCCGGCGAGCGGGCCGGCTGGTGCCTGATGGGCGCCTGCCAGGATTGCTGGGTGACCCTGGCGGATGGTCGCCGGGTGCGCGCCTGCACCACCCTGGTCGAGCCCGGCATGGCGGTGATCACGGGGGCGGCGATCACTGGGGCGGTGGTCACGGGAGGCGTCTGTGGCTGATCCGGTCGTCGCGATCGTCGGCGCCGGGCCGGCGGGCCTCAGGGCGGCGCAAGTCCTCGCCGAGGCGGGGTTGCGCCCGCTCCTCGTCGACGAGGGCCACCGCGCCGGCGGCCAGATCTACCGCCGGCCGCCGCCGGGCGCCGAGCGGCCGGCCGCCGACCTCTACGGCTTCGAGGCCGGCCGGGCGACGGCGCTGCACGACCTCGCCGATGCGCTGGCCCCGCGGATCGACTACCGTCCCGGCACGATAGTGTGGGGGCTCTCAGGGCGCGAGCCGGCTGGCTTCGACCTCGACTGCCTCGGGCCCGAGGGCCATGACCGGATCGCGGCCGACCGGCTGGTCCTCGCGACGGGGGCCATGGACCGCACCCTGCCCTTCCCGGGCTGGACCCTGCCCGGCGTGTTCACCCTCGGGGCGGCGCAGATCGCCCTCAAGGCGCAGGGCATGGCGATCGGCCGGCGCGTCGCGCTCGTCGGGGCCGGGCCGCTCCTGCCCCTCGTCGCGCATCAATACGCCAAGGCGGGGGCGGAGGTCGTGGCCGTGCTCGACGTCACGCCGCTGAAGCCCAAGGTGATGGCGGCTCCCCGCCTCGCCGCGATGCCGGCGACCCTGGCCAAGGGGGTCTGGTACACCTTGCGCGGCGCCTTGCGCGGGCTGCCGGTGCGCCCCGGCGTGCGGGCGGTCGCGGTCGAGGGCACGATGCAGGTCGAAGCTCTGTCCTTCGAGGATGCAGGCGGCCGCCGGCACCGGATCGCCTGCGACGGGGTCGGCGCCTCGTTCGGCTTGCGCAGCGAGGCGCAAGCCGCCGACCTCGCCGGCTGCCGGTTCGCGTTCGATCCGGTGACGCGGCAATGGCAGCCGGAGCGCTCTGCGCAAGGCCGCGCCTCGCACCCGCACGTCTATCTCGCCGGCGACGGCAGCGGCATCGGCGGGGCGGACGTGGCCGAACTCCAGGGCGAGCGCACGGCGCTGACGTTGCTCGCCGATCTCGGCCGGCCGCGCGACGCCGCCCGCGAGGCCCGGCTCGACCGGCTTCTCGCCCGGCAGGCCCGTTTTCGCGCCGCGCTGGAAGCCGCCTACCCCTACCCGCACCACATCGTGGAGAGCATCGCCGACGACGAGATCGTCTGCCGCTGCGAGGGCATCACCGCGGGCGCCCTGCGGCGCGCCGCGACCGAGCGGGACGCGAGCGAGATGAACCGCCTCAAGGCCCTGACCCGGGCCGGGATGGGCCGCTGCCAGGGCCGGGTCTGCGGCCACGCCGCCGCCGAGATCCTGGCCCACCACCTGCGGGTGCCGGTCGAGACGGTCGGCCGCCTGCGCGGGCAGGCGCCGATCAAGCCGATCCCGCTGCGGGAGCCGGCGTGATGGAGCACCTCACCGTCGACGTCGCGATCATCGGCGGCGGCACCGCGGCCTGCGCGGCCGCCGTGGCCCTGCGCGAGGCCGGGCTCACCGTGGCCCTCCTGGAAAAGCGCTTGTGCGGCGCCGGCGCCAGCGGGGTGAATTTCGGCGGCGTGCGCCAGCAGGGCCGCGATTTCGCGGAGCTGCCGCTGTCGCAGCGCGCCCGGGTGTTGTGGGACGGCCTGAACGCCAAGCTCGGCGAGGATGTCGGGTTCGAGGCGACCGGCCACATCAAGCTCGCGCGCTCCGAATCCGACATGGCGGTGCTGGAGGCCTATGCCCGCGACGCCGCCGGGCACGGCCTCGACCTCCAGCTGCTGGGCCCGAACGCCTTGCGCGCCGAGATGCCGTGGCTCGGCCCGGCGGTCGTCGGCGCCTCGCTCTCGCCGACCGACGGGCAGGCCAATCCGCGGGTGGTGGGGCCGGCCTTCGCGCGGCTGGCCCGCCGCCTCGGGGCGGAGGTGCGTGAGCACGCCCCCGTGCGCCACGCGATCCATGACGGGTCCGGCTTCACGGTCGAGGCCGAGGGGGTGACGGTGAAGAGCCGCAGCCTCGTCAACGCCGCCGGCGCTTACGGGGGCGCGGTGGCGGGCTGGTTCGGCGAGACCGCCCCGGTGGCGCCGCTCTCCCCCAACATGGTGGTGACCGAACCGTCGGGCCCGCTCGTCACCCGCTCGATCGGGGTCGTCGGCGGCGACGTCTACGTGCGCCAGACCCGCCGCGGCAACGTGGTCCTCGGCGGCGGGCGCGGCACGGCCGACATCGCCGACGGCCTCGCCCGGCCCGTCTCGGCGGTCTCGCTCGGCGCGATGGGGAAGACCCTGACGCTGATCCCGGATCTCGCCCACGCCCAGGTCATTCGCAGCTGGAGCGGGCTCGACGGCGAGATGCCGGACCACATTCCGGTGATCGGGCCCTCCGGCACCACGCCCGGCCTGGTTCATGCTTTCGGCTTCTCCGGCCACGGTTTCCAGCTCGGCCCGGCCGTCGGCGAGATCCTGGCGGAGCTCGTGACGCAGGGGCGCTCCGCCTCCCCCCTCCAGCCGTTCCGGATCGAGCGCTTCGCCGCGTGGCGCGGGCCGTACCGGTCGGAGGGCGAGATCGAACATTAAGAGAAACCCAGGGGGATCACCACGATGAGACGCTTCCTCTTCGCCGCGGCCGCCCTGCTCGCCGCCGGGCCGGCTCTCGCGCAAACGCCCAAGGCACCCGATGGCAAGACCCTGACGATCGGCATGGCGGCGGCGGATGTCAGCCAGCTCGACCCGTTCCGCGCCACCAGCACCCAGGACAAGCCGGTCGTCTCCTGGATCTTCAACGGGCTGGTGCGGTTCAAGCCCGGCTCGACCAGCCTCGAGACCCTGGAGCCGGACCTCGCCGAATCCTGGACCCGCTCGGAGGACGGCCGCACCTGGACCTTCGCCTTGCGCAAGGGCGTGAAGTTCCACGGCGGCTACGGCGAGATGACCGCCGACGACGTGGTGTTCTCGCTGAAGCGCGCCGCCGATCCCAAGACGTCGTCGTTCTCGACCGACTACGCCGCCTTCGACGCGATCGAGGCGGTGGACCCGTCCACGGTGCGGATCACCCTCAAGCACCCGGTGCCGTCGCTGCTGGGCCTCGTGGCGAACTACCACGGCGGCAACGTCCTGAGCCGCAAGGCGGTCGAGGCGCTCGGCAACGACTTCCGCCTGAAGCCCATCGGCACCGGACCCTTCGCCTTCGCCGAGTACAAGCCGAACGAGAGCGTGCGGCTCGTCGCCAACCCCGACTATTTCCGCGGCACGCCGAAGCTCGGCGGCATCCTCTACCGGCTGATCCCGGCGGATGCGGCCCGCGACCTCGCCTTCACCTCGGGCGAGCTCGACATCGTCTACGGCCGCCAGGACCAGCGCTGGGCCGAGCGGTTCGGCCGCGAGGCCGACGTCACGGTCGACATCGTGCGGCCGGCGGAACTCGCGCTGCTGCATCTCAACATCAGCCACAAGCCCCTCGACGACGTGCGGGTGCGCCGCGCCATCGCCCACGCGATCAGCCAAGCGCAGATCGTGCAGTTCAAGGGCGCCAGCGTCACCGAGCCGGCGGTGTCGATCATCCCCAAGGGCTATCTCGGCACCGACGACAAGGCGCCGCTCCCGGCCTACGACCTCGCCAGGGCCAAGGCGCTGCTCGCCGAGGCCGGGCACCCGAACGGGATCACCATCACGGCGATCCAGACCAGCCTGCCGACCATGCTGACCGCGATGCAGATCGTGCAGGGCCAGCTCAAGAAGGCCGGGATCGAGCTGAAGCTCGACGTCGTCGACCACCAGACCTTCCACGCCCAGATCCGCAAGGACCTGTCGGACGCGGTCTACTACGCCGCGGCGCGCTTTCCCGTCGCCGACACCTACCTGACCCAGTTCTTCGATTCGGCCTCGACGGTCGGCACGCCGACGGCCGTGACCAACTTCTCCCATTGCAACGCGGCGGATGCCGAGATCCGCAAGGCCCGGACCGAGCCCGATCCGGAGAAGCAGAAGGCGCTGTGGAAGGACGCGCAGGTGAAGATCATCGAGCAGGTCTGCGCCGTGCCGCTCTCGGAAGGCTTGCAGGTCTGGGCGCACCGGAAGACGGTCGATTACGGCTACGACTTCAAGGGTGCGATCCATCTGGGGCCGGTGATCACGGAAGCGACGGACAAGAAGTAAGTCCTTCTCGGCGCGCAGCTTGCCGGTTTCTCACGGCAGGACGTGCGTATCGCCTCCCCCCTCTGCGGGGGAGGGTGGCCCGCGGAGCGGGCCGGGAGAGGGGACGCCGCTTCCGGAGAGGTCGCGCGCTCCATGAAGGGCGCCATCTGGATCAGCGTCGCGCTGCCCCTCTCCCGCCCGGCTCCGCCGGGCACCCTCTCCCGCAGAGGGGGGAGGGAGAAACCCGCGCCTGATCCGACACCGTGCTTCCTCCAACCCCCGGCCCGCCCATGCTCCAGTTCATCCTCAAGCGCTTCCTCCTGGCGATCCCGACGCTGGTGGCGGTGCTGACCGTGGTGTTCGTGCTCGTGCGGGTGGTGCCGGGCGATCCGACCATCGTGATCCTGGGCGACCAGGCGAGCGCCTCCGCCCGAGCCGACCTGCGGGCGAAGCTCGGGCTCGATCAGCCGATCGTCGTCCAATACCTCAGCTTCATGGGGCAGATCGCCACCGGCGATATCGGCCGCTCGCTGACCACCAACCGGCCGGTGCTGGAGGACGTCGCCCACGTCCTGCCCTACACGATCGAGCTGACGCTGGCCGCCGTCGCCATCGGCGTCGGGGTCGGCGTGCCGCTGGGCGTCGTGGCGGCGCGCCGGCGCGACGGGTTCGCCGACTGGATCGCCCGCATCGTGTCCCTCGCCGGCGTGTCCTTCCCGGCCTTCGTCTCGGGCATCCTGCTGCTGATCGCCTTCGCCGTGCAATTGCGCTGGTTCCCGGTGATCTCGACCCCGCGCACCGGCGGGATCCTCGACCGGCTCGGCGCGCTGGTGCTGCCGGCGCTCAATCTCGGGCTCCTGATGGTCGCCTACGTCACCCGCGTCACCCGCTCGGGCATGCTGAAGGCGCTCGGCGAGGACTACGTCCGCACCGCCCGCGCCAAGGGGATGCCGGCCCGGATCGTGGTCTGGCGCCACGCGCTGCGCAACGTGCTGGTCCCGGTCGTCACCGTGGTCGGGCTCTATCTCGGCGTGCTGATCGGCAACGCGGTGCTGACCGAGATCGTGTTCAACCGCCCGGGCCTCGGCAAGCTGATCGTGACCGCGCTGACCCAGCGCGACTACAGCTTGCTCCAGGGCCTGATGGTCGTCTCCGCCTTCGCCATCGTGGTCGCCAACGTGCTCACCGACATCGCCTACGGCCTCGTCGATCCGCGGGTCTTGGCCCAATGAGCGCGGCCGCCGCCTCCGCCGCCCCGAGCGCCTGGCGCCGGGCCACCCGCTCGCCGGGCCTGATGATCGGCGCCGTCACGGTGATCGCGGTCGTCGTCCTCGCCATCCTCGCCCCCTGGATCGCACCGTACGATCCCAACGAGCAGGATCCGGTCGCCGCCCTGATGGGCCCGTCCGCCGAGCACTGGTTCGGCACCGACTTCTTCGGCCGCGACGTGCTCTCGCGGGTGATCTGGGGCGCCCGGATCTCGCTCTCGGTCGGCTTCCTCGCCACCCTCATCGGCGTCGTCGCCGGCACGGTGATCGGGGTGGTGGCGGGCTATTTCGGCGGCTGGACCGACCGGCTCATCACGGCGGCCACCGACGTGCTGCTCAGCTTCCCGCAGCTCATCATGGGGCTGATGCTGGTGGCGGTCCTGGGGCCGAGCCTCGGCAACCTGATCCTCGCCATCGCGGTGACGGCGATCCCGGCCTTCATCCGCATCGCCCGGGGTTCGACCCTCGCGATGCGCCAGCGCGACTTCGTCGATGCCTGCCGGGCGCTCGGCTACTCGGACTTCCGCATCATGTTCGGCCACATCCTGCCGAACATCCTCGACGAGGTGGTGGTGCTGGCCTCGCTCTGGCTCGCCACTGCGATCCGTACCGAATCGACCCTCGCCTTCATCGGCCTCGGCGTGCCGCCTCCGACCGCGACCTGGGGCAGCATCGTCCGCGAGGGCTTCGACAACCTGCTCGACGCGCCCTGGCTGTCGATCTTCCCGAGCCTGGCGATCCTCGCCGTGATGATCGGCCTCAACCTGATCGGCGACGGCCTGCGCGACGCCACCGACCCGCGGGGGGCCCCATGAGCACACCCCATCTCATGAGCACACCCGATCTCCTGCGGGTCGAGGGGCTGACCACCCAGATCCGGGCCGGCGGCACCTGGTACGACGCGGTGCGCGGGGTCTCGTTCGCGGTTTCCGGGGGCGAGACCCTGGCCCTCGTCGGCGAATCGGGCTGCGGCAAGAGCCTCACGGCCCTGTCGGTGATGGGGCTGCTGGCCCCGAAGGTCGGCCGCGTCGCCGCGGGCTCGATCGTGGTCGACGGAACCGACATGCGGGCGGCGACGGAAGCCCAGCGCGAGGCGATGCGCGGCGACCGCCTGGCGATGATCTTTCAGGAGCCGATGACCTCGCTCAACCCGGTCCTGACCATCGGCTTCCAGATCGCCGAGGCGCTGCGGCGCCATCGCGGCCTGTCGAAGGCGGCGGCGCGCGAGAAGGCGATCGCCCTCCTCGAGCGGGTGCGGGTTCCCTCCGCCGCCGAGCGGATCGACGCCTACCCGCACCAGTTCTCCGGCGGCATGCGCCAGCGGGTGATGATCGCGATGGCGCTCGCCTGCAGCCCCCGCGTGCTCATCGCCGACGAGCCGACGACGGCGCTCGACGTCACCATCCAGGCGCAGGTGCTGGCGCTGCTCGCCGACATCCAGCGCCGCGAAGGGCTGGCGGTGCTGCTCATCACCCACAATCTCGGCGTCGTCGCCTCGGTCGCCGACCGGGTGATGGTGATGTATGGCGGCGACGTGGTCGAGAGCGCGCCGGTGCGCGCCTTCTTCGCCCGGCCGACCCACCCCTACGCGGAAGGCCTGCTCCAGGCGATGCCGCGGGTCGACCGGGTGCAGGAACTGGCGGCGATCCCCGGCACGGTGCCGACCCTGCCGGAGATGCCGGAGGGCTGTCGCTTCCAGGGCCGCTGCTCTCTCCGCGAGGATCGCTGCCGCGATCGTCCGCCGCTGGTGCCGCTCCCGGGCGCGCCCGACCACGCGGTGCGCTGCTGGGTGAGGGCCGCATGAGCACGACACCTCCGCTCCTCGAGGTCGAGGACCTCTCGAAGAGCTTCACCATCCGCCGCGGCTTCCCGGTCGCGAAGACGAGCCTCGTGCGCGCCCTCGATCGGGTGTCGTTCACGGTCGCGCGGGGCGAAGCCCTCGGCATCGTCGGCGAGTCGGGCTGCGGCAAGTCCACCACCGCCCGGGTGGCGCTCCGCCTCACCGAGGCCGACGGCGGCGCGGTGCGGTTCGACGGGCAGGACGTGCTGGCGGCGCCTGGCGGCGCGTTGCGGCGCCTGCGGCGGCGGATGCAGATCGTGTTCCAGGACCCCGCCTCCTCCCTCGATCCGCGCCAGCGCATCGGCGAGGCCCTCGCCGAGCCCCTGCGGGTCCACGGCCTCGCCCGCGGGGCGGAAAGCTCGGAGCGCGTCGCCGCGCTGCTGGCCGAGGTCGGCCTGCCGGCGACCGCCGCCGCGCGCTTTCCCCACGAATTCTCCGGCGGCCAACGCCAGCGCATCGGCATCGCCCGGGCGCTGGCGCTCGGGCCCGACCTGATCTTCGCCGACGAGCCGGTCTCGGCCCTCGACGTCTCGGTCCAGGCGCAGATCCTGCGGCTGCTCGAATCGCTGCGCCAGGCCCGCAACCTCGCCTTCGTGTTCATCTCGCACGATCTCGGCGTGGTCCGGCATTTCTGCCAGCGGGTGACCGTGATGTATCTCGGCCGGGTGGTGGAGAGCGGCCCGGTCGGCCCGCTCTTCGAGGAGCCGCTGCACCCCTACACCCAGCTCCTCAAGGCCTCCTCCCCGGTGCCGGACCCGGAGCGGCCGGTGGCGATGAGCTTCCAGGAGGGCGAGCCGCCCTCGCCGCTCAAGCCCCCGCCGGGCTGCCACTTCCATCCCCGCTGCCCGCACGCCTTCGATCGGTGTCGCGTCGAGGCGCCCTCCTTGCGCGAGGCGGCCCCGGGCCGGGCCGTCGCCTGCCACCTCTATGGCCTGGCGTGACGGGCCCTTACGCAGACGACCACCTCCACCGGGACATGACGGCGCTATCCCCATCGCCCACGATCGCTCTAGCTTCCCCAGCGGCGACGAAGCGCCTGGCAAAGGGGGATGACGGACGATGAAGAAGCTCGGGATGATGGCGGTCGTCGGATTGGGCCTGATCGCCGCGGTGGGCACCGCCACGGCTCAACCCTACGGCGGCCCCGATTACGGCTACCGCGACCGCGACCGCGACTATCGGGATCGCGACTACCGCAGCCGCGACAGCGACTACCGCGACCGCGACTCTCGGGACCGCCGCGACGATTACGGCCGGCGGGACGATTACCGTGGCCGCGAGCGCGACTACGGGTCTCGTGACCGTGATTACGGCGAGCGCAACCGTGGCGCCGCCTTCAACGAGCGCGAGTACCTGCGCTGCAATCCGGACGTGGCCCGCGCCGTGCTCGCCGGCAAGATGGAGTCGGGCCAGAAGCACTTCCAGGTCCACGGCTTCCGCGAGGGCCGCAAGCTGTCCTGCTGAGGAACGACCGGACTACGAGAGCCGCCGGGGACGATCGCCCCGGCGGCGCGACGCCTCGCTCCACGGCCGACCGTTGCCCGCCCGGAGCCTCCCCGTCGATTTTCCACGAATCTGCCCGGATCCCAGCCAGATTTCCCGCGTTCTGCCTGCGGTCTCGGTTCGACGAGCCGGTGATCGGGTCAGCTGACCTAAAGTCAAGGCAGGCGCGCGTATGGCAACGAAGCAGAAGACATTGCAGGACGCGTTCTACGAGACGCTCAAGGACGTGTACTATGCCGAGCGGCAATCGGTCCGTGCGCTGAAGAAGGCGGCCAAGTCGGCGCAACACGAGGAGTTGCGGCAGGCCTTCGAGACCCATGCCGAGGAGAGCGCAACCCAGGTCGAGCGGATCCAGCAGGTCTTCGACATCATCGGCAAGCCCGCCCGCGGCAAGACCTGCGAGGCGATGCAGGGCCTGACGAGCGAGATGGAGGAGGATCTGGAAGATTTCGGCGACGGCCCGGCCGCGGATGCCGTGCTGGCGGCGTGCGCCCAAGCCCTCGAACACTACGAGATCGCTCGCTACGGCACCTTGAAAACCTGGGCGCTCCAGCTCGGCCACGAGGACGCCGCCCGGCTGCTCGACGAGACGCTCCAGGAAGAGAAGAAGACCGACCAGCTGCTGACCGACCTCGCCGAGCGCCTCAACGCCGAGGGCGACGAGCCCGCCTCCGGCGAGACGGAGCCCGGCGACACCAAGTCCGGTTCGTCCAAGTCCGGTTCGTCCAAGTCCGGTTCGTCCAAGTCCGGTTCGTCCAAGTCCGGTTCATCCAAGGCCGGCAAGGCGGCCTGAGCCGCCATGGCCGGGAGGCGCCGGCGCGGCGCCTCCCTCGATCCTGTCTGTTAACCCGGCGGCGCAGAATTCTGCGCCGTCGATATTCGCACGTTACAAGTAGTGATCGTCCCGACGTCAGCAATAATGCAGATAATGGCCAAAAACACACATCGATTCACATGAATTAAAGTTCGATCGTTTGGTGTTGATAACTTTGCGCCGTCGCAACTCCTGTCCAATCCTCGGAAGGATGAAGCATGGCCACGATCCTCGGCACGAACGGCAACGACGTCCTCACCGGGACGACCGCCAACGACGTCATCCTGGGGCTCCCAGGGAACGACACGATCACCGATCCGGGCGGCTTCAACCGCATCGACGGGCAGGACGGCAACGACGTCGTCACCGGCGGGGCCGACATCGACTACATCGCCGGCGGACCCGGCAACGACGTCATCTATGGCGGCGGCGGTGTCGATCAGCTCATCGGCGAGGCCGGCGACGACCTGATCTATGGCCAGGACGGCGACGACTACGCCGCCGGCAATCCGGGCAACGACACGATCTACGGCGGCGCCGGTAACGACTTTTTCGTCGGCGAGCAGGGCAACGACCAGGTGTTCGGTGAGGCCGGCAACGACTTCGTCGCCGGTGGCGAGGACGACGACTTGGTGAGCGGCGGCGACGGCAACGATCTCGTCGACGGTGATCTCGGCAACGACACGTTGTTCGGCGATGCCGGCAACGACGTGCTGTTCGGCGATGTCGGCAACGACCGGATGAATGGCGGCCCGGGCAATGACCGGCTCGACGGCGCGGCCGGCACCGACACGGCGGTGTTCGACGCCGCCTTCCGCGACTTGGCGGTCGCCTCCTCGGGCTCGCTCGTGACCTTCCGCGGATCGACGGGCACCGACGAGGTCAAGAACACCGAGGTGTTTGAGTTCTCCGACCGCACGATCGTGCAGGCCGACGGCAACGCCGCGGTCGACGACCTGTTCTATCTCAGCCAGTACACCGACGTGCTGCTCGCCGGCCAGGACCCGGAGGCGCATTTCGGCCAGTACGGCTGGCGCGAGGGCCGCGACCCGAACGCCTATTTCGACACCAAGGGCTATCTGGCCGCCTACAGCGACGTGGCCGCGGCCGGCATCGACCCGCTCCAGCACTACCTGCAATATGGCTGGAAGGAGGGCCGCGACCCCTCGGCCAATTTCGACACCAAGGCCTACCTGGCGGCCAATCCCGACGTGGCGGCGGCCGGCATCAACCCGCTGGAGCATTTCTTGCAGTACGGCGCCGGCGAGGGCCGCGCGGTGCAGGCGGGCGACGGCGCCTTCGCGACCGCCACGGCGCCGGGCGTCTATACCTGAGCAGCCCCTGGTCCCCCGCTCATGAAAACGGCGCCCGGCCAGGAGGCCGGGCGCCGCGGGCCGGGCGCCGCGCTTCAGGACGCGAGGACCGTCGCCATCAGGCGGCGGCGGCCTTGCGCAGGGGCGCCAGGGCCGCGAACATCCGGGCCGGGGTCGCCGGCATGTCGATGTCGCGCAGGCCCACGCTGCGGTCGAGGGCGTCGACCACCGCGTTCATCACCGCCGGGCAGGAGCCGATGCTGCCCGCCTCGCCCGCGCCCTTGATGCCCATCGGATTGGTGGTCGAGGGCACGTTCTTCGTCTCGAAGTGGAAGAACGGCACGTCGCCGGCCCGCGGCATGGCGTAGTCCATGAAGCTGGCGGTCAGGAGCTGGCCGTCGTCGTCGTAGACCGTGCGCTCGTGCAGGGCCTGGCCGATGCCCTGCACCACGCCGCCATGGACCTGGCCGGCCAGCAGCAGCGGGTTCACCACGATGCCGAAATCGTCGCAGATCGAGTAGCGCACGACCTCGGTGATCCCGGTCTCGGGGTCGATCTCGACCTCGGCGACGTGGGTGCCGTTGGGGTAGGTGGCGCTCGGCGGCACGAAGTCGCCCTGGCCGGTCAGCATCGCCTCGCTGGCCTTCGGCAGGTTCGCCAGCGCCGCGAAGTCGATCGACCTGTCGGTGCCGGCCACCCGCACCGCGCCCTCGGCGATCTCGAGGTCGCCCACACCCGCTTCCAGCTCCTCGGAGGCGAGCTCCTTGAGCTTGCCGGCGAGGTTTTTCGAAGCTGCCCCCACCGAGATGCCCCCGACGGGAATCGAGCGCGAGCCGCCGGTGCCGGCGCCCGTCGCGACCTTGTCGGTGTCGCCCTGCACCATCCGGATGCGCTCCAGCGGCAGGTCGAGATGCTCGGCGGCGAACTGGGCGTAGGCGGTGGCGTGGCCCTGCCCGTTCGACTGGGTGCCGACATAGACGGTGGCGCCGCCGTCCTTGTCGAGGGTGATCTTGACGTCCTCGCCCTCGCCCCAGGCGGTGCACTCGATGTAGGTGGCGAGCCCGATGCCGCGGACCAGGCCGTTGCGGCGGGACTCCTCGGCGCGGGCCTCGAAGCCGCCCCAGTCGGCCGCCTCGATGGCGCGGCCCATATGGGCGGCGAAGTCGCCGGTGTCGTAGGTGCGGTCGCCGATCGGCGTGGTGTAGGGCATCGCGCTCGGCGGGATGAAGTTGCGCCGGCGGATCTCGGCCGGCGACATCCCGGTCTCCCGCGCCGCCCGATCGACCAGGCGCTCGATCAGGTAGGCCGCCTCCGGCCGCCCGGCGCCGCGATAGGCGTCGACCGGCACGGTGTTGGTGTAGACGCCGCGCACCCGGACGAACACCGCCGGGGTCTTGTAGACGCCGGTCAGCATCGTGGCGCCGAGATAGGGGATGTAGGGCCCGTACTGCGACAGGTAGGCGCCGAGATCGCCGATCACGTCGAAGCGCATGGCGAGGAAGGTGCCGTCCTGATCGAGCGCGACCTCGCCGACCGAGAGGTTGTCGCGCCCCTGCGTGCAGGCGACGAAGTGCTCGCCCCGCTCCGACACCCACTTCACCGGCCGGTTCAGCCGGCGCGCGGCTTCCGCCGCCAGCGGGTACTCGCGGTAGGTGAAGGTCTTGGTGCCGAAGCCGCCGCCGACATCGCCGGTGACGACGCGGATCTGGTCCTTCGCGACCCCGAGCACGCCGGTCAGGGTCTTGCGCAGGCCGTGCACGCCCTGGCTCGGGATGGTGAGGGTGAAGCGCTCGGCCCCCGCATCGTACTCGGCGACGACGCTGCGGGTCTCCATGTAGTTGGTGACGAGGCGCTGGTTCTCGACCTCGACCTTCACCACCTTGGCGGCCTTGGCGAAGGCGGCGTCGACCGGCGCCTTGTCGCCCATGGTCGCGTCGAACGAGACGTTGTCGGGCTGCTCGTCCCACACGGCGGCGGCGCCGCCGGCGATCGCGCCGCGGATGCCGACGACGGCGGGCCGCACGTCGTAATCGATGCCGATCGCCTCGACGGCGTCGCGGGCCTGGGCCACCGTGTCGGCGACCACGAAGGCGACGGCGTCGCCGATATGCTTGACGACGCCCTTGGCGAGCAGCGGGATGTTGGCGACGTGGTTCTGGCTGCCGTCGCTGTTGGGCAGCGGCGCCTGGCACTTGATGTCGCCGAGATTGGCCACGTCCTCGGCGGTGAGCACGAGGCGCACGCCGGGCATCGACCGGGCGGCCTCGATATCGGTGATGGTGAACGTGGCGTGGGCATGCGGGCTGCGCAGCAGGGCCGCGTGCAGGCAGCCCTCGGGGGCGTGGTCGTCGCCGTAATGGCCCTCGCCGGTGATCAGCCGACGATCCTCGACCCGGCGCAGCGGCTGGCCGAGACCGAACTTGGTCACTGTCATGAGAACCTCGCGATGCGATGCGGAACGGGGTGCGCGAGCGGGCGCGCGGCGCGGAGGCCGGCCGACGGGGATCGGGGCGCGCGGGCTCGCGTGATCGGGGGGATGCGACGGCGGACGGCGTCCACTCCCGCCTGCGCGGGGACGCGGATCCGGATCGGTCGGGCTTCGGCCATGGACGTCACCATGGGTCCTGCCATGCGGCGTTCATCCTCCCGTGGGCCGGCCGAGCGTGCGGACCGGTCCTTATCGGAGCGAACCTAGCACGTCGGATCGGAAGCGTCTGCGGCACTGCTGACGCGGCTTGCCTCGTCCCTGCGCCGCAGGAGCGTCACGCCGCGTCCGGCACGGGGCTGATCCCGTCCAGCTCGGCTCCGATCGCCGCCAGCAGCGTCTCGCTCTCGAAGCGGATCTGGAGGTTGAGCCAGAACAGGTGCGAGGTGCGGAAGGAGCGGCCCAGATCATCCGCTTCACAAATTCGCAGGGCGGTGTCGGCGCTGATGCCGATCTCCTCCTTCACGATGCGCTCGATGCGCGAGCGCGGCAGGTTGAGGGCCTTGGCGACCGCGCCGGCGGAGAGGCCGAGCGGCGCCATGAACTCCTCGCGCAGAATCTCGCCCGGGTGGACCGGCGGCAGCACCGTGATACCCGCGGGATCGTCGAAGGACCGCCGCAGGGCGTCGAGCGTGTTGGTATCCGACATGGAGCAGCCCTCCTCAAGCCCGTTTCGCTCCGCGCGATGGTCTCGACATCCTCCGCCGCGCGGCCCCGGGATGACACTCGGGTCAAGACCCTATCAGCTTGACCGCATGAAGGGCTGCTGAGGGTGGGGAGCGGCCGTCTCCGACGCCACCGTCAGGCCGCGATCGTAGCCATGACCACAGCAACATATTATTTAATTGTGCACCTCTTAGATTATCAGGAGACGGTTGAGAGTAAATGTGCGCTTCTGGATCTATGTTAGTGCGCCTTGCCTGCTGTCGATTTACGGACGTCGGATCGTCGATATCGACCCCCGCCTGCCGACGACTGTTAGAGCATCTAATGCCCCGGTTTTTTTTCGATACCCGCGCTGGCGACTTTATGGAAGATGATGTGGGGACTGAGTTCCCCAACGCCCATGCCGCTCGTGATGCTGCGATTGCAATTCTGCCTGCCATCGCGCGGGATGAGACAGGCGCGGGTCAAGGCCGAGAGGTTTCGGTGCTGATGCGCGATGAGGCTGGGCGAGACCTCTTCGCGGCTTCCTTGACCCTCAGTGCCGCGTGGCTGGTTGATGGCGCGTAGGCCGACATGAACGAACGGTACGAGATGCTGGATTACATGCGCACGATGGCTAACGGCATCGCGGCGGTTGAGGCGGTAGCTGACCATGTGGTTGAGGTTGCTGCCGAGCTGGATGCCGATGGCCAAAGCGGCGCGGCTGACGTGCTACGCATGTTGGCGCGCAACCATCGGGTCAGATCCCTGGAGCTTCAATGCCAGCTTGCCGCCCTGGGCGGGGACTACATCGCCCTGCGGCAGGACACGGCCGGTTGGATGTAGAGATTTCCATCTAAAAAAATCGAGGCAAATTGCTGTAAAACTTGAGAAATTTATCCAATCACAACGGGCGAAAATCCGATTGAATGATGCTCTCAAAGAGCTAAATCGACACAAAAACACACGCCTTGCACAAAAATAATATGCCCCAGGTTGATCTAAGTTACTCGCAAAAACCAACATCCGACCCACTTTCATCGCATCATCGGCGTATCCGCGACAGGTGCCGTTGGCCGGGAGAGCCGTGCGCTTCCACCTGCAAAGCAAGGGGGAGCCCGCTATGGCCCCCACACCGAACCACTCCATGGACATGCTCATCCGCAAGTTGGAGAGCATCTCGCGGATTTCCGACGAGGAGCGGCGGGCCATCGAGCACCTGCCAGTCACGGGCAGGCATTTGGCTGCGCATCAGGACATCGTGCGGGAGAAGGATCAGCCGTCGCAGTGCTGCCTGCTACTAGAGGGCTGGATGTGCCGCTATCAGGTCCTCAGCGAGGGCAAGCGCCAGATCTTCTCGTTCCACATTCCGGGCGACATCCCCGACCTGCAGAGCCTGCACCTGAAGGTGATGGATCACAGCGTGTGTACGATGACGCAGGCTACGGTGGCGTTCATCCCGCACGAGGCACTGCTCGAACTGACGGCCGCGCTCCCGGACATCGCGGCGAAGCTTTGGCGTGACACCCTGGTGGACGGAGCGATCTTCCGGCAGTGGATGACTGGGATAGGTCGGCGCTCAGCAACCGAGGCGATCGCGCACCTCTTCTGCGAGATGTACGTCAAGCTCGAGGCGGTAGGGCTCGCGCGGGATCACGCCTACCGGCTGCCGATCACGCAAGCAGAACTGGGCGATGCGCTCGGGCTGTCGAACGTCCACGTCAATCGTACACTGAGAGAATTACGCCGAGGAGAATTGATAACGTTGCACGGTGGGAAGCTCGAGATTAATAATTGGCAGGAAATCGCCAAGCTGTGCGACTTTGATCCGACGTATCTGCATCTGGAACGGCGAGCCGCATGAGCCTTCATCTTCAGCCCATGCCGATTGCGATGGGTAGCGGCGACACGGAGAGCCATCTGGTCTTCGCGGATGGATTCCTCGTGGCCGTACTGGTGCGCCTCTCTGACGATCATGAGGACGAAGCAGACATGTGGTTCTTGGAGGCGGGGTTCGGCCGGGTCGATGACCAAAGCCAGCCTAAGTTCGCCGATCTGGACGAGGCGCAGGAGTGGCTCCAGCGTCGATTGGATGGCGGCTGATCCTCGTCGCACTTCGCGGCCCGGGACCGTAGTCGGGGTTCCGAGAACGGAGGCCATCGTGCATCCAGATCAACCCGCTCGCACCAAGGGCGAGGTGAGCATCAGACAGGTTGTTGAGTTGCTAGGCTCTTTGGTCGAGGAGGGTCTGCAATGCCATGTCGGGGTCCGTCATGGGACGCCATCGACCGTGACGGTGATGGTGCGGGATCTCACCCCTGCTCTTACCGATCGCATCTGCGCCCGACTTTGCACGTTGGACGCTAGGATCATCGTCATCGAAGACTTGTCTGCCGGGTAGGCGGCGGGGCGGGTTCCTCGACGTTGGAACCTAAGCTCAGTCTGCTTGAACGCGTGAAGGGCTGCTGAGGGTCGGAAGCAGCCCCCACATGGTCAAGCTGATCGGGTTCTGGCCCTGGGGTGCGAGATCTGTCGCGGTGTAATCGGGTCGTCCGCGTGCGCCGCTACCCCCGCGCCTTTCCCGCCGCCCGCACCGGCGCCTCGGCCCCGCCGCTCACCAGGGTCAGCCGCGGGCGCGGCTCGAGGATCGAAGCGACCTTGCGCTCCAGGTCCTCGCCGCGGAACGGCTTCTGCACCACCCGGTCCTCGCCGCCGCCCTCGATCCGCGACAGGGCGGTGTGGTCGGCGTAGCCGGTGACGAACAGGATCTGGATCTGCGGCCAGCGGCTGCGGATCACCGTCGCGACCTCGGCCCCGTTCATGCCCGGCATCGCGAAGTCGAGCACCGCGAGGTCGACGCAGGGGTCGGCCTCCAGCGCCTGGAGTGCCGCGAAGCCCGAGCTCGCCTCGCGGATCGCGTAGCCGGCCTCGCCGAGGCGCGTCGTGGTGATGTCGCGCACGGCGCTGTCGTCGTCGACGACCAGCACCACCCGCCTGTCGCCCGGGTCGCGCCAGCCGGCGCAGTCGATCTCGACCGGGCGCACCTCGCGCGGGGCGGCCTCCGCCGCCACCCGCGGCAGGTAGACCCGCACCGAGGTGCCCTCGCCGGGCGCGGTCTCGATGCCCACGCCGCCGCCCGATTGCTTGGCGAAGCCGTAGACCTGGGCGAGGCCGAGGCCCGAGCCCTTGCCGACCTCCTTGGTGGTGAAGAACGGCTCGAACACCCGGGCGAGCACGTCGGGCGCGATGCCGGTGCCGGTGTCGCTCACCGCCACCATGGCGTAGTCGCCCGGCGGCGGTTCCTCGGGCCGGGTCGGCTCGGCGGTGAGCGCCACGTTGGCGGTCTCGATCGTCAGGCAGCCGCCGACCGCCATCGCGTCGCGGGCGTTGATCGCGAGGTTGAGGATGATGAGCTCGATCTGGGTCGCGTCGACGAGGGCCGGCCAGAGGTTGGGCTGCAGCGTCATCTCGATGCGGACCGAGCCGCCCATCGAGCTCTGGAGGAGGTCGCGCATCGAGGCCACGGTCTGGTTGAGCTGCACCGGCACCGGCGCGAGCTTCTGGCGGCGCGAGAAGGCGAGGAGCTGCGCCGTCAGCCGGGCGCCGCGCTCGGCCGCGCCGCGCATCATGTCGAGCCGGCGCTTCGAGCGCTCGTCGGAGACCGCGCGCTCCAGGAACTCGATGTTGCCGGCGATCACCGTGAGCAGGTTGTTGAAGTCGTGGGCGACGCCGCTGGTGAGCTGGCCCACCGCCTCGAGCCGCTGGGCCTGGCGCAGGGCATCCTCGATCCGCTCGCGCTCGGCGATCTGGTGCTGGAGGGCCGCGTTGGTCTCGGCGAGCTCCCGCGTCCGTTCCGTGACGCGCTGCTCGAGGGATTCGTTGAGGTCGCGCAGGGCCTGCTCGGCGGCGTCGCGGCGCAGATGGGCGCGGGCCTCCGACAGGGCGCGCAGGATGACCCGCGGCAGCCGGTCGAGGCGCTGCTTGGTCACGTAGTCGGTGGCGCCGTGCTTCAGCGCCTCGACGGCCACGTCCTCGCCGAGGGTGCCGGAGACGAACACGAAGGGGACTTCCGGGCAGTTCGCCCGGGCGGTGGCGAGCGCGCTCATCCCGTCGAAGGCGGGCAGCACGTAATCGGCCAGGATGATGTCGTGGCGGCGCTGCACGGTCGCCGTCGTGAACGCGTCGCGGGTGATCACCCGGTCGACCGCGACGGCGAGACGCGCATCCTCCAGGATGGCGCAGAGCAGCTCGGTGTCGAGGTCGCTGTCCTCGAGCAGCAGGATGCGCAGGGGCGCGCCGCCGTCCGCCGGCGCCGTCGCCTCACTCACCGGAGGTCCAATCGGTGCGGTGCGGCGGCGGCTCGTTGAGGACGGCCCAGAACACGCCGAGGTCCTGGATCGCCTCGAAGAATTCCTTGAACCCGACCGGCTTGACCACGAAGGCGTTCACGCCGAGCTGGTAGGAGCGCACGAGGTCGCTCTCCTCCCGCGACGAGGTCAGCATCACGATCGGGATCGCCCGCATCTTCGGGTCGCCCTTCACCGCCGCCAGCACCTCGAGCCCGTCGACCTTCGGCAGCTTGAGGTCGAGCAGCACCACGGCGGGGTCCTGTGCCGGCCGGTCGGCGTGCGGGCCCTGGCGGCGCAGGAATTCCAGTGCCTCGGCGCCGTCGCGGCAGATGACGATCTTGTTCGCCAGCTGGCTCTTCTCGAGCGCCGCGAGGGTCAGCTCGATATCGTTGGGGTTGTCCTCGACGAGGAGGATCGGCTTGAGGTCGGCCATGGCGCGTCTCTAACGGATGGGGAGCGTGAAGTGGAAGGTCGCGCCCTGGCCGAGGACGCCCTCGGCCCAGACCTGCCCCCCGTGACGCTCGACGATTCTGCGGACATTCGCGAGCCCGATCCCGGTCCCCTCGAACTCCTCGACCCGGTGCAGGCGCTGGAACACGCCGAACAGCTTGTTGACATAGGCCATGTCGAAGCCGACGCCATTGTCGCGCACGGAAAAGACTGCCTCCCCCTCGCGGTCGGCCTCGCGCGAGACCTCGATCACCGCCTCGGGCCGGCCGCGGGTGTACTTGACCGCGTTCGACAACAGGTTCTCGATCACCAGCCGCATCATCACCGGGTCGGCCTGGGCCCGGCCCAGCGGTCCGACCTGCCAGCGGATCGCCCGCTCGAGGGGGATGTCGCGGATCATCTTCCGGCGCACGTCCTCGACGAGCTGGTTCATGTCGCAGGGGATGCGGTTGAGGGCGTTGCGGCCCATCTGCGAGAAGGTCAGCAGGTTGTCGACGAGGGTGCCGGCGGAGAACGCCGCCTCGATGATGGTGTCGACGTAGCGCCGGCCGCGCTCGGTGAATTTCTCGCCCTCGCGCGAGCGCAGCAGCTCGGCGTAGCCGACGATGTGGCGGAACGGCGCCCGCAGGTCGTGGCTGACCGAGTACGAGAACGCCTCCAGCTCCTTGTTCGAGCGCTGCAATTCCTCGGTGAGCGCCGCCAGCTCCTCGGCCCGGCGCAGCACGATGCCGAGCACCGCGGCGCGCAGGTCCTTGGCGGTATCGATCTCGGGCACGGTCCAGGGCAGGGAGCGGCCCTGCAGTGTCTCCTTCCAGGTCTCGAAGGACTTGCGCGGGTGCAGCCGGTCGGGTCCGCCGGCCGGGTCCTTGGAGGTGACCTTCTGCGGTTCGCCGCCCCAGCGCACGGTCTGCACCACCTCGGGCCGGAACCACAGCACGTAGCTGGCGTACTTCTCCGAGATCGAGATGGCGAGGAGCCCGCTCGCGGTGTCGGCGATGGTGCGCGCCGGCGGGAATTCCTCGCCGAGCGCGTCGGTGACGTGCACCGCCTCGCCGCCATGCTCGGCCGAGAGCCAGTCGTAGACCGCCCGCACCTGCCGCTCCGAGGGGGTGCGGCCCATCAGGTGGCAGCGCTGGTCGGTGACGATCGCCGCCCCGCCGGCATTGGCCATCGCCAGCACGTCCTCGGGGTGGTTGAGGAAGCCTTGGACGAAGGTCTCCTCCTCGGCCATGAAGCCGAGGAGCCGCGACTGGATCGCCCCCAGCGCCAGGCGCTGCTCGGAGAGCGCCCCGCGCTCCTTGGCGGCGAGCTGCAGCGCGAAGGTCTGGGTGAGGATGTCGCAGGCGTTGCGGGTCTGCAGCGGCACCCGCCGCGGCGTCTTGTTGTGGCAGGAGATCAGGCCCCACAGCGCGCCCTCGACCAGGATCGAGATCGACATCGACGCCATGGTGCCCATGTTGCGCATGTACTCGACATGGACCGGCGAGACGCTGCGCAGGATCGACTGGCCGAGATCGAGGGGCTGGCCCGTCGTCGGCGACAGGGGCGGCACCAGCGGCACCGGCTCGTAGCCGGCATCCGGGATGATGCGCAGCCGGTTGCGGCGGTAGAGCTCGCGGGCCTGGGCCGGGATGTCGGAGGCGGGAAAGCGCAGGTCGAGATAGGAGGGCAGCACGCCGTTGCCGTCTTCGGCCACCACGGTGCCGTGCCACTCGCGGTCGAAGCGGTAGACCAGGGCGCGGTCGAACCCGGTGAGCAGGCGGATGTCGGCGGCGAGCAGCCCGCACAGCTCCTCGACGCTGGAGGCGCCGTGCAGCGCCTCGATGAAGGCCCGCAGCCGTGGGTAGAGCGTGTCGAGGCTGCCCGACGCGGCGGTCTCGCCGGCATTCTCCTCGAATTCGAGCACCGTCCGGTCGCCGGAGCGGTGGGCGGCGAGATCGTAGAGGCGCGGGCCGGCCCCGGTCTCGAGGGTCAGGACGCCGAGATAGGCCGCGCCGTCGTGGTCGAGCTGCGTCGTCAGCGCCTCGACGAGGGGCGCCCCGATCTCCGGCATCGCCTCGGCCAGCGACTTGCCGTGGGCGTCCGCCGCCGGGCGGCCGGGGAGGTCGGGCAGGTTCGCGCTGGCCTGGGCGACGTGCAGGTCCGGTCCCTCGAGCGCCAGCAGGAAGCCGTGCGGCTGCAACGTGCCGAGGATGTGGATCGGCTCCTTGTCGCAGGCCGTGAGTTCCGCCGGTTGCACAGACCGCATGGCCGCCCTCGTCCCTCGCACCGCTCGAATCGTGACCGGGTTCTACCGAGGCACCTTAAGGGAAGGCAGCCAATCCCACCAGTGCGCGAAACCCGCACGGCGGCGTGAATCGACCGCTCTCGCAGGTTCTCGTGCGGCATCCCGTGCGGACTCGTTTCCCGACGATCGGTGATCGATCACAGGCTTCGCGGTCGACATCAATAGGTGTATCGCGGCTGACGGCCAGTAATCTTTGTATCATGCCCTCCTGAACACAGGGTATTCGTCGATCATCGGGACCCGCTCGGTCGAAGAGGCGTGAGCCCTCACGCAGGCGGAAGGCCCGCATCCATTCGGCGAGGGCCGGGCCCACGAGCGGCCCGCGACGGACGGCCCGCGCTGCCGCAGAGGCCGGGACCGACGGCGCGTTGGCGCGCCGCCGCCGAGGCGCGTACGATCCGCGGCCGGCATGCGCGGGTCGCAATCCTGCCGAAGCTCCGGTCAACTTACCCAACTGCGAGGAGTGAACGCGCCATTCCCGACGAGCTTCCCGCCTCCGGCCTCCTCAACCGCCTCGACCTCAAGACGCTGCGGCTGTTCGCGGCGATCTGCGAGGAGGGCACGCTCAACGGCGCGGCGCGGGCGGCCGCGATCGCGCCGTCCGCCGTGAGCAAGCGCCTGGGCGAGATGGAGCAGGCCTTGGGGTGCCAGCTGCTCACCCGCGAGCCGCGGGGCATGCGCCCGACTCCCGCCGGCGAGACGCTGCTCCACCACACCCGCCGCATGCTGGCGAGCGCCGAGCAGATCGCGCTCGAACTCGCCGAGCACGCCAAGGGGGTGCGCGGCATCGTCCGGATGCTCGCCAACCTCTCGGCGATCGTGCAGTTCCTGCCCGAGGACCTGCGCGCCTTCCTGGCCCGGCACGGCGCGATCAAGATCGACCTCGAGGAGCGGCCGAGCGGCGGCGTGATCCGCGGCGTCGCCGAGGGCGCGGCCGAGATCGGGATCTGCTCCGGCTCCGTCGCGGCGCTCGACCTGCGCAGCCACCTCTACCGGCGCGACCGGCTCGTCCTGGTGATGCGCAAGGAGCACCCGCTCGCCGCGCGCCCCTCGATCGCCTTCGCGGAGGCGCTCGGCTACGACTTCATCGGCCTGCACGCCCAGAGCTCGATCTACGACAGCGTCCGCGCCGAGGCGCAGCGCACCGGCCGCCCCTTGCGCCTGCGGGTGCACGTGCCGGGCTTCGACGCGGTCTGCCGCATGGTCCAGGCCGATATGGGCCTCGGCGTCATCCCCGAGCAGGTCTTCGGCCTGATCGGCGGGGCGATGCAGCTCGCGGCGGTGCCGCTCGTCGATCCCTGGGCCGCGCGCGAACTGATCATCGTGACGCGGCCCGGCACGCTCTCGCCCGCCGCCGGGCTCCTCGTCGCGCATCTGTCCCAAGCGCATCGGTCCCAAGCGCACCTTTCCCCGGCCGCCGCGTCCTGATCCCGCGTTCCTCCTCGCTTGCGTTCTCCGTCCGCGAACGATTGCTCGCGAGATACGGTTGGATCGCTGCCGCCCTCCTCCAGTATAGACATGCACAACCAAGACTGATGGAGGACACGCCATGAGCGGACCGCTCGCGGGCATTCGCGTTCTGGAACTCGGCCAGCTCATCGCCGCGCCCTTCGCCACGCGCCTGATGGCGGAATTCGGCGCCGAGGTGATCAAGGTCGAGCCGCCCGGCGAGGGCGACCCCCTGCGCAAGTGGCGCAAGATGCACGAGGGCACCTCGCTCTGGTGGTACCTGCAGTCGCGCAACAAGAAGTCGATCGCCGTCAACCTGAAGTCGCCGGAGGGCCTCGCGGTCGTCAAGCAGCTCGCCGAGAGCGCCGACGTCGTGGTCGAGAACTTCCGGCCCGGCGGCCTGGAGAAGCTGGGCCTCGGCTGGGACGTGCTCTCGGGCCTCAACCCGAACCTCGTGATGGTCCGCATCTCCGGCTACGGCCAGACCGGACCCTATCGCGACCGGCCCGGCTTCGGCGCCATCGGCGAGTCCATGGGCGGCCTCCGCTTCACCACCGGCGATCCGAGCACCCCGCCGGCCCGCGTCGGCGTCAGCATCGGCGACACGCTCGCCTCGCTCCACGGCGTCATCGGCGCCCTGATGGCGCTCCTGCGGGTCAAGACCGGCCAGGGGGCCGGCCAGGTCATCGACGTCTCGCTCGTCGAGAGCGTGTTCAACGTCATGGAGAGCCTGGTGCCGGAATACGACCTCCTGGGCGAGGTCCGCACCCGCACCGGCGGGGCGCTGCCGGGCATCACGCCCTCGAACACCTATCCGACCAGGGACGGCGGCTTCGTCGTCATCGCCGGCAACAGCGACCCGATCTTCCGCCGCTTCATGGCGGCGATCGGCCGGCCCGACCTCGCCGAGGATCTCAGCCTCCGCAACAACGAGGGCCGCTCGAAACAGGCCGCGATGCTGGATGCCGTCATCACCGACTGGACGAAGAGCCGGAGCGTGACGGAGGCGCTGGAGGTGCTCGACCGGGCCGAGGTCCCGGCCGGCCGGATCTACTCGGTCGCCGACATCGTGACCGACCCGCACTACCTCGCCCGCGACATGATCCTGCAGGCGGACCTGCCCGGCGACGCGCGGGTGAAGATGCCCGGCATCGTGCCGAAGCTCTCCGAGACCCCCGGCACCGTGCGCTGGCAGGGCCCGGCCCTCGGCGCCCACACCGACTCGGTCCTGTCCGAGCTCGGCTTCGACGAGGCCGCGATCTCGGCGCTGCGCCAGAACGGGGCTGTCGCGTGAGCGAGATCGTCATCCAGGATTCGATCATCGTCCAGGAGGTCGCGACCCGCGACGGCTTCCAGATCGAGCCGGTCTTCGTGCCGACCGCGGAGAAAATCGGGCTGATCGACGCGCTCTCGGCGGCCGGCTTCACCCGCATCGAGGTCTCGTCCTTCGTCTCGCCGAAGGCGGTGCCGGCGCTCGCCGACGCGACCGAGGTGTTTTCGGGCATTACCCGCCGCCCAGGCACCACCTACGTCGCCCTCGTCCCGAACCCGAAGGGCGCCGAGCGGGCGCTGGCGGCTGGTGCCGACGAGATCAACCTCGTCGCCTCGGTGAGCGAGACCCACAACCGCGCCAATATGGGCATGACGCCCGAGGCCTCGATCCGGGGCTTTGCCGCGATCATGGAGACGGTGCGGGGCCAGGTCAGCGTCAACGCGACCGCCGCGACCGCCTTCGGCTGCCCGTTCGAGGGCCCAGAGCCCGAGGACAAGGTGGTGGCGCAGGTCGAGCGCTACTTGGGCCTGGGCGTCGACGGCGTGACGCTCGCCGACACGACCGGCATGGCCAATCCGCGCCAGGTCGCCCGCCTCGTCGCCCGGGTGCTGCCGCTGGTCGGGCCGGAGCGCCTGACGCTGCACTTCCACAACACCCGCGGCTGCGGCCTCGCCAACGTGCTCGCGGCCTTCGAGGCCGGTGCGCACCGGTTCGATGCGGCGCTCGGGGGCCTCGGCGGCTGCCCGTTCGCACCCGGCGCCACCGGCAACATCTGCACCGAGGACCTGGTCAGCATGGCCGAGGAGATGGGGCTCGCGACCGGCCTCGACCTCGACGCGCTCATCGCCCTCTCCCGCGACCTGCCCCGCCTCGTCGGCCACGACGGGCCGGGCCAGGTCGCCAAGGCCGGCCGGCCGCTCGACCTGCACAAGGCCCCGCCGCTCAAGGCGGCCTGATACCCGGCGGGACGCGCCCGACAGAAGGCGGTCCCGCCCCTCGTCCCACCGCACGAAACCCTGCCACGCCCGCATCCCCGGGCGAAGGCACCCCCATGCCCGCATCGCGGGCGACGTCTTTGCATGCCCGGAGGATACCCCATGGCCATCGCCACCGCCGGCCCGCTCGCCGGCACCGAGTCCCTCACCGAAGCGAGC